>MFQN01000020.1:0-9373 GCA_001783065.1 Candidatus Magasanikbacteria bacterium RIFCSPLOWO2_12_FULL_43_12
CAGCGCCAGAGTTTTTCACCGTCACATTTGCGGTAATAATGTTGCCAGGAGCAACCGTGGTTTGACTTAAACTTTGGTCGGAGATGATGAGGTCAGGCAAAAGCACTGCTACTGGACCGAGCCAACCTTCGTTTTGTCCCTGACCGCTACTGGTTAGATTGCCATCATTATCAACAGTAGCAACGATATAATAGTAAATCCCTGCTGGCACATTATCAATATATGACGTTATTGCCATATCAGTCAGAACAGCGATCGGAGTAAGTCCAGTTAATGATAGCGCCGGATTATCAACGCGATAAATTTCAAATTTATTAAAATCGCCGTAGTTGTCCGTAAAAACATTCCAAGCCAAAGTAACAATTCCCAAACCGGGAGTAGCTGTTAATCCTGTTATCGGATCCGGTGGAATTAATTTCGGATCAAGTTCGTCTATATTGGAAGTAAAACCTATTGAATCGGTAAACAATGAGCCTGAAACTGGATTCAAAACGGAAGAATTGTCTACTGTCGCGCCCGATCTTATTGTCAGATTATTATTATAACTGTAAGTAAAAATTCCTTGTTCTTTTTCCAAAGTCATCGCTTGCCACGCGGAAAATTTTTCTTTTATAAATTTATCTTTTAATAATTGCCCTTGGTAATCATATAAAGCCAAACTACCGTCATTAAACCGTATTCCCGCCTCCAAACCAATGTTATTTTTATCAACATCCGCCACAATCAAATCTATTCCTTTGGCCGAAAGAATAATTGGAAAACCGGCGGCCAGATCGCCGCTGGCGGAATATGAATACAATTTATCATTCGACAAAAACCACAACCGACCAACGCCGTCGTCAACAATCGGCTTAGAAACAGCCGAATCCACATCAATCGTCTTTGACAAATTCCAACCGCCTGTCTTTTTATAAATTTTAATTTGACCGCCTCCGTCTACCGCGTAATAAATTGAAGCTTTGCCGTCATCGGTAGATAAAAGCGACTCTGTGCCAGAACCGGTAATTATTAAATTATTAGACCAGACACCGCCGCTTAAAACCAACTCTCTGACATCACCATTTGTGGCGCTGTAAATAAAACTGTATTTTTTACTGGTATAATTATACAAAACGGCTGGGTTTACTTTTGAAGTATAATCAGGCAAAACAGTGGAAGATAACTCCGCCCCCGCGCTGTCATATAAGCGCAAATAATAATCATCGCCAATTTTTCTTTCTACCACAGCTATTTCATTTCCGACTGTTCCATCAAAATCACCAGGAAGCGGGTTGCCCTCAAACACGCCCTCGGCCCACACGGGAAAACCGGAGAGCATCAATCCGTCCGCTGAATAAACCGCCAACCCGCCATCGCTGGTAATTAAAATCCTTTCAGCGCCTGGACTGGCCGAATCTATTTCTCCCACGCTGGCCGAAACCAAGCTGGGCAGAGTCAGCAACGCCAGCGCGGTTATTATCGCCAATTTTAATTTTGTCGGCATATGATTAGGATTATTAATATTTAATTAATTTGCTGGCATTACATTGCCTTTTTGGGTTGGCGCTACAACTGTCGTTGATGTGCCAATAATAATGGGAATCTCTTCCTCGGCATCATCAGCTGTATTTATTTCGTCCAAGCGCGCCTTTCCCGCCGCTTTCAACCCGTCGCTGTCAAATCTTCTCTTTGTATTGCCATCATCAATTTCCGCGTAAAGATAATAGTTTCCTGAAGGTGAACTGGACATATCCCAAGTATAGCTGTCCTTCTTTGAATCCTCCGAAATATTTTCTGCTAATAATTTACCATCTTTTATCGCCGCGTCCCAATCGCATGAGTAGCAAAGATAATAATAAAAAAGCGAAATTTTGGCATTATCATCCGGGTCCGTGTCAGTCCAGGTTATTTTGTATTTTGAATCTTCATAATAATCAGCTGGTTTTTCTTCTTTATCATAAGAAATAAAATTGTATCCATCCACCGTGAAATTAAAAGTCGGCGGAATATTTTTTGGCAAAGAAATTAAATATTCGTGCGAGTAACTATCGTTATAGTTGAAACCGGAAGCCAAAATTTCACCCTTATCATTAATGGCTTTGGCATTGTAAAAAACAATATCGTCATCCGGCAACAAATCATCCAATCTCATGACATCGCCGCCGGTATACAGTGCCGCATGTCCGGACACGACGCCAGCCCTCCCCGCGCTGGCTCTATCCACAATTTCCGAACGCTGATCGCTTGTGTAACGCGACAAAATATTATCAATCTGGTAGCCGTCTTCAACAACACCGACAATCTCATCAAGATTATTCACAGCAAAAAAGTTTGTTCCAATTTCAGGATAATTTAATTTACCGTCTTTTAAATATACATCATTTCGGCAAACAGGCGAATTACAATCGCCATTGTCGTTTTTTATTTTTCCTATAATTAAACCGCTGTCGTTTATATCAAGCGCGGAAGCGAAATCATACCCGTTTGCGGAAATTTTCTTCATTTTCCCATTTTCCCAAATAAACGCGTAACCTTCACTGTTTGTATCATTAGAGTAGCCAATCACTTGCCCTTTATTATTTATGGCTTCCGCGACACTTTGTTCTCCGCCCAATGTACCGAGGTCTTTCATCACTCCCTTATGCCAAAGAAAAGCGTGCTCAACTCCACCATCTATTCCACCGCCGGAAACATCCGATCGACCAACCGCCGCGCCGCTTTCATTCATGTCCTTTACCATGACAAAAAAACCGCCCAAGGTGGGTATTTTTGTTTTCTTGCCATTACTCAAAAAATATGGATTGTCCGAAGGTAAAATATTTACTATCTTTTCACCTTTACTATTTTTTTGATATAAATAATCCGTCTCTGTATATGGCGTTAAAACACCATTGCTCCAGATATAATTATCTGATTCCATTTCTTTTCCCTCCACCCTATACTTTGCCAAAGAAACTTCTCCATTCTCAAACAATTTCCCGACACTTATGCTCCAATTGCTAAATTCCGGACTCACAGGAGTGTATCTGCCAATATCTTGCAATCCAATCTCATCCGGTCTTACATAATTACTGTTTGTTTTTTTCTCATTCTCAATATTTTCTACCGGTTTATTTTCCAAAACAGAACTACCGTGCGAAGTGGCGACATTATTAACCACAACATCCGGTGTTTTAGTTTTTCCGCCAGAAGCTGGTTCGCTTTGGGTGGAAATTTTCGGTTTAATTATTTCTAAAATTGATTTAGAACTAAATTCTGTTTCATTATAAAACTCCACCTGCGGTTGGCTGATAACGACGATATCCGACCATTTGAGTCCTCCGTCCAAAAAAGTTTTTTCATCCGGTATCCACTGTCTAACGCCGTCTTTGACGAGATACACTTTTGCGTCAACTGGCGACTTAATAAGCGCGGTGTCTGGAATGTTATTCATTTCTTTCTGACTCACTGTTTTTATATCACTCCACTTATACCCTCCTGCCTCAAATACCGAAGGATTTGGAATATGCACCCGTCGATTATTATCTACCAAAAAAACTTTCGCATCATTAGCGGTTTTGACCAGGCGGATGGTTTTGGCTTGTACAGCATTAAACAAGACCAATGAAAATAAAGGCAATAAAATGCTGTAAATAATTATTTTGGTTTTGTTGATTGACATAAAATTATTTAGAACAATTTTGGCTTACTAAATGACGAAACATGGTTATTCCAATCAGGTTGCCCAATATCATAAATATTTAATTTTGAATCACTACTAAGATCAATAGAATATTTGTTTGCAACACCTTTTACAAATAATTTGTCTTGCACCAGTTCCAAATCTAAAAGCCAATCCTTATTTTTTGAATCTTTTTCTAATTTATTAATTAAAGCTATTGGAAAAAGATCAATTTTTGTTTCAACAATCGGTACAATCCAAATTGGGATGAAACCGTATTTTTTACTTTTTTTTGCCAATTCATATACTGGTCTGTAAACTACAAAACTAAATCTATGAGTTTCACATAAATATTCTTTCACTCCCGCATCATGAAAAAGAATACTTAGTTTTTCTAAATTATCTTTAATTTCACTAATATTTTTTAATTCTATATTCATAAATTTACTTATCATCAAATTTATTTGATTCATAAGAATATACACCTTTCAAAATACTAGCTCCATATAATAATGGTTTTGCTGGAATGTGAACCTTATTAGCTACACCTAAACCAATATGCCATGCGGATTCCACACTCTGAGACCACGGATGATAACCGAGATGTACGCGCCACTCACCTGATTTTGATAACAGGGATAAATCGGGCTTAGCACCACCGCTGGCCTTTAACAAAACATTTTCAGTATCAACTATTTTTACGGTTTTTGTTAAACCTTTCATAGCCGTAGAAATAGCTTTTCCCCCCGCTATTACATCAGCAACATCATAACCAACACTTAAGACGGTATTTAACGTTGAACCTTTTTCTGTTGTAGCATCGATAGCTTCATGAGCAGGGTTAAATGTATAATCAACTGACTTTTTTTCTTCATCAAAAAATGAATTCCAAATATTGGTTACGCCACCACTTGCTTCTGTAACACCAGCAACTACATTATTTGCGCCCATCGTGCCTATTGCCGCACCACCAACTATGGCCGGAGCGGCTGCTAAACCACCAGAAGCTACCGTGCCACCAGTAGCTAAAGCAAAACCACCGACCACTTCAAGTGCTCCAAATGCAGTATTTAATCCACCCATAACTGTTTGTTTTGTTCCTTCCCATAATAAATCCCAATTAACCCGACCACTCGGATCCACATACCTCAACGGATTATTCTTTACATAAATATACTCATTGAAACCGAGAACTCCGTCAGCGCGGTGAATGATGGGGTCTTTTGATAAGAATCTGCCAAGCAACGGATTGTAATAGCGGGCGTTGTAGTAATAGAGGTCGGATTCGGGGTCAAATTCCTGGTTGGTGTATAAATACTTGGTGTCTTTGTCTTCTTCTCCCAATTCACTGGCAAGATTGCCAAACGGATCATAACTATATTGATGGACAATAACGCCGGTGTTGTTGGTCAACAGTGCCGCGGAGCCCAAAATATCCTGATTAACATATAAAATGTTATTATCTTTATCTATCTCGGCAATCTGATTTAAACCATTGACGATTGTTTTTGTTACTGCGCCGGTTGCGTCCAATTCGTTCAAAACTGTCAGGCCATTGTTAAGATAATAACTGTTTCCACCATTCACAGATTTCTTGACGCGGTTGCCAAAATCATCATAAGCAAAAGACAAAACATTGTTTGTCTGATTAGGAATTTGATAAGTTATGGAATTCAATTTATTCTCCGAATTCCAATCATAATTTATTGTTTTGGTGTTTTTGCCAAGCAAATTATAAATTTCTTTGGTGATGTTGCCATTATTGTCAGTGGAGTAAGCGATATTTAGACGATTATTAAGAGACAAACCAACAATTTCATTGGTATTTGCAGTATAAGTATAAGTGGAAGTGCCGAAAGCATTATGATAATTTGTCCGATTTCCCCAAGCGTCATAATTGTATGTCAAATCTCGATTGGCCGGCAGGTGAGCATAATCGGCATTGGTTACTTGATTTATTGAATCATAAGCATAATTCACTGTGGAAGCTGCCATTTTGCCATTAATTAATTTGTATTCCACCATTTGCGTTCTGTTTGAGTCTTTATCATAAGAATATTCCTGTTTGAACAGAACATTGCTGCCCAGTTTTGTTTCCACGCTCTTTGGTCTTTGTAATTCATCGTAAGTATAAGTGGTAATCACTCCATTGCCGTAAGTAACTGTTAACGGCTTGCCGAATGAAGTGTAAGTATAGACCGCTAAATTACTGGCTGAATAAGCGACACTGTCTATCAGTCCGCGGTTGTTATAATTATAATTTACTTTTTTGTTGGCCGCGTCGGTGATTGATTTTTGCGCGGAATCGGCAAAATATTCTCTTGCCACATTAAAGCTTCCAAATAGTCCGTTGATTGTCCTTGCTTCATTAATATTTCTGTTCAAAACATCATAAGTATAATTTGCGGCGCCGGACAAATCGCTCAAACTGGTTAAATTATCCCACTGGTCATAACCATAACTTACCACGCCTTCCGGCAATGTCTTTTTGGCCAACCGGTCCAATTTATCATAAACATACGAAATTGTTTCACTGTTGGCGTTAACTTCACTGACTTTGTTGCTATTGGCATCATAGCCAAAAGTAAATACTTTATTGCCGGGTTCGATTCTTTTCTTTGACCGATTCAATTCATCGTATTCATAGCTGGTGGTTTTACCAGCGATATTTTCTGTCAGACGATTGCTGTTGGCATCATAAGTATAGCTGATGACAGTGTTTTGCGGATTGGTTTCACTGGCTAAACGGCTCAATTTATCATAAACATAAACAGTACTATTGCCATTCTTATCTTTCGCGCTGGTTTTATTATTCAATAAATCATAACTGTACTCTTCGTAATTATCCAGCGGGTCAATCGCTTTGATTAAACGATTTAGCGAATCATATTGAAATTGCGTGGTTTTATCCTGCAAATCAGTAACGCTCTTCTTATTTCCGGCTTTATCGTAAGTATAGTGAATATTGTTGTTTGCCGGGTCATATTCATCGGTCAAACGATTAAACGGGTCATAAGTATAATTCCAAGTACGGCCCATTTGGTCGGTTTTACTCAACATATTGCCAACTGCGTCGTAAGTAGAAGAGGTAAAACCATTTAAACCGTCTGTGGCCTTTATCCGCCGGTTCAAAGAATCATATTGGTAACTGTTTACATGGGAATTTTGCGTTCCATCGGAATTTTGGCGGTCAATACTGCTGATTAAGTTGCCGCCGGCGTCATAAAAATACAAAATATATTTATCATCGGCGTTTATCTTTTTAATCGCGCGGTTAACGCCGTCATAAACATAGGTATTGGAATGGCCAAAATTATTTTTTAAACCGGCGTCGGCAAACGCAAGCGGAGTTATTTCGCCGGTTTTATTGCCGTTGGCGTCATAAAAATATTGGGTAATATTGCCAATGGGGTCTGTCGTTTGCGCGACTCTATCCATCAAATCATAATCATATGTTGCGGCGTAATTTTTTCCGTCAATTTCTTTTACTCTTCTGCTAAAACCGTCGTATTCAAATTTATTGGCAATGTAATTGGACGCGTCATAGTATCTTCTCACCTCGGTATTATTACCGCGCGCGTCATAAAAATAATCAGCGCGCGCTCCGCCGGTGTTGGTTTCCTTTTTCAACTTGCCATTACCGTAGTATTCATAATTAACCGTTTTTATCGGGTCTATTTTTGAAGAAACGCGATTGGCCGAATCATAGCCAAGAGCCGTTGACATGCCCAAAGGATCTATTTCTTTAACTAAATCGCCCAGCCAATCATACTGTCTTTCATAAACAATCGGTCCGCCATCGCCGAGTTTTTCAATTTTTAACAATGACGCGTTGATATCAGCGGCAAAAGTATAGTTAACCACTCTTCCCAATTCATTGGTCTCGGAAATTCTATGGTCTTCCTTGTCATAACTGTAATATTTGCTGCCGCCGATGGGATTGGTCTCCTGCCTCAAATTACCGCGATAATCATAGCCGTAAGTATAAACCAAATCGCGCGGGTCCGTATAACTGATTTTATGTCCGTAAGCATCATAGCCGTAATTTTTGGCAATGATTTGCGTGATATTATCAGCCTGAACAACTACGGCTGATTCTTTGGCGATGTAATTACCGGTCCCATCATAAATATAATCTATTGTCTGATCAAGCTTATTTATGTATTTTTTTATCGTACCATTGGCATTGTATTCTCGCTTTTCCACATTATCCAAAGCATCAACGGCAATAATTAAATTGCCCGAACTGTCATAAGTAAAATTGCTTGTCTTTACTTCCACCAAAGCGGCCGGAGCAGCCGCGGCGCTGACGGTTTCGGTTTTCTTGGTTAAGCGATTAAACGTGTTTTCGTACTCAAAGGTGTTTACAGTATGCCAACTTGTATCCGGCATGGTCTCTTTGATTACGCGCCGTTTAGCGTCAAATTCATAGTTGGCGGCATTATTATCGCCATCAGTGTAAGCGCTAACCATGCCCAAGGCGTCGTAAGACCATCGTTCAATATCAGCGCCGCGTTCGCGGTAAATCTTCAATTCATCGGCGTTGAAACAAAATGTTTCCGAATAATAATCGCCGGCAGCGCGGTAATTCTTCGTTACCGTACAGTGCGCGCTCTCCGGCACTGCCGGATCAGCGCTATCCTGATAAGAAATTTCGTAAATCAGCCGTTTATCACTGCTGCCAAGATCAGGATTTTTTTCATACTGTTTTATTACTCTGCCGGAACTGTCATATTCATTATACAAAACCGTCCCTCTGGCATCGGTATAATCTAACAGCAGATTGCTGGAGTCATAAGAATAATAGGAATCTAAACTAACGGTTGGCTCCGATTGATAAAAATTTTCCCGATGGACTTGAATCAAATTATTGTTTGAATCATAAGTATAGCCGGCAATCAAACGGCTGGCGCCGGTTAAATTTTCCCGAATTTCTTTTACTTTGTCCCAACCGGTATCCGTATCACTGGTCGGATAAACAAATTGGACCGAGCGTCCGGATGGATCGGTAATTGTTGATAATAATTTAACGCCATTTTTTAGAATATACCCGAATTGAGTGATATTATTATTAGTATCAACGACGCTATCAATCATGCCGATATTATCTATCAGTTTTAAAGCCAGTTTATACTTAATTCCATCAATGGTTTTATAAACCAAATAGTTGTTTTCATTGTGCAGGGTGTTAAAATCGCCTTTTTCCGCCACAAAAGTCGCGCCGCTGTCCGGAGTGGTAAAATATGAAACCAATGCCCCGCCTAAATATATCTGCACTTCTTTAGTGGTTGGATCCTGAAAATAGTACAGGTGATTGGAACTTGTCCAACCGGCGCCAAAACGTTCGTTGCGTTCGGCCGCTTTGCTATTGTAAACCCGAGAGATTTTAATCGGGAAACCCCGCCCGAATAAGACAAAATCAGTTTGTTCAAATTCAAAAGCGCCATTACGGATATTTACTGGATCAGCTCCATAAGTATTACCTGTTTGGTCAGAGTTTATAGAATAATTCTTTGAATGATTTGCTTCGTCCGCTACTGGAATCGCGCCATTTGGTTTAAGGCCGATTGGTATGCTGGCTACAGCCGGTATGCTATCTACCGGCGCCGGCCCTCCGCCCCCGCCACCGCCTCCTCCGCCACTCCATTGTTGCACTGGAACGGTGTTGGAAGTCAAGGTCGTATTATTAGTTTCATTAGTTTCAGTAAAGGAAGAATCCGCATCCAAAATTAC
>MFQN01000020.1:9410-12672 GCA_001783065.1 Candidatus Magasanikbacteria bacterium RIFCSPLOWO2_12_FULL_43_12
GCCGCTGATTAAATTAAGCTGATAGCTGATGCCGGAGGCGCTAACGCTGCCGGTATTTTTAATCTGACCAGAAACAGCCACTGTATCATTATTGCCGGAGTAATGAACGCCGGTGTTAGTAATTGAAAAATTCAAAGGCGAAAAATCATAATCAGCAGAAGTAATAATAACTACCAATTTGGAAAAAGGCGATGGATTGCCGCTATCATCATCCCCGATATATGAACCCGTTGGGTTAGAACCATACCATTCCAAATATGTATCTACATTATTATCCACTTTGGTGGTTTGCATAGTCACCGTGGAACCGGAACGGCTGAAACTTATGCCGTAATTGCCGGCGACAGAAGCGCTATAACCGCGAACTTTAAAATAATACGTTTTGGAATCATAAGTAAACTTAAACCAATCTTGATCACCAGATGTTAAAACCAAATTATTATTCGTATAGCCGGTATTGGACCCGATATTATAAGCCTGGGAATAAGTGTCATTCGGCTCCAGCGGGTCGACTGGCGCGGAAACCGTAATGGTTTGCGTAAAATTATATGCATTATTACTTTCATTGCTCTCGGCCACTTCTTGCCCGCCATCAATCCAAAAATACAAATAATAGGTGCCGACCGGCGTCCCGGCCGGAATCGTATAGTTCAAACCGGTCGGATAAACCGATCCGGGACTTAAATTGCTGATGATGCTTTGCCCTATCTTATATGTGTCTGAAAACACTTGGCTATCCTTTTTAAAATAATAATAAACATAACTTGATTTTCCCGGCGCTGCCGTGTCAATATTTTTTACCGGTACGCCGATATTCATTGTTTCACCAGGTGTGAAAGTATATTTATTTACCGTAGCGCCGCTGGAGTCCAGCGTCAAATCCGATTGTGCGGAAACCGTAATGGTCCAATAAAATTTATTATTGCTTTCACTACTCTCACTGATCACCTCTTCCGCGTCAACCCAATAAGACAAATAATAGGTGCCGGGGGCAGTGTTGCTGGGCACGGTATAGGAAAAATCCTCACTGGAATAATTGCTGGGCGACAAACTGCTTACGTAATCTGAACCAACTTTATAACTATTGTCAAACGCGTAAGAATCCTTTTTAAAATAATAATAAACATGGCTGGCGTTGGCGCTGCCTTCCCCTTCATTTGCCACTTGAATAGAAATATCAATGGTGTCGCCCGGTTTCACGGTTGTGCCGCTGATCGTACTGCCACCGCTCACCTTGGTCAAATCCGGTAATTTGGGTGTCATGTCAATTTCCAAATAAGGTCCATTATTCCCGGTATCTTCTTGAGCATAAAAAACTGAAAGTCGTTTTGGCCAATTAGGATATGTGCCTGATAACCAAGCATTGGTTGGTTCCACAATTATATCAAATGGACCACCAAGAGAATTAAAAGTCTTTACGATTGGTGTCACTGTCCATTTATACCAAACATCGTAGCCGGTCTTACTAACCGGAACTTCTGAACCCATGGAAGAAAGATATGATCTGATATTAAAATAATTGGTATTTAAAATGTTTACACTTTGATTAAGCTGTTTGGCCATTAATCCCACATCACTTGTATAGGTACCGGTACCAAAATTTTTATACTTCATGTATAAAAAGGCTTTATCAACTGTGTAATTAGGCAACGATGATAAATTAAAATCCAAAAATATCTGCCTGGTAGCCTTATCTGTATCGCTATAACCGGTAAACAGAGTTGTCTGTGTATAATACATTACATCAGTAGCTCCCATATATTGTCTAAAATATCCGTCTATTATGCTACAAGAAACAGTGGTGCCGGTAGCGCCTTTTTGACAAGCATAATAATAAGGATCAATAGTAACTGGATAAACCCTACTAGCATCCAACAGATAATCTGTTTTTACAACTATACCCAGACGCAAAATGCTGTTCTTGTAATCAACCTCGACCAAATAATTTAATGGCTTAGATTTTAAATCAAAATCACTATCAGAAATTACGGTAGAATCAAAAATCAATGCCGGTGTAATAATCAGCTTGTCACCATTCGGCGTCTGAATAGAAACTAATTTAGAAATATTCTCTGTGCGGCCTGACTTCAGTTGTTTATCAGATTCAAAAACAAGTGCGCCTTTGGGGAAATTAATCGTTTCCCAAAAAATAACGTTTTCACCGGATTTTAGGCCTTCAAGTTTTTTATTAATGATAATTTTTTTCTCTCGCTTTGATCCAATATCCCTAAATTTAATATCAATATTTGGATACACACCAAGTAATTCAACCGCTGTGGCGCCATCATCATCAAATTTGTTTACTCCGGTAGTGACTGGTCTACGCAAAATTTTACTACTATCATATTCCATTTTCCCTGCCTTAACTCGAATGGACTCGTTTCGAACAGAATTTACTATATAATCATACCCAAAATCCAATTTAGACAATTTTGATTCATTTTCATTAAACAAATTCCAACCTTTAGCACGGACATGTTTTATGCCATTATCTTCATAAATCAACCTGGGTTTAGTATAAATCCTTAATCTTTTCCTGCCATTCCCTAAATCCGCCTCGTCTCTAAACTCATCAATAACTTTAAAAGCCGAGTCCGGGACGACTTCGTCCGCAACCATCGTTGTAGCCGCGGCATCCGGTAAACTATCGCCAGAAAAAACATCCGTCTCTTCAGCCATGGCGACAAAAGGCTTGGTGAAAAATGCAAACAAAAATAAACTCAAAAACAATACTACTGCAATAAATACACCAGACGTTGTCTTTATCTTCATATAATTTTGCTTATGAGCCGAAATCATTATTTATAAAAAAATCTCCCATTGGGAGACATATTTAATCATCTAATTTGTTGCCGGCAAAACCGCCGTTGCCAATGGCTTTTAAGCCAATTTTTTCAAAATATATATACATAATGAATCTCCTAAACTCTGCCTAACTTTAGGCTATCACAAACGCTAAAAAAGGTCAATAATCCGGCTGTGCATAAGTGTATACAGTCACTGCAAAATTCGTGTAGATTAGTGTCTGGATTCGTGGACCTACATCTCCTCCACCGTTTCAATCCCCAACAAAACCAAACCACTCTCCATCACTTCTTTAACTTTCTTTATCAGCCGCAAACGAAAAACTTGCGCGGCAGGTTCCGCGTCCAAAACCGGGCAGGATTGATAAAAATTATTAAATGCCTGCGCCAAGCCAAACAAATACTTCGCGATCACCGACGGATCTTTCTCCTCCCCAGCTTTTTTCACCACCTCATCA
>MFQN01000020.1:12685-34257 GCA_001783065.1 Candidatus Magasanikbacteria bacterium RIFCSPLOWO2_12_FULL_43_12
CTAACAACAACTTTCTTTCTTCCGCCACCACGCTCTCAGCCGATACTTTATGGACTTTAAAGACTTTACGGACTTTAGACTTTCTCAAAATACTGTTTATCCTCGCCACAATATACAACAAATACGGCCCACTGTCCCCTGACAACGAAACCGACTCGTTAAAATCAAACACAATATCATTGCTGATGCCTGTTTTAAGCATTGAATATTTCACTGCCGCAAGCGCTACTGTTCTGATTATCTCTTCTCTATCTCTTACCTGCCCGCCATTGGCTTCGCCTGCAGGCGCTGGCAGGCGGGTCTCCCTATCTCTCATTATCTCCATAATTCTTTTCTCCACCTCATCCAACAACCACTCGGCTAAAACCACGTTGCCGGTGCGCGAACTCATCTTGCCTTCTTTCAAACTCACCCAGCCGTAAACTAAATGCTTTTCCTTGTCTTTGCTCTCCGGCAGAGTGAATTCAAGCGCCTTGAAAACCACTTTAAAATAATCGGTCTGTTCTTTTCCAACGACATGATAGATAAAATTAGGATGGTATTCTTTGAATTGCAGAGCGGCTAATCCTTGGTCTTTGGCTTCATAGGTTGGTAAGCCCTTGCCGCTGATAAACCCCCGATCATGCAAGCCATATTTGCTCCCTTCAAAAATAATCGCGCCTTGGTTTTCTTTAAAAATACCCTTTTTTAATCCGGCCAAAACTATCCGCTTGCCGGACTCAAAAGTTTCCGATTCAAAATACAGCCGATTAAACTTTTTCACGCCGACTTTTTTGTAAATATAATTAAAATAATCCAAACTCCATTTTCTGGTTTTTTTGTATAATCCCCAAACCGATTTGTCTTTATTATAAATTTTGTTGTTCAACGCCTCAATCTCTTTCTTCGCCGCCGCGTCTTTCTCAAACGCCTGCCCGCCAATCGCGTACGCCTCGCCCAAAAACTTCGCCTTTTCTCCAATCGTCACTAAATTTTTCATTTTGATTTTTACATTTTCAATTTGCGACATTCCCCACAAACACTTCGCGATATGCATCCCAACATCGCCTTGATAATTCGCCCGCACGACTTTATGCCCTTGATTCTCCAAAATCCTCGCCAAGCTATCGCCGGTAATCATATTGCGCAAATGGCCGATATGCACGGGCTTGTGGGTGTTGGGGTGGGCGAACTCCACCATAATTTTCTTGCCTTTACCCGGCTTTAAATGTACAGACGCAAAATTTTGCGTCTCTACGCCAGCCAATACCAACCTCGCCAACCATTGCGCATTAATAAAAAAATTCACATACGGCCCAACGGCAACTACCTCCTCAATCACCCCTAATTCTTTATTCCTAATTCCTGATTCCATCTTCTTCGCTGCCTCCGCCGGATTCATCTTCCACTCTTTCGCCAAACCAAAACACGCGAACGCCAAATCGCCCATTTCCGGCTTGGGAGGCGCCGTGAAAACAATCTCGCCTTGTACACCCGCCTCTCTCAACAATTTAACAATTTGACAATTTAACAATTCCATATTTTATTTAACCCGCACAAAAAATCTGCTTCCTTTTTGTACCACATCGCCTTTTTTTATAGACGCAAAATTTTGCGTCTCTACGCGGATGCCGTTTACCTTCACCCCGCCCTGTTCAATCTGCCGCCGCGCGTCGCCTTTGCTCGCGCAAATTTTTGACTCTACCAAAATCGTGATGATGTCATAGCTAGATGGTTTGATTGCGGGGATATCCGACGGTGTTTCTCGCTTGCTAAAAGTACTGATAAAATATTCCTGCGCTTCTTGAGCGAATTTTTCAGAATGATACATTTTCACAATCTCATGCGCCAATTTTATTTTTAAATCGCGAGGATTTGCTCCATCCGCCAATTCTTTCTTGCTCAGTTCGATCGCTTCCAGCGAAACGCGGGTCGCTAGAATAAAATATTTTACTATAAAATCATCGGAAATTGACATCACTTTGCCAAACATATCATTGGCGGAGGCAGACAAATCAATGGTATTGCCCCAACTTGAACTCATTTTTCTGCCGTCAGTGCCCTCTAACAGCGGCCCCATGATAATATCCTGCGCTTCTTGTTTATACACACCTTGCAAAGTCCGGCCGGCCAATAAATTAAATCTTTGGTCGGTACCGCCAATTTCCACATCTGCCTTCACCGCTACCGAATCATATCCTTGCATCAACGGATAAAGCAATTCACGCAAAGAAACCCTTGTACTAGCGTCTAACCGACGGTGAATATTTTCTCGAGCGATAAATTCCGCTAAAGAAAAATTGTCAGCTTGATTGCTAATTTCCCAATAACCTAATTTAGCCAGCCACTCGCTATTATAGCGCGCCTCACATTTGTCCATATCAATAATTTTCGCGGCCTGCTTGATATAGTCCTTCATATTTTCTCTTACTTTTTCTTTGGAGAGCATCGGCCGTTCGCTGTCTTTGTCTGAGGTATCACCGACCACGCCAGTAAAATCGCCAATAATGAAGACAAGCTGATGACCTAATTCCTGAAAATCACGTAATTTCAATAAAGGTATTGAACGCCCAATGTGGATGTTAGGGCTGGTGGGGTCAATACCCAATTTCACTCGCAACTTTTTGCCGCTCAATAACTTTTTGCGGAGGTTTTCTTTATCAATCACCTCCTCCACTCCGCGTGTTAATAATTCTTCAATTTTTTTTGGGTCAGTGTTGATTTTCATAATCGAAATGAATGAGTGAAATGGCTTTGTTTACAAAGACATTTCCGAATGAATGAGATTATATTTAGATATATAAAAATTACTTAACCAAAGGAATCTTTAAAATAAATTTTGTTGCCCAATCTCCGCCTGGTCTGTCGCTGGGCTTTGACTTTACATCCACAGCGCCGCCCAGTTCGGCGAATCTCTCCGGCGCGTTCGCAAGACCAAGCCCGTGGGTTTTCCCCTTGGTCGTAAATCCCTTGCCAAAAATACTATTCCTCGTGTCTTCATCAATGCCAACGCCGTTGTCCAAAAATTCAAAAAGTAAATCGCTGCCGCTAACCTGGACCATCAACTTAAACTTGGTGGCGCGCACAGAGTAGTCAACGGCATTGGCAAGGCAATTTTGGAGAAAATTAAATATTGTGCCGTGCGGCGTTACTATCTTTAATTTTTTTAATTCCTCCAAATCCGGATTAAATTCCGTCTCAAACTTGCCAAAACCGCGTCCGCAAAATTCACTGACATGGGAAACTATCGCCTCCAATAATCTTTTTATGTTCTCGCCCCTGTCCATGCCCCTGTCTTGTTCCAAACTATAACTCCCGGCCGGGGCGCGCGAGCGTAAAAATATATCCTCTACCGCCAATCTATACATTTCCCAATTCTTCCTTACTAAATCAACCCTGCGACTGAACTCGCCCTTGTCTAACGCTCTACCAGCTAAATAATCATCCAGGTCATCTTTGACGCACTCCAAAATCCCGATGACGCCTCTTCTGAAAGTTAGCACATCATGGTCAAAGTATTTTTTCATCTCTCCCAACACCTTATCCCTTAAACTTGGTGTTGCCAACAAACTAGCCAAGTCGCGTCTTAAACATAACGCCGCGGCCATTTCTTCCTCGCCAGTTGACCCCAAAAACTTTTCCGCCTCTTGAAAAATCGCCTGGATAGACCAGTCATAGCGCTCCAAAAGCTCAAAATGATTCGTATCGCCGCCATCCTTCCGATCATGCCTCCCGTTTTCGTCAATCATAATAAATCTAATAACTCATTTAATTAATCCTCACACTTTTTGACATCAATATCAACACTATACAACTTATTTATTTTCACTTCATAATATCTTTCCGTTATTAACTCTTCTACAGAAGTATTTTTATCTTTTAATAACGAAACTGTAACATTGGCAGAAACATTTATCTTTGGATTGCCAATAGTGCAACTCGGCAAACCTCCTCCTTGTTTTAAAATCTCTTTTGCGTCCGCGTCGTCCACAAACATACTCATGCCAAAAAAATAATAAAATAAATTTTTTTCATATTACTATTTTAAACTCTTTAATTGCTCCCCAAGTTTTTCTAATTTTAATCTCGCCTCTACTAACTTTTTCTTCTCTGCTTCCACCACCGACGCCGGCGCGCGGGAAACAAAATCTTTGTTGGCTAATTTTTTTTCTAAACTATCCGCGTATTTTTTCACTTCCGCTATTTCTGTTTGCAGTCTGAATTTTTCTTTTTTTAAATCAACCACGCCGCTCAAATCAACAAATACTTCAACACCATCCACAACAAATCCGACGCTGTCCACGGGCTTGGCCGCTAATCTTTCTATGCTGCAATCTTCCAACCTCGCCAATCCTTTTACCACATCTACATTTTCCATTAACAATCCTACCATCTTTCCAGCGCTAATAGCGACACCCAACTTCTTTGCCGGATCAATTTTGTAATCCGCCCGAAGTGAACGAATGCTGGTGATGATGTTTTGAATAATAGCAAAACTAGACACGGCTGTTAGCGAACTGGATTGCTTCGTCGTCTGCGGACTCCTCGCAATGACAGTAGGCCACTTACTTACCATCAACATATCGTGTTCCATATTGGCCCAAATCGTCTCCGTCACAAATGGCATAAATGGGTGCCAAAGCTTCAAGATTGTTTCCAAAATATAATTCAAAATTTCGCCTTTATCTTTCTCTATCTTTGAAATTTCCAGATACCAATCCGCCAATTCATTCCAAGTAAAATCGCGCAGTTGTTCACCAGCCAAAGAAAAATTAAACTTTTCTATATTTTCCGTTACTTCTTTTATTATCTCGTTGAGTCTGGCCAAAACCCACTTGTCTGATAAGGTTTTCGGCTTTACAGACTTTAATGACTTTACAGACTTTTGACTATCAACAAACCTCGCAATATTCCACAACTTGTTGGCAAAATTTCTAAAATCGGCTATTTTCTCTTCCGACATTCTGGTATCATTACCTGGAGTATTACCAACAATTAAAGACATGCGGGTCGCGTCAGTTCCGTATTTTGCTATCATCTCCAGCGGATCAATGCCATTACCTTTTGATTTTGACATTTTTTTGCCGTTTTTATCCAAAACCATGCCGTGCAAATAAACATTTTTAAATGGAATCTCTTGCAGAGCGAACAACGACATCATTACCATGCGCGACACCCAAAGAGTGATTATTTCATAACCGGTTTCCAAAAGCTGGGTCGGGTGATAGCTCTTCAAATCTCCCGCTTTCAAATCGGGATAACCAAGCGTTGAAAAAGTCCACATTCCGGAAGAAAACCAAGTATCAAGCACATCGGAATCCTGTTCCCAACCCTCTCCCCGCGGCGCTTCAATACCAACAAAAACATCTTCGCCTTTATACCAAACCGGAATTTGGTGTCCAAACCAAATCTGTCGCGAAATACACCAATCATGGAGGTTTTTCATCCAATCCAAATATCTTTTGGTAAAACGCTCCGGTACGAATTTAATCTTGCCGGATACGGCGGCCTCAATCGCCTTATCTTTCAGAGATTTACCGCCCAATCGTTTCAATTTTTTATCAACGGCGACAAACCACTGTTTTGATGGTAACGGCTCAATCGGTGTATCGCAACGAGAACAAACAGCCAAATTGTTTTTTATATCTTCTTCTTTTTCTAAAAGCTCCCTTTTGTCTAAATCTATCAATACCGCCTCACGCGCCTCGGTTACGGAAAGTCCGGAAAACTTTCCAACGCCAACCAGCTTTCCTTCCTCGTTAATAATTTTTTTAATCTCTATTCCATTTTTTTGCGCCATTTCATAGTCAACCATGCTGTGGGCGGGTGTCACGCCTAAAGCGCCGGTGCCAAAATCTATATCAACACCATTGTCAGTGATGACCTTAATTGTAAGCGGCACACCGCAAAAATCTACTTGATAACTTTTGCCGACATATTTTTTATATCTTTCATCTTTTGGGTTGACCGCTATTGCGGTGTCGCCAAGTTTAGTCTCCGGGCGCGTTGTGGAAATAGCGAATGGAAAATCTTTAGCGTAGCTAAAAGTATAAAGCTTGGCGTCTTTTTCTTCGTGTTCAACCTCATCATCAGACAGTGTGGTATGACAACGCGGACACCAATTAACAATACGATAACCGCGATAAATCACACCCTCATTATACATATCGGCAAACATCCCCTTTACCGCTTCCTGCCGACGCTCATCTAGCGTAAAAGCCTCGCGCGACCAATCCAAAGACGCGCCAGTTTTTTTCAGTTGATGAATAATTGTCGCCTGCGTTTTATTAACGAATTGCCAGACCTCTACTAAAAATTTTTTCCTGCCTAAATCATGGCGTGTCTGATTTTTCTCTTTCAACAATTTTTTCTCTACCACATTTTGAGAAGCGAGCGCGGCATGGTCAGTGCCGGGGATCCAAAGCACCCGTCTGCCTTTCATCCGATAAAAACGCGCCAATATATCCGTAATAGCCACCATCACCACATGCCCGAGATGTAACTTATCTGTAATATTCGGCGGCGGTAAAACAATAGAAAACGTCTTGGCGTCTTTCTTGCAAATCCCTTTCTCAACACAAACATCGGGATTAAAAAATCCCGACTCTTCCCATTTTTTGTAAATCTCATCTTCGTATTTTTGTGGTTCGTAGACTTTATCCATATATGCTGTATCCTACCATCTATACACTATAGGATACAAGAAACTACCAAACATTGCAAGAAGTGCCTAATTTAAGCTAAAAAGCCGACAATTTTTTATCCACAAACCTATATCTTTGGCTTGGTTGACAGAAATTCTAATTACTGATATAATCGTATATTCCTTTTATGCCATTAACCGAAGTGGAACAAATCAAAAAACTGCTTGAAAACAGCAAGCACGCGCTTGTTGCGTTTCACGCTAACGGCAACGGCGACGCGATAGCGAGCGGGCTGGCGCTGGCTTTGTTTTTGGAAAAAATCGGCAAACAAGTGGACATCGTCGCCCAGGATTTTCATCTGCCAAAAACACTCAAATTCCTCAAACGATCCGAGAGCATCCGTGATCGCTTCCCCTATCTGCAAAAATTCGTTATCACGGTTGATGTGCGACGCGCCGGAGTGCAAGAATTGAGTTATGACCTAAAAGAAGAACAACTGCGAATTTTCATTACACCGCAGCACAATTTTTTAAGCCGTGAAGATATCCGCACCGCCCAGTCTGATTTCAAATATGATATTATTTTTGTTTTAGGCACGCCGGATTTGGAAGCGCTCGGTGGAATTTATGACAACAACACCGAGCTTTTTTATAAAAAACCGATTATTAACATTGACAACTCAAATGGCAATGAACATTTTGGACACATCAATTTAACTGACATTACCGCCACATCAACCGCGGAAATTTTATACCAGCTTTTCAAAGATTGGCAGGCGGAAAATATTGATAAAGATATTGCTACCGCGCTTTTGACCGGAATGATTGGCGCGACCCGCAGTTTCAAATCAGCCAATGTCCAGCCGCGCGCGCTTACTGTTGCCAGCGAATTGATGCATTTGGGAGCTGACCGCGATTTCATTGTGCAGAATCTTTACCGCACTCGCTCGCTCGCGACTCTAAAGCTTTGGGGGCAGGCGCTTTCGCACTTGCAACATGATGCCGCGACCGGCATTGTCTGGACCACTATTACTCGCGATGAATTTGTCCGTTCCGGGGCGCACGCCGATGATCTTTATGATATTATTCACGAAATTATCGGCACCGCGCCGGAAGCGAAATTCATCGTCCTTTTCCATGAGCAAAGCGCGCCGGATGAATCAACTCCGCGCGTTCATATTATTTTGGACGCGTTGAAAGGCTATGACGCTAAACAAATCTTAAAATCCTACCCGCCAATAGTCGGCGACAAAAAACAAGCGACAGTAATTGTCGCTGGCAAGACGCTGACAGAAGTGGAAAAAGAAATTATTGAAGAAATTAAAAAAGCCGTGCGATAATGCGCGATTTTTGTACAGATTACCAAATAAATATTTATACCAACGCCCTCCCTGTCATTTCCTTAGGCCGCCACAACATCCTTCTCCGCTAAAATTACACCGTCGCTTTTTGCAATCTTTATCATTTCCTCTGTAAAACCACTCTTGCTGAATAAAATATAGTATTCTTTTCTGTCGCCCCTTTTCCACTCCACTTTGGCCGCTTTCTTTTTTAGTTCCTCGTAAATATTTGTTCCCACCGGTTTTTCCGACCATTTACACTCGCCAAAAATGATTTTCTTTTCCGATGAACTAAATCCCACTATATCAATTTCTAAATTACTATTCCAGTAGCGACCCACTCGTTCAAACGCAAAAATTTTATCCTGCCAAGCAATCATTAGCTCAACCGCGACCCGTTCGTACACTTGCGCGGTGATACTCTTAAAATCGGAATTTACATTATCGTTATATTTTAAGCCACTAAACATTTTTTCTAACACATAATCATAATTGTCCATTTCCAGATAGCTTTTGTAAGGAAAAATGTATTGAAACCAAAAAACAAAAAAATTATCGGAAATTTTATACAAACCTTTGCGTGATTTGTCCGGCTTGTCCTCGGTTATCGGCACTTCTCGCTCTACCTGGCGTAAATTAATCAACACGGAAAGATATTTGTTCGCCGTGGCTTTGTCCAACCCAACTTCGTTGACAATTTCGCTTAATTTTCTTTTACCCAAAGCAATGGCGCGCAAAATCGCCAAATAATTTTTGGTTTCCCGCAGTTCTTCTTTAAGAGTAAATTCCACTTCGTTGTATAAAAAAGCGGTCTTGTTAAAAATCTTTTTCTTGATTTCTTCGGATAATTCACCTCCACCCTCAAATTGTTTGAGATACGCGGGCATACCGCCGGTGATGGTAAAAATATTTAAAAAATCAGAAAAATTCTTTTCCGGAAAAAATTTTCGCGATTGAGAAAAATTTAACGGATTAACTAAAATTTGACCGGTGCGGCGGCCAAACAGAGGAGCGCTTTGATTCAGTGTTTCCGATTCCATCATAGCGATGCTTGACCCGGATAATATTAAAAATATTTTGGTATTCTTCAAATACTCATCCCAACCTTTTTGAAAAAGCGAGCTGGTGGATTTATCATTTTCAGTTAGATATGGATATTCGTCTATCGCCAAAACCAAAGGCGTATCGGCTGTTTTTGTTTTCAAATATGAAAATGCTTCTATCCAATCGCCAAAGCCATTTTTGATTAAAATTCCATCTTTAAAGTAATTGCCAACGATTTGACCCAACTCGCGCAATTGATCCGCGGTAGTGCGCTTATCGGCCAAAAAGTATATTGCCGGTTTGTCTTTTATAAATTGTTTAATCAGTTCGGTTTTGCCAACGCGACGTTTGCCGTAAATAATAAAAAACTGGGCAATATTGGATCGCCATTTTTCATTAAGCGCTTTTAATTCTTGTTCACGGTTGATAAAAGGCATATTTTAAAGTACTTTAATTAGTATACTTGTAAATAGTATACCGTATGAGTATACTATTTGTCAATAGTGCCTTTTTTGTGACGTATTAGCCAAAAAACTGATACAATTTAAGTATTTATACCAACGCTCTCCCGGTCATCTCCTTTGGCTGTTCCACGCCCATAATTTTTAACATCGTCGGCGCGACATCTGCTAACATGCCCACCGGATGCAGAAGACTTAAATCCCCATCCGGCGGATCGCCGGTCGGACCGGCCACGCCGCGGTAAGTGTTGCCAACAATGAGCAGTGGCACCGGATTTGTGCTATGCTCTTTGTCAATCTCACCGGTCTGTAAGTTTATAACTTCTTCACTATTGCCATGATCAGCAGTTACCAACATCACGCCGTCTTTTGCCAAAACATATTCCGCAATTTTTCCTAACGCTTTGTCAACCGCTTCGCAGCCTTTTATCGTCGCCTTAACATTACCGGTATGCCCAACCATGTCAGCGTTAGCCAAATTGAAAATAATGGCATCATATTCTTCCGATTCAATCGCTTTAATCACTTCTTTCGTAACTTCAGCTGCCGACATCTCCGGCGCCTGGTCATAAGAAGAAACTTTTGGCGATGGGATAATCTTGCGCTCCTCGCCCGGAAACGGGTCTTCAATCGTACCATTCAAAAAGAAAGTAATGTGAGCGTACTTTTCCGTTTCCGCCACATGATATTGTTTCAACCCGGCTTGACTGATCGTTTCCGCCAAAGAATTGTGTACTACTTGAGGGGCGAAAGCCGCCACTGCCGGTAATTCTTTTTCAAACTCGGTCATGGTGGCGAAAAACAAATTTTTAATATAGTTGCGTTCAAATTTGCTAAAACTTGGCAAAACAAACGCCTTGGTTAACTGGCGCGCGCGATCCGGACGAAAATTAAAAAAAATCGCCGCGTCTCCGCTTTTCATTGTTGCTGTTGGCTCGCCTTCTTTGCCTATTACTACTGGAACAAATTCTTCGTCGTAAACTTTACGATCATAAGATTCTTGAATCGCTTCTTCCGGTTTGGAAAAATACGCCGCGGCCTTGCCTTCAGCCATGGCGCGGTACGCTTTTTCCACTCGATCCCAGCGATTATCGCGATCCAGCGCGTAATACCGGCCGGAAATTGAAGCGATTGCTCCGTGTTTGTATTCTTTAATTTTTTCCTGCAAATTTTTTACAAAATCTATGCCACTATTAAAAATCGTGTCGCGGCCATCTAAAACCACATGAATATAAACGTCTTTGATTTTCTGCCTCTTGGTAAATTCCAACAGCGCGTAGCAGTGGTCTTGACTGGCGTGAACATTGCCCGGACTAACCAAACCAATCAAATGCAGAGCTGATTTATTTTTTTTAATATGCTCCGCCGCCTGCAAAAAAGCCTTATTTTCAAAAAACGACTCGTCCATAATCGCTTTGTTGATGCGCGGCAAAGTCTGATAATAAACCTTCCCCGCGCCAATGTTCAAATGCCCAACCTCCGAATTTCCCATTTCGCCAAACATCAAGCCAACCTCATTGCCGGAGGCATGAAGCGTCAACACTGGATATTCTTTTATCAATTTGTTAAAATTGGGCAGTTTGGCCCGCGTTATCGCGTTCCCCTCATGATCAGGGGCAACTCCCCAGCCATCAAGAATGCCAAGAACGACTGGTTTTGGTACTTTCATAATTAAATAAGACTTTTACCGGTCATTTCTCTCGGTTTCTTGAGTCCCATCATTTTCAATAATGTCGGCGCGATGTCTGCCAAGATGCCGTCGGAGATCTTTTTGCCAGCCTTGGGCAAAGCCGAAGGGTCTTTGCTAACCAAAATACAGGGCACTGGATTGACCGTGTGTTCGGTCATTATCTCGCCGGTTTTTAGATTAATCATCTCTTCCGCGTTGCCGTGGTCAGCGATAATCAGCGCTTGACCATTCTTTTTTAACAATGTTGAAATAATTTCTCCCACGGCTTTATCTACAACCTGAATCGCTTTCTGCGCGGCCTTAAAATCACCGGTGTGTCCGAGCATGTCCGAGTTGGGAAAATTAACGCAAATAAAATTATACTTATCATCTTGTAAATAGCTCGCAATTTTTTTACTCAATTTTATTGCGCTCATTTCCGGATGTTCGGCGTAAGAATGAGTTGGCAATGATTTTATCACTTCGCGCGTTTCTCCGTTCAGCGGATCCGCGTAGCCGCCATTGATGAAATACGTGATATGCGCGTATTTTTCAGTTTCAGAAATATATAACTGGCGATAATTGTCATCAATCACTGCTGGCAAACAATTACCAATATCCGGGCTGGGAAAAGCAGTGAATAGTCCTTCAAGATCCGGCCCAAAATCAGTCATTGCCACAAAACGAATATTTTTCGGTTGCTTCACGCGCTTAAACGCTCCCGGGTTGTGCTTCTCAAAATCTTTCTGCACGAACGCTTTGGTAATCTGTCGAGCGCGGTCGCTGCGCGAATTGATAAAAAACACCGCGTCATTATCTTTGATTGTCGCAATAGGCTTTTTATTATTCTCAACGATAATCGTCGGACAGATATATTCATCAGTATCACCCCGATTGTATGACTGCGCCAAACCTTCTTCCGCTGATGGCGCGGCGCAACCCTTGCCCATGACCATCGCTTCATAAGCGCGCTGGGTTCTTTCCCAAATTTTGTTGCGATCCATGGCGTAAAATCGCCCCATTATCGTGGCGATTTTTTCGTGCGCCAGCATATGTCCGCGCAATTCGTGCAGAAAATTCGTTGCCCCGTGCGGCGAAGAATCTCGGCCATCGGTAATCAAATGCAGAAAAACTTTTTTCTGACCTTCGCGCCTAAAATATTCCAGCATAGCGTGAAAATGTTCCGGACAAGCATGCGCGCTGTTTCCGTCAGTCAAAAGTCCGATAATGTGAATGGCGGTTTTGTATTTTTTAACATGAAAAAGCGCTTGTTTGAACGCTTCATTTTTGAAAAACGTCCCCTCATGAATCGCCTCGGAAATCCGCACCAAATCTTGCTTAACAATTCTTCCGGCGCCAATATTCAAATGCCCGGCTTCGGAATTGCCTTGTTGACCGGGCGCCAAACCAACATACTCGCCATAAGTCTTAAGAGTTGAGTTTGGATATTTTTTTAGATAACCAAAAATATTCGGCGCGGTCTCCGCTGTAATCGCGTTGCCGCTGTTTTTGGCGTCAGCCAAGCCAAAACCGTCTAAAATAATCAGCATTGTTGGACGGTGATTGTGGTTTGTTTTTGACATAGTGGGTATATTATAACTCAAAGGCGGAATTAGTTCAATCTTGGTTAATCATGATATGTGGCATACTGCATGCGACACGTTGTGGATAAAAATATTGACAAAAACAATAGTTATGTTATACTTTAATCAACATGGCAATGGCAGTCGCTAAAAAACCGTCTGCTGAACTCATGGGGCTCCCTAAGGGGAGTCCTTTTTGTTACAACAATTTTGTGCTATGATATGCGGCGGTGGAATCGAGGGGCGAGCGCAGGCGGTCTGCGGCCACCATTGCCATGTTGGCTTCCAGAGTTCGACTCTCTCTCGCTCCACCACCCAAACCCCGCATCAGAACGATGCGGGGTTTTTGTTTACTGATGTCCTTTGCTCTTTACGAAAACAAACAAAAAACCACCTTTACCGGATGGGCTTTTGCGGCTTCCTCACTCTAAAATATTATTCTTCAATTTCCCCGCTAATTTCTTTTGATTCGCGCTCAAAATTGTCTTGCCGGCCATAAAAGAGAAGCTAAATATTTTTTCTTTTTAATATCCAAATCTAACTTTGACCAATTCTTTTTCAGCTGTTTTTTGTCTATTTTTTCCTTCCCCAACCCAAAATTTACCATCTGCTCCAAATGCCAGATAGTATACTGTTTTTTGTGTGTTTTTAGCTGTTTTATATCAACCGACCAGTTATTCATACATTATTATTATATCATATTTCAGCGAAAAAGTCAACAGGCGGTTGGCGAACGAGACCCCCTCCCGAACCTCCCCCTATTGAAGGGGGAGGGATTAAAATTGAGCAAACAAAAAACCACCTTTACCAGATGGGCTTTTGCGGCTTCCCTCCTTGAAGCCCTCCTGATGTTGAAAAAAGAACGGCACGCTATGTCTGGTGTTGTCTGCGCTTACGAAACCTCGTTTGTCACTCTGCTGGCCAACTCTCCGTGTTGGTAACGCCATCCGGCATAACGCAGACACCCAGCTCACAGTTGCTATACCCCCCAAAAGGACCGCAGTGAAATCCATCGGGCACAGCAAAATTCAAGCATTTTGGCTCCTCAAACGCGGACGCCTCCCAACCACAGATATCATACGTGCAGTAATTCCCATCGTCGCAATCTCGCAACAATCTCTGCGACTTGCCGTCCTCACAGATACAGGATAGTACGCAGAAATTCTCCGCGTTACCTCTGCACCGCGTTCCATTTGGCAGGGTCTTCAGCGCACATTTACCATCATCCGATAGATTGGCCTCCTGGCAGTCGGCAACCTTGATGTTTTTCCAGCACAAGTTCCTTGCCGCCACCCACTCACCAGTCTCCCTCCTCTCTATTTCAGCGAACACAACGACCAACATAGATACGATTACCGATATCGCTACCAGTATCAGAACTTTCAATTGTTTCATTCGCCCACCCTCTTTCACCCGTCAATCGGGTGTGCTGTTGCTAATGAAAATACATTATCATGTTTTGGGCTGGGGGTCAAGACTGCGAACGAACACACCCCAGCTCGCTCTGGCTCGCCACCCCTCTCCGAGAGGGGAGTTTTACAATTCCCTCCTCGGAGGAGGGCGAGGGAGGTGTTCGCGACAACAAACAAAAATAAAAACCGCCTTATAAAAAGACGGCTTCTATTGTGGAGCCAAGGGGTATTGAACCCCTCTATCCGAGTGTCGATCACGGATTCCTCACCATGAGGTAGCCCCTCAAACTCCACGAAAAATATTATAACAAATTTTTACGAAAACAAAAAGACCGAGCTTTTTGGCTCGGACTTTCAGGATTTCAATAGAATTCCGTGATCGACACTATAAGTATAGCAAATCCACAAACTATGTCAAGAGTTCTTATCCACACCATCAAAAACACCTCTTAAATATATTTTTTAATATTTCACTAATATTCTTTCAATATTTTTCGTATATTTTTTTCGTCTCCCTCCTCATCCTCTCTCCCGAAAACCTTTTCAGATTTTCTGCCGCGTTTTGTTTTAATTCAAGTCTGATATTCTCGTCAGTCAAACCGCGATGAATCGCGTCCGCCATCTGCTCAATATTCTCCGGATCAAAATACAACGCCGACTCGCCCAACACTTCCGGTAAACAGCTTGCGCTTGAAGAAATCACCGGCACGCCGTATTGCTGGGCTTCCAAAGGAGGCAGGCCGAAACCTTCGTAAAGAGAGGGAAAAACATAAAGCGAGGCGTTGAAGTAGAGTTGAGATAATTCATCATCCGGAACGTAACCGACGAAGACTGCGGACTTAGGACATAGGGCGTAGGACTTTAGACCTTCATAAAAAAAACTGCTCTTCCCAGCCAAAACCAACTGATAAACACCCCCAAACTTCTCTTCAAAAATCCCCCACGCTTTTAATAATCGCTCCAAATTCTTATGCGGATACGCATTGCCAACATACAAAACGTATGGTTTTGTAATTTGTAATTTGTTTGTTTCTTGTGTCTTGTATCTTTCAAACGGGGCTTGATAGACAACGGCCATTTTCTCCAACCTCACTCCCAATGTCTTATGAACATCCTGCCGCGTAAATTCGCTGGTAACAATTATTTTCTTCGCTTTCCTAACCGCGTGCCGCAAAACAACCCGATGCGCGCGATCTTTCAGCCAAAACTTAATTGGCCCCAAAGTCGTCGCTTCAGCTCGCGGGTAATGATACATAATTAAATCGTGAATTGTCACGACAAACGGGTCATTATAAAATAAAGGCACGTTCCAATGCGGAAAATGCATTAAATCAACTTTTTCTTGTTTGATTATTTTCTTAAATTTAATCTGTTCCGCCAGACTATACCACGGGATGTCGACAACGATTATTTTACAATTTTCGTAGTTCGTAATTTCGTATTGCTGTTCGTAAGTTCGCACATATAAAACATACTGATTTTCATTATCAATCTTTAATAAACCATCTATCAGTTGTTGGACATACCGCCCCAAACCCGACTGTTTTGGGCCATACATCCGAGCGTCAATGCCGATTTTCATAGTTTCTGTCGTCCCTACGGGACTTTTTGATTTTGTTTTCCTCTGCCAGGCCTTAAAAGGCCTGGCTACTATCGGATGCCCCTACGGGGCAGTTGATTGATTTAAATATGAATCAATAATAAAAACTCCTTCGCGCTTCTTTCCCAATCAAACTTTTTCACCAGTTCTCTTTGTCTTTCAATCCTTAATTCATAATTCATAATTCCTAATTCATCATCTCGCAATATCCGCGCCATCGCCTCGCTTAACTCTGCCGCATTCGTTGGATTGACATAATACACCGCATCCCCGCCAACTTCGGGCAAAGACGAACGATTACTGGTAATGACCGGCGTGCCGCTGGCCATCGCCTCTAAAACCGGCAGGCCAAAACCTTCATACAAACTTGGGTAAACAAACAAGCTGGCCATCTGATACAGCGCGGATTTATCTTCCTCGGCAACGTAATCAATGTAACGAACATTGGGTGTGTTGACAATCATTTGAAACACATCTTTATTCTTCCACCCTTTGGCTCCCGTTATCACCAATCCATACGTCCTAAGTCCTAAGTCATACGCCATCGCAAACGCACCAATCACCGCCTCAACGTTTTTCCTCGGCTCAATCGTGCCTAAAAACAAAATAAACTTCTCCGGCAAATCATACTCCTCTCGCAATTGTGTTATGTTAATTGTGTTCTGTGTTATGATGGTGGAAACCCCCGGATAACACACATTAACTTTCTCTCTATCAATTCCATACGTTGCCGCTACGTCCCTCGCTGTACTCTCTGACGGAGTTAAAATAATATCCGCCCGCTCGCACTGCTTTTTGGGCATCAACAACTTATGCCACAGGCGTTGTTTCAATGTATAACACTCGGACAAAAATTCAAAAGACAGGTCGTGGATAGTCAGAATAAATTTTACTTTGGAAGTCAGAGAAGTAAAATTCAGGTTGGGAGAAAACCAAACATCTAAATTTTTAATTTGTAATTTGTAATTTGTAAACAATTTCTTAATGACTAAATTGTCTAATTTTATCAAATTAAGAAGCAAAATGGCATTAAAACATTTATTCGGCCATCTTGTTCTTGCGTAATGCACATTCGGATGACTCCATTTCGGCAAAATTTCAGAAACATCTTTATAAGAATTATAAAACAAAAAATACTGATTCTCGCGGTCAATTTTAAAAACAGCGTCAAGAAGCCCGTAAGTATATTCTCCAACGCCAGTACGTTGTTTATCCATTAAACAACGGATGTCGACACCAATATTCATAATTCCTGATTCATAATTCCTGATTCCTCGCCATCAATTCATCGTATCTCCAACACGCACTGATTCAACCCTTGTTTAAACTCCTCATACCTGTCCTCAACATATCTCTTGACTCTCTCTTTGAAAGCTTCGGCGCCGTAGCGTTCGGCATGTTCGCGGATTTTTTCACTGGCCCAATTCTCATGGTTAAAATGTAAAACAGTGTCTAATAGCGACTCCCAATTCTGCGCATGGAAGAATACTCCTGTCTCATTTGGAATAACGGTTTCCGTGGCGCCGCCAACCGGATAAGCAATTACCGGCCGACCGCAAGCCATTGATTCAATCGGCGTAATGCCCAAATCTTCAACTTGCGGATGGATCAAAGCTCGCGCGCGCGATAACAGCCGCGCTTTCTCTTCGTCGCTGACTCGGCCGACAAACTGAATATTATCTTTAGCATATTTTTTCAACTTTTTCTCCTCTGGACCGTCGCCGAAAATAATTAACGGCCAGCGCAGACGATTAAACACTTGCACCAATAAATCAAACCGCTTGTATGGCACCAAACGGCCGCCGGCGATGAAATAATCGCCAATGTCTTTGTTGATAAAAAATTTATCCGTATCAACCGGCGGATAAATAATATCGCTTTCACGGCGATAATATTTCTGAATGCGGTTTCGCACCGTACCGGAATTGGCGATGAAATGATCCACTCGATCCACGCTCATTTTATCCCACAAACGCAAGTGATAAATCAACCGAGGTAAAGCCGCCTTAATCAAACGATTATATTTCAACTCCTCAATATATTCATGCGTATCAGTCCACAAATATCTGGTCGGGGTGTGGCAATAGGAGATGTGCAAAGTATCCGGTCGGGTTAAAACACCTTTGGCAAAGGCGCTGGTTGACGATAGAACAACATCAAATTCATGCAGATTGTGGCGCTCGGTCGCGAACGGCATCCACGGTAAATACCACTGATATTTGACGCGGCCGAACGGCAGTTTGGCTAAAAAAGATTCCCGAATATCCGCGTCCTCAAAATCATCAATCTTTTTTTTGTCATGAAATAAAACAAAAACCGGCGCTGACGGCCAGATTTCATGAAACGCTTTCAGCACCCGCTCGGCGCCGCCATGTTGAGAAAGATAGTCGTGAACCAACGCGATCTTCATACAAGATAAAGTAAGCAATAAGCAGATTAGGCAGAGTAAACGGCAAACTTAATCTGCTTAACTTGCTTAGTCTGCTTATAATGCTTTTCTTCTCTTAAAAACCACAAACGGAGTCTTGATAAATACAATCAAATCCAAAAATATGCTCCAACGTTCAATATAAAAAATATCCAATTTCATTTCCTCTTCAAACGATAAATCGCTCCGGCCGGAAATCTGCGCCATTCCGGTAATCCCGGGTTTTAAAGTAAATACGGTCGGATATTCTCTTTCATATTGCTCAACCTCGCGCGGCTGGTGCGGACGCGGACCAACAATGCTCATGTCCCCGATTAAAACATTAAAAAATTGCGGCAGTTCGTCTATGCTCCAACGCCGGACGAACCGACCGAATTTAGTAACGCGCGGATCATCGGCAATCTTGTATATCGGGCCGGTCCTAACGCTTTTTTCCTCAATTAAATCCTTTTCTTTCGCTTCCGCTTTCAAACCAGCTCGGCCGAATTGCGGGCCGGTGCAATCTTTTTGAAACATAGAACGAAATTTGAAAGTAAAAAACTTTTGTCCGCGGATACCAACTCTTTCATTCTTATAAATCACGGGCCGGCCGGTTTCCAATAAAATAATCAAAGCGACAATAATTAACACTGGCAAAAAAACAGTAATCACCGACAAACTAACCAAAACATCAAAAACGCGTTTAGCTACTCGGCCCCAGCCATCCAAAGGCGTGCATTTCAATTCCACCATCGGCACGCCGGCCAGCGGGCTGACTGCCATGTTGGCGGAATAAGCCGCGAACAAATCAGCTGAATATTTAAAAACAATATGGTGTAAATTACAAAAATTCAACGCCCGCAAAGCTTCTTTTTCATTAGCGCGCGGGTTAGTAAAAATGACTTCGTCCAAATTTAATTTTTCTAACGCGGAAATTAATTGCGCGGAAAAAGTTGAATACTGCCCAACTACTTTATACCCCAACTCTGCTCTCTGCTCTAATTCTTTGGCAACATCCTCGGCAATCTCCTCATCGCCAATCACCGCGACACGCCGCAAACCCCAACCTACGCGGTACATCAAGCCCTTTAAACCGCGAACTAAAATTCTGCCGACCGAAACATAAATGATCGCTAAAGCCCAGCTGACTAACGCGAGAAAACGAGAATCAAATTGCTGCAGCGCGAACATCACATACAAAGCCACCGCGCCGATGCCGACGGAACAGGCAAAAAATACTCGCGTTAAATCTTTTGATAATTTGCGATTCGGATCAATGGAGTAAAGACCGAGCAAAGCAAAAATAAATAGCCACGCCAGTCCGACCCACATTACTATGCCGAGATAAGCCGACAAGCTTAAATCAAAAACCACCGGCCGCAAACCGACGAACAAATCAATGAAACGCAAATAATACGCGGAGACGCCGGCAAAAACCAACATCAAAAAATCCACTGGCACTTTAAAAATCATGAGGAAAATTTCTGAACGCTTCATAGCATTGACCTGCCCGCAATGCCTGCGGCAACGCATGGCAGGCGGGTTTAAACTGATTAAGACGATGATTTCATTGATTGTAAGATATGGCTCTATTTTAACGGAAAAAAATCATCTAGTCAACCAAAAATGGGAAGGCCGGCCTCTGATGAGACCGGCGCAATCCTCCTTTGGCGTCGTCGGAGCTACTCCAGATCCTCTATGTAGCACCTGTGAAGGATGGCTGTAGGGCCGTGTCCCGGACATTCCCGCGTGTATGCGCATTCAGCACACTCCTCGGGCCGTCCGTCACTCCAAATCTCATCTGGAGCGTAATCCCTTGGAAAAGACTTACGCCGTTCCTTTTTGCCCGACTGTGGCGCCTCTTCTGTCTGACCATTCATTTTTACCTCCTATTGAGTGGTCTGCCTCTACCATAACAAAAACCCGCTCTTTTTTCAAGAGGGGGTCTTAACTGCTCATTCCACAGCGATAAGCCGAGTTCTGTACCCACTAATACGACGACCACTAATCGACACTAATAAGATTGGGACAATAAACAAGTACTAATATCTTTTGTGTTTAAAATCCGTTTTTTTATATTAGTGTCTATTCGTGGTCGCCATATTAGTGGGCGATGATCATTTCTCTGCCGCATAAATTACTCTATGGCGATCAAACGAGCTAACTTTTCCAATCGGATTCAGCTTCACTCGCTCAAAGTAAGAAACTTGCTCTAAGCGAGCGAAGCGAACCGAAGGGCTGCTCTTTCACCCCAGTAAGGATTTAGTCGTTTCACTCTCCATATTACTATGGAGTTGCGTCCGGTCAATTGACCGGACGACTTTTGCGTTTCCGCAAAAATCGTCTCTGTTCGCACCTCTATCTCATCCGCCGATTGGCGGACGGACGACGGGAATTACCCGCTACCGTTTTTCCGGCTTTCGCCGGAGTGGTGTTCGGACTTTCCTACCCGCCGATGAGGCGGGTCGATCATCTGCTGTGTAATGAGCGTGTTTAATATAGCACAAAAATGAGGTTTTGTCAATGCCTTGACTATTTATTATTCTCTTTGTGTTTTCAGCCGGGTATTAAACCCCTTTATCAAAAACTGCTGAACGAAACCAGACTAATGTCCTACCTTTCTAATCGTTCACGAACTTTTGCAACCACGTCTTCAATTTTCCAATCAGATTTAACAAGATATTCCTGTGACTTCTGTTCTAGAGCTTCTGCCACCTTTTCATTATCACTCAAATTGGTGAGTATAATAACTTTCGCGTTCTTCCCCCACGCATCTTCACGGAGTTTCTTGAGCATGGTTATGCCGTCCATCACGGGCATAATAATATCAAGCAAGATGAGGTCTGGATGCTCGCGCAAAGCGACTTCCAATCCCTCCTCGCCATTTTTCGCTTCAAGCACGGCAAAATTCTCACGCGTAAGCTTGTCGCAAAGCGCGTTCAGTAGCGAGATCTCGTCCTCAACAACCAAGATTGTTTTCTTATTTTCCATATGTCTTGTGTCAGCTTGTAGGTCGTAGCTTTTTAGCTTCTTAGGACGAAACTCATTATAAGCTACAAGTTAATAAGTTAATAAGTTAATAAGCTACACGGCTCGTTATCATGTCAATGCCTTGGCGCCTTCTTTCTTTTTCATTCCCGCAAGCGGCAGAGTAACATAAAAAGTCGTACCTGGGTTTTCGGAAGACTCTCCGCCCAAGGCGGATCCTCCTGGGGAGGAAAACCAAATCTTGCCGCCCGAATGATCAATGATTGATTTTACGATATAGAGCCCCAACCCCGTCCCTTCGGTGTCTTTTTCTCTTACATTATCAGCACGAAAAAGTTTGGTAAAAATTTTGTTTTGCTGGTCTTTTGGTATGCCATAGCCCGTATCAGCCACTTTTATGGCAATACTGTCTTCGAGAGCTGTTTGAGCATCCATCCGCTCACCTT
>MFQN01000021.1 GCA_001783065.1 Candidatus Magasanikbacteria bacterium RIFCSPLOWO2_12_FULL_43_12
GCAGACTTGCTTAATAGCACTCATGCTAAGCTAAAAGAGGATAAAGTTGAATGGATTGAGATTGCTCCTCCCTGGGATTATAAACAGGTAAATCCTACCCCTATAATAACTTCTGAAGGATTTGGTCACACATACTCTGACGAAGAAATTAACCTTCATCTAAAGAAGATGAAAGCAGACGGCTTTAAAGTTTTCATGAGCTCGCAAATATGCTGTGTCAGTACAGACAGTGCATCTTTTTCTGACGAATGGTGGAATGCGTGGTTTGAGCAGTATGAAAACTATGTTATGTATTTTGTTGATTTAGCGAACAAGTATGATGTTGAAGCGCTTGTTATTTCCGGGGATCAAATTGCCTTGGAGAAGAAGCCAACAAATCATAAAGAAAAACTTGAGGATATTTATTCAAAAGCAAAACAGAAATATAAGGGAAAGCTGGGCAGATTGTTTTTCCTGGGCGGAAATATTAACAACATTCATGAGCTTTGGCCAAATCCAAATGACGCTCCTTTCATGGATAGATGGGATTTCTTCTCAATAAATATGTGGACTGGTTTGACAATAAAAAACAATCCCACACAAGAAGAACTCTACTCTAATACCAAAAAAATATTTGATGAAAGATTAAAGCCCTTTTATGATTCTTACAAGAAACCAATAGTATTACAGCAGGTTGCCTATCCGAGCATTGACGGCGGTCTGAAATCAGAGGTTGGTGTCGATGACCCCGCCATTGCATTATGGGAGCCTTATTCTGATAAATATACTCTTGATTTGGAAGAACAAGCAATGGGATTTGAGGCAATATTAAAAAATGCCGCAGAAACAAACTACATAACCGGAGTTTATCCGTTTACATATTGGCCTGATGATTTTCCTATGACCAAAGAATACAATATTAGAGGAAAACCTGCGGAAAAAATATTAATGAAGTGGTATAGCGGAATCAAGGATTAATTTTTTGGGGGCTCGCCCCTGAACTCTTCGGGAACTTCGTTGCCTCGCCCTCGCTACATTACGAAAATGATCAAATTTATATATGAAAAAACAAAAATTCACCAAGGCATACGCCAGAGACTTCTCTATAATTATGGAAGAAGCGTGGTATTATGCTCTCTCAAAAGGACTTTGGGATATACTTATGAAGGTGGCCAACTCTGCCATGCCGCGATCATATCGAGAGAATTAAAAATTCCCTGTATTATTGGGACAAAAAACGCTAGTGAAACATACAAAAATGGGGATTTAATTGAAGTAAACGCAGATAAGGGAATCGTAAAAAAAATTAAACAAAACACTTAGTTTCTATCTCTTGACAACATATAAACTAAAATGTTAGATAGTTTGCGTGCAGATTAAGCATGATATCATAACCGTGAAATTGGCCAATTTATTACAACTTTTCACGGTTATCTTGACAAAATAGTGAAAATGGTGTATAATAGGGGTATTATTCACTATTAATAATAAATATGCCCAAAACACTACACATTTTCAATACAATATCGCAGTTAAGAGAGAGATTTTATACCGTGGCTGTTGGCAAACAGGCACTTTTAAAATTAATCAGCGAAGCAGAAGTGGCCGAGCAGGTATATAATTCAAACGCCATTGAAAATAGCACGCTCACACTGGAAGAAACAGAAAAAATACTTTTACAAATAGATTTGGATCGATACATCACTGAACGAGAAATGTTTGAGGCAAAAAATTTGGCGCGAGTAGTGTCATATATTGACCAAAGAGCCAAGGAACAAGAGCTCTCCATGGAAGTAATTTTATCACTTCATAAAATGTTGATTTCCAATATTCGTGACGATGTTGCCGGAAGATTTAGAAAAGATAGTGAATTCGTGCGTGTCGGCAGCCATATTGCTCCTAACCCCAAAGAAGTGTTTGATCGTCTGGAAAAAATGTTGTCCGAATATAATGCCACAAGTCATAAAAATATAATTAAACGGATTGCGAAGTTGCATCTTGCTTTTGAATATACTCACCCATTTTGCGATGGTAATGGCCGCATTGGGCGAGTAATAAATAATTATTTATTGATACGAGAAGGATTTGTGCCAATAAATATAAAATTTATTGACAGAAATAAATATTACGAAGCATTTAAAGAATTTGATGCCAAAGGCGCGGCTGCTATTATGGAAGAAATAGTCGGCAAAGCGCTTACCAATAGTTACCACAAACGGCTAGCGTATTTGGAAAGCGCGCAGATTATGACGCTCGCTGAATATGGAAAAATAAATAAAATATCGCATTCTAATTTGATCAATAAAGCCAATAGACAAACAATAGAGGCATTCCTCGAAAAGGGGGTATGGAAAATTGGCGGTGCTCAAAAAAATAATGTAAACAAATCGGAAAGGCGCACCTAATATGTTGTGTGCGATATGGCTGCGGGGCATTTGCCCCTTACCCCTCTGCCCCTTCGCCATATTTTGTGAGCGAATTCGCCCCCCCTTTTTTTGCCCCCAGCGATTGAGTGACGAGCAAAAAAAACAAAAAGCATAAAAATTTTACAACGCCTAACAGCCGATATGCGGTTCATCCCGCCTCCTCAATTATATTTTACAAGGAATGGCGGAACTCACCAATATTTCGCACAAATTTAATTTTTAAGGAATGTGCGAAACATCGCATATCGGCGTACATTCAGCAACATATACTTTCCCTTTTATGGCCAACGCCTTACACTTTTCTATAATGGGACTGTCGCCAAATGGCCGAAATGTCATCCCCGCGAAAGCGGGGATCCAGAAAATTGGCTTAAATATGCGAACTCTGGATTCCCGTTTTCACGGGAATGACAAAAAAACAGCATTCGACGACAATGCTTATCCAAAGAAAAACTTTCGGCGATGTCTAAAACTCTTTTAAAACTGGGGTCGTCAGATTCCAGATAAATTTGGAGGATTCCACGACCATCCCCCCATTCTTTGGTTCTGCATTTGGTCGAGTTATTTTTTTCTGGATTTGTTGTTATCTCTCGGTTTTCGCCACTTAGTTCGTTCATATCATTTTGGGTTAAATTTTAAATGTCTTACTTACTTTTTTATAGGATATCCAATTAAAATATTTCTCTCTCTAAAACGCAAGTGGTAACCTGTGGAAAACTTTTGACAGAATTCCTTAATATGGTATACTCTAAATATCTAACTAAACCATATTAAGCATTTTATATGACCTATTTACCACCAATCGTGAAAGCCCGTCTGGAAGAAAAACTCGCCAAACTAAACAAGCTCCGTCCCTTGCCTAAATCAGCAGTACAAAAACTTCGGGAAAAATTTCAAATAGAGATGACCTACAACTCCAACGCGATTGAAGGCAACTCTTTAACCTTAAAAGAGACTTTTTTAGTTATTAACGAAGGCATAACTATAAAAGGCAAACCTTTAAAAGACCACCTTGAAGCCAAAAACCACCAAGCCGCATTGGAATATTTGTATGACCTGGTAGATAAAGACAAAAAGCACACCGTTTCTGAAGTGCTAATACGCAATTTACATCAAATTATTATTCAAGAAACTGATAAAGAGTGGGCCGGGAAATACCGAAACGCCAATGTGATTATTGGCGGAGCTAAACATACGCCGCCAGACGCTCTGGAAGTGCCACAAAAAATGCGTGACTTAATAAGCTGGCTCAACTCACAAAAAAGCAAAACTAACATTGTTGAGCTTTCTGCCCTACTTCATCACAAACTAGTACACATTCATCCATTTTTTGATGGCAACGGTAGAACAGCGCGACTTACAATGAATTTATTACTAATGCAAGCCGGATATCCACTGGTTATTATTTTGAAAAATGACCGCAAAAAATATTATGATGTGTTAGATAAGGCGGACAGCGGTGAATATGAACCACTGGTAAAATTTATTGCTCAATCCATTGAGCGTTCGCTTGATATTTATTTAAAAACATTAACTCCCGCAACAATAAAACAGGAAAAGTTTCTGACACTCGCTGAAATATCTAAGAATACTCTCTTTTCTGCTAAATATTTAAATTTACTCGCAAGACAGGGGAAACTCGAAGCTCACAAAGAAGGCAGAGATTGGTTGACTTCAAAAGAAGCGATTGAACGATATTTGAAGAATAGGACAAGACAACGAAAAGTGTAATGAACTCTTGGCTTCGGGGCATCCACCCCAGCCCCTCTTGCTCCTCGGAATTTTGGCAAACCCCCATATGCCTAAACATTAGGCGAAATAAATTGTTTCTACCACCCTGTCTCTTCCGGACAGATCTTTTTTTATTTCAACCACCGCCTTGGGAAGATATTTTTCAATGAGTCTGACGATTGGTTTGGATTGCGACGGGTCTATTTCGAAAAAGACAGATATCGGATATTGGATATTGGATATTGGAGAACGAATTTGTTTGAGAAGTTTTTCATACAATCCAAGCCCTGTTTTGCCGGCGACAAGAGCGTTCTTTGGCTCACGCTTGATTGACGCTGACTGCCGATATTGTTTTAAGGTGAGATATGGGAGGTTGGCGGTGATGATGAGCGCGTGAGTTTGTGGGCGCGCAAGTTTGCAAGTTTTAAGAAGTGGCGTAAGAAGACTGCCGTGGAGAAATTTTATTTTGACGCCGTGTTTTTTCGCGTTGAGCCGAGCGATTCTTAGCGCGACTTTTGAGATATCAATCGCAAAAATTTTCAGTGATGAAGTGATGTGGTGATGAAGTGATTTAGTAATCGCGATTGGGATACAACCACTCCCAGTACCAACATCAATCAATATCGTCCTATGTCCTATGTCTTCGGTCATAAGGCATTCAATAACGCTCTCCACCAACACCTCCGTCTCCGGCCTTGGAACCAAAACACTCTTATTCACCGCGAAATCCAACCCAAAAAAATCTTTATGCCCGGTCAAATACGCCAACGGTTCTCCTCTCTCTCTTTTTCTAATCAACTTGCAAACTTGCGCACTTGCAAACTTGCGCACTCCACACTCGCCATGCGCAATCACAAACTCTCTTGTCTTTTTTAAAACAAAAGCAATAATTAATTCCGCGTCCAACAAATCAATTCGCTCGCGCGCCTGTTGAAGAAGTTGCTTGATAGTAGTCTGGCGCATTAAATTCAAACATTGTTATTCCAATATGGCCGACAGCGCGAATTCTTTTTTTAAATTTCCAGTTATGATTGATAAACCAAATCACACTGTTGCTTTCATAACCATCGTATTGCAAGAAAAAAATTTTATCTCTATTTTTGGTGTGTTCCGCCATCCAAACTTCGTATTCTTCATCAGAAGGAAACAGGCTTTGCCAATTGTAACGCACAATTCTTTCTTCCAGACTCAAATTATCCGGCATCGGATACACCCCTTCAACCGGAATTGAACCTTGATAATATTTTTTTATCACCAGCTCTTCATTAAATGGAATTACCAGAATGGCGCTATTGGGTGTTTCATTTTTTTCTATATACTTCGTAATTGAATACCAAGAAAAAATCGGACCGGTGGCGATGGCCAAAGTGGATGGAATAAATATAACGAGAAAAAGCGCGGTAACAGCCAGTCGCGCGGTTTTATCCGCGATTTGGTCAAATGTCCAAGCAATAAGCAAAGCGAAACCGGGCAAAGAAAAAACAAAATACTTGGTGACATACTGCCCGAAAAATGAACCCAGCAGAGCGGGAATAAAACTCCAGAGCATTAAAACAAAAAGCCGGTTTTTATTTTTTTGCTCCTGTTGCGAAAAAACTCTGATCGCGTAAAAAATTATTCCCAGCAAAATAACCGCGAACAACGTGAGAATAAACTCCGGAACACCCGTGTTTACAAAAAGAGTATTTAAAATCGTTAATATATTGGAAGATTCGCTGTTATAGGTGAAAAACCAACCATAGAGACTGCGAGAATTAAGTTTTGGCAGAAGCGAGGGAATAAACCAGAGGCTCCAGATTAGCAAGGAAAAAAACTGCGTAAGCAATAATTTTTTCCGCGCCGCATTGTCCGCTTTAAAATATACAAGCGCGAGGACTTGAATAACAATTACCGTCAAGGCGGTCAAATGCGAATAAAGCAGTAAAACTTGCGTCAAAAAAAACATCGGCCAAGTCCAGCGGCTGATTTTTTGTTCCACGAATATGTTTATGAACCAATAAAAAGACAGCGCCGTCAAAAACACAAACAAAGCATACGTTCTGGTCTCCGTGCTGACAAAGAGATGAATGCCTGACAAAGAAACAATTAAAGAAGAAACAATCGCGGCGCGGCGGGAAATCCATTTTTGGCCGAGATAATACACGAACGCGATGGTTATTAAACCAAAAATCAACGAGGGAATCCGCACCGTCATTTCACCTTGGCCAAAAATATTAATCCACCCGCGCAAAACAAGATTATATAAAAAAGGATTGGTTTCCAAGAGCCAATATTTAATCGCCTTCCCCCACGGCAAAAGGCTGTAATGCACGCTGAACATTTCATCAAACCACCAAGTGCCGCGGACAAACAAAAGATTGACACGCAAGGCGGCGGCAACGGCGAGTACAATAAACAGGGGATAATATTTTTGAAACCAAAACTTCATAGCGTTAATTACCAATTTTCAATTTTCATAATTTTCAAAAAAATTTTCAAATCAAAAATTTTAAATTTTTTCTGAAAATTGGTAATTGAAAATTGAACATTTATTTTGTTTCATTATCAGCTTTTCTTAACGCCTCCGTTACATTCTCTAAATCCCCTCCCAAAATAGTGGTGATATTGCTCCAATTCTGATGAATCCGATGGTCGGTGATGCGATCCTGCGGGAAATTGTAGGTGCGAATTTTTTCGCTGCGATCACCGGTGCCGATTTGGCTTTTGCGTTTTGCGTCAAGTACCGCCTGTTGTTTCTGCCGATCAATTTCACAGAGCCGCGCGCGCAAGACATTCATCGCCTTCAACTTGTTCTGTATTTGCGAACGTTCGTCCTGACACTGCACGATTAATCCGGTCGGAATGTGAGTAATCCTGATCGCGCTGTAAGTGGTATTGACGCTTTGCCCGCCGTGTCCGCCGGCGCAGAAAGTATCCACGCGCAAATCTTTGGCATTAATCGCGAATTCTTTTTCTTCAATTTCCGGCATGACCGCCACGCTGGCGGTGGAAGTGTGAATCCGGCCGGCTTTTTCCGTTTCCGGAGTTCTCTGCACGCGGTGCACGCCCATTTCATATTTCATGTCTTTGTAAACTCCTTGCCCTGAACCTGTGCTTCGGCTCGGCTCAGCACCAAGGGAAAAAATGACTTCTTTAAAACCGCCGATGCCGATTCTACTTTCAGAAATTAACTTGCTTTTCCAATGTTTTTTTTCTCCATATTTCATATACATACGCATCAAATCGCCGGCAAATAACGCCGCTTCATCCCCGCCGGCGCCGGCGCGGATTTCCACAATGACATTTTTGCCGTCCAGAGGATCTTTGGGTGTGGTTAACTCAACAAGTTCTTGCTCCAACAAATCTTTTTTAGTCCGCAATTCCAGCGCCTCAACTTCGGCCAACTCGCGCATAGCGTTATCGGTTTCCTCGTTAACTATCAATTCTGTTTCCACCAAACTTTTTTCCAACGCTTCCAGTTCGGTTATCTTTTCCACTAATAATTTTAAATCATCATACTCCCGCGCCGCGGCTTTCAGCTTTTTTTGGTCAGCAATAACAACAGGATTCTGCAGATCCTGCTCCAATTGCAAGTATTTCTTTTTTAGTTGCGTATACCTATCTATCATATACCAATTATATCAAAAAACAGACCCGCTGTTAAGCAAAATCTGTTCCACAAAACAACGGCTATTTTTTTTCTTTTGTTCCGGAAGTCTTGGCGATTTTTTTAATCGCTTTGGCGGCGTGTTTGGCTTTTTTGCCCAAATGACCGGACGCGGCTTTGGCAACTTTAGCGACTTTTTCCTGATACTTCTCCACACGGCGGGCGGTGTCAACGAATTTCTGCTTGCCGGTGTAGAACGGGTGGCACAAATTACAGAGCTCCACGCGGATTTCCTTCAAAGTTGAGCCAACCATAAAAGTGTTACCGCAGGCGCAGGTTACTTTCGCGTTTTCGTAATAAGCTGGATGGATGTCTTTTTTCATAAGTAGCAAAGATTACAAGGTTATAAAGTGGCCATATTGTATTATGTTGCGCGGGAAAAGTCAAGGGCTTTGATGTGGCAGAATTTTTGTGTTAAATTAAGGGTAATTTATAAATGATTAAGCTATGACAGAACAGGGAGAGCACCAACATTATCAAATTAAAACCCCCGCTTACCAGAAGGAGAAAACGTAGCCTGGGGAGACGCCAAGGCATCTCTCTCCATGGCGCTTTCTTTGGCAATTGTTTCTTCTTCTGACAAGTCGGGGTTTTTTTATTTGTCTTCCTGTTGATAAACAGGTTTATTGCCTTTTTACCGCTTTTATGTTATACTCTCTTCACCGTTGATTCTACCCCTAAAACACCTTTTTTATGCTTCCAAAAATATTACTTATTGTCCAAGCAATTAGCGCCATATTATTAGTCGTTGTGGTCCTGCTCCAGCAAAAAGGCTCGGGGCTGGGCGCAGCTTTTGGCGGTTCCAGCAATATCTTCAGCACCCGCCGAGGTATTGACAAAGTTCTTTTCCGCGCCACCATCGCGATAGCGGTGATTTTCTTCGGCGTGGCAGTGGCAAGTTTAATGGTTTGATTTTTGTCGCCCACTTCTAATTATGGTTTCTTCCTTGTTTTCTTATTTAAAAAATATAACTGTTAAAATTGTTCGTCGTTGCCGCGCTAAACCGCTTAAATCCGTCCGGCATGATTTTAAATTATTGCAAAGGGCAAAGGGTAGATTTTGGCCGAAATTTTCGCAACTGTGGCATGTGCGCAGATTATTTTCTCCAGCGGAAAAAAAGGTGATTAAAATAAGTTTTTTTGTTTTGTTATTAAGTTTGTCGTGGGTCGGCTGGCGTTTTACCGACGCGCATATAGTTCAAATGCCGGCTAATGGCGGCCGCTATGTTGAAGCGGTGGTGGGATCGCCAAAGTCCGTGAATCCTGTTTTTGCCAGCACCAACGACGTTGATATGGATATCGCGCGCTTAGTCTTTTCCGGCCTGATGCGTTATGATGCCAAGCATCGTTTAGTGCCGGATCTGGCGGTTAAATATGATTTAAACGCGGATAAAAAAATTTACACTTTTGAATTACGCCGAGATGTTTTCTGGCATGATGGCAATCCATTCACTGCCAAAGACGTCCAATTTACAATTGAAACCATCCAGAACCCCGCTGTTAACAGCCCCCTTTTTGTCAGTTTTCAAGGTGTTGAGATTTCCGTGGTTGATGATTATACAATCCGTTTTGTTTTACCGGAGCCTTTCGGTCAATTTCTGTCGATTTTAATAGTTGGCATCTTGCCGGAACATGTTTGGTTTGATGTTCCGCCGGAGCAAATGCGTTTTTCCAATTTAAATTTACAACCGATTGGCACCGGGCCGTTTATGTTCAAAAAATTAGCCAAAGACGATACCGGATACATTTATAGTTATGAGTTGGAGCGCTTTGACAAGTATTTCCGCCAATCGCCGTTTTTAGATGAGTTTGTTTTCCAATTCTTTCCGGAATATGAGGGCTCGGCCGGCGCCATTGAAGCCTTCCGCGGCCAAAAAGTTGATGGGTTAAATTTTGTTCCCCATGCCTTGCGCGACAAGGTAGAACGCAAGCATGTGGTTTTGCATACGCCTCAACTGCCGCAATACACCGCGTTATTTTTCAATCAGGACAATCAGCCGATTTTAAAAGAAAAGTCAGTGCGCCTTGCTTTGGCTAAAGCGATTGATAAAGAAAAAATCCTACAACAAGTCTTAAAAAATGAAGGCAGTGTGATTAACGGGCCGATTCTACCCGGTTTTGCCGGATATGACGCCAACATCGGAGCGATCGCGCGTTCCATAGAAGAAGCGAATAAATTATTGGACGAAAAATGGCCGCGTGTCACTTCTGAAAATTATCGCGAAAAAAGAAAAACCGAGTTGTGGAAATTCTGGGAAGACGGCCAAAAAACGACATCATCCACAGCCAACGGAACGGCTACTTCCACGCCTGATGAGGCAGCTAAACAAAGAGCGGAAACCGACATCAACAGCCAATTGGATAGCGAGCTATCAACACCGCAAACATTTTATCGCCAAGATAAACAAGGAAAAATTTTGGAATTGAATTTAGTAACGGTAAAAAATGAAGAATACCGCAAAGCGGCCGAAATTATTGCCGGCCTGTGGCAGGAAATCGGGGTAAAAGTCAATTTAAAATTTTATGAAGTGAGAGAATTCAGCCGCGAAGTTTTGAAACCGCGCAATTACGACATTTTGTTGTACGGAGAAATCGTCGGCGACGACCCTGACCCTTTCCCCTTCTGGCATTCCAGTCAAATTGATTATCCGGGGCTAAACTTATCGCGATATTTAAACCGCAATGCCGACGCTCTGATTGAAAAAGCCCGCACGGCTGTCAATGAAGATGAGCGAACGGGATTATATAAAAAATTTCAAGAATTATTAGCAACCGAATTGCCGGCGGTGTTTCTTTATATGCCAACCTATACTTATGCCACTACTGATCGCGTAAACGGATTGGGAGTGGAGCGAATCTCGCGTCCCGCGGATCGTTTTGCCGACGTAACCGGATGGTATGTAAAAACAAACGGACAATGGCAATGGTGAATGCCCGGATGGCGGAATTGGTAGACGCGCTGGCTTCAGGAGCCAGTCCCCGCAAGGGGGTGGGAGTTCAAATCTCCCTTCGGGCACAATTTTTCCTCCTAAACTAGGTTCTATCAAGTAGAAAATATTATTATTTTTGAAGCGAGAACTGTGTGACGAGCTCACGCGAGGAGTTCCGCAGCGAAAAAATAATAATATTTTCTACTTCATCATAATTTAATAATTAGTTTTTATGTTTGCAGATTTTCGCGGCCAAAAAAGCCGCCCCAGCGGAACAAACACCACCCAACCTTCAACGCCGCGATCCCGGCGTAAATTTAGTTCGCGTTCTCGCTTCCCCGGCCGAAACCAACCGCCGCGGAATATCCGGCAATTCCAAACCGGAGCCGTCATCAATGAAAAACCGGAAGACAGCGCCGGATTACGCATTATTCCTTTAGGCGGATGCGAAGAGGTGGGACGCAACATGACGGTTTTTGAATATGAAGGCGATATTATTATTTTGGACATGGGCTTGCAATTCCCGGAAGAAGATATGCCGGGTATTGATTACATCATCCCAAACACTAAATATTTAGTCGGAAAAGAAAAAAGAATTCGCGGCGTAATCTTCAGCCATGGTCATCTGGATCACATTGGCGCCGCGCCAATTCTGTTGGAAAAACTCGGCAATCCGACGATCATTGGCCGTGATTTAACTCTGGCGCTGATTAAAAACAAACAAGAAGATTACAAACAGCACAGCGCTAAAAATTTGAAAACCATTACGGTAAAAAATTTGCAGGATACTTTGCGTTTGGGAAAATTCACGATTAAATTTTTCCAAATTGAACATTCCATCATGGACGCGATGGGAATAATCATTGAAACTCCGGCCGGAACCGTGATTCATCCGGGCGACTGGACGCTGGAACACGACGCGAAAGGAAATTCTTTGCTTGATTACCGCCACTTGGCTAAACTTCCGCGGCCAACCGTGTTAATGCTGGAAAGTTTGGGAGCGCTAAACACTCGCCGTTCCGCGGATTATGAAACGATGTATAAAAACTTGCTGGAAATTTTGCAGAAAGCCGAGGGACGAGTGATTATCGGCACGTTTTCTTCGCAGGTTGAGCGTATTAAATGGGTGATTGACGCCGCGGACCAGCTGGGTAAAAAAGTCGCGCTTGACGGCTACAGCATGAAAATGAATATTGAAATCGCCAAAGAACTGGGTTATATAAAAATCCGCAAAGGTGTTTTAATTGATGTCAAAGATATTGATAAATATCATGATCGGCAAGTCGTGGTTATCTGCACCGGCGCGCAAGGCGAAGAAAACGCGGTGCTGGCGCGCATTGTCAACAAACAACATCGCGTAGTTAAACTGCGCAAAACCGACACGGTAATTTTTTCTTCTTCAATCATCCCCGGCAATGAGCGCACAATTCAGCGCCTCAAAGATAATATTTATCGCCAAGCTGATCATGTAATTCACGGCGAAATAATGGATGTGCACGTTTCCGGACACGCGACGCGCGCTGATATCGCCGAAATGTTGGAGCAAATCAAACCGACTTATTTTATTCCGGTTTACGCCAATCATTACTTTTTGAAAGAAGGAAGAAGTCTGGCGATTGAACGCGGATTCCCCAAAGAAAACATTTTTGTTCCTGACAACGGATCAATAATTGAAATTACTCCAAAATCCGCGCGGATTTTGGATAAAAAAGCGCCGAGCGATTATGTTTTTGTTGACGGCCTCGGAGTGAGCGACACGCAAAATATCGTTCTGCGCGACCGGCAAGTGCTCGCGGCTGATGGTATGGTCGTGGTAATCGTAACTGTTGATACTAAATCCGGTAAATTAGTTCAAAACCCTGACATCATCTCGCGCGGTTTCATTTTCCTTAAAGAAAACCGCGAATTGATTGAAGACCTTCGGCACAAAGTTAAAAAAATGGTGCTTGAATCCGCACCGTTAAATTGGACAGACACTAACCAAATCCGCAACGACATTCGCGACAAAGTCGGGCAATTTTTATATACTAAGACGGAGAAACGGCCAATGGTGTTGCCGGTGGTGATTGAGGTGTAGTTGGAAATAAGGCGTAGGGCGTAGGGCGTAGGGCGTAAGACATAGGACGTAAGATAAAAAAATCCTTGACAAGGATAAAACCAGCTGATACAGTAGATATATATGATAAAACAGAACAAACCGCAAAAGCACTATTTGTGGATGCGTAACCACCTTTGCTGGTAAGGCCTGTTTTGACTTAATCTAATAAACCGCAGGTCTTATCAGCAGGCGGTTTTTTGTTAATTTAAGCTAATTTCAAGGGTATGAACCCGGATTCTAAAACAATTGAGCCAACAGCGCCGTCCTCGCAAACAATTGTCGGCAAACTTGCCACTGGCAAGGGCAAGGAAAGATTTGAATTGGTAGTTGTGGTCGTGAAAAATGTCGGCGAGATCGTTTACATCGCGCTTAAATTCGTGGAAAAGTATGTGTTTTAATCATGAATGGCGGCAGTGGTTTAAAATAGCGTGAAGTTGCCGTGCTTGTTTTTGTTTAGAAAATAAAGTAAAATATTAGCATTGATTACATTGATTAAAATTGACTACCAGGCTTATGAACAACAAACCCGTCATCGTTTCCGGCATCCAGCCGACTGGCAACCTGCATTTGGGCAATTATTTGGGCGCAGTCAAGAATTGGGTTGATTTGCAAAACTCCGGCAAATACCGGATGTATATTTTCATCGCTGACCTGCATTCTTTGGCCGGCAACATGCCTGCCGAACAGCGCCGGAAGCAAATTATAGAAACAACGGCTGAACTTTTGGCCGCGGGGATTGATCCAAAAAAAACCACATTATTCGTTCAGTCCCAAGTCAAAGAACACACGGAATTGGGCTGGATTTTTAATTGCGTAACGCCGATTGCCGAACTGGAACGAATGACGCAATACAAGGACAAGTCGCAACAGCAGGAAAAAAATATCAACGCCGGTTTGTTCACTTATCCGGTGCTTCAGGCCGCGGATATTTTGCTTTACCGCGGCAATGTGGTGCCGGTGGGACAAGACCAGGTTCAACATGTTGAATTGACTCGCGATATCGCGCGCTGGTTTAACAACCGATATGGTGTGTTCTTCCAAGAAACCAAACACCTATTGACCGATGTCCCAAAAGTAATGAGTCTGCTTGAGCCGGATAAAAAAATGAGCAAGAGCTTGGGCGCGGGGCATGTGATTGAGTTGGCTGACACGCCGGAAGTAATTGAGCAAAAACTAAAGAAAGCAGTGACAGCAACAAGTGGCGGTGAACAAGCCCCGGGGGTAAAAAATTTGTTGTTGCTATTACAAAAATTTGGAAATCAAAAAATATATCAGGGCTTTATTAAAGCGGAAAAAGACGGATCAATCCGCTATGGCGATTTAAAACTGGCAACGGGCAAGGCAATCGGCGAATATTTTTCCGATTTTAGAAAACGCCGCGCCAAATTATTATCTAATCCGAATCAATTGAAAAAAATATTGACAGCTGGGGCGAAAAAGGCTGGTTTAGTGGCAAAGAAGACGATGAAAGATGCCAGAAAAAAAGTGGGGATATCGTAATGGTTAACTCGTTATTTTCGTAGTTCGTAATTTCGTATTCCTTTCGTAAGTTCGCACATTATGTCGCAAGGCAAACTAATTATAATATCCTCTCCTTCCGGCGGAGGAAAGGACGCTGTCATCAACGCGCTGTTAAAAATTTTCCCAAATTCCGCGCGATTGGTTACCACCACCTCCCGCCCGCCGCGTCCAGGCAATAAAGAAGGCGTGGACTATTTTTTTATCAGTAAAAATGAGTTTGAAGAGAAAATCAAACGGGGTGCTTTCGTGGAGCATAATATTTATTCTGAAAATTACTATGGAATTGAAAAGTCGCGGCTGGCTGAATCATTAGAGCGCAACGAGATTGTCTTTACCCAGATAGAAGTCAATGGCAAACATAATCTTGATAAAAACAAAATTAAACATTTGTCAATTTACTTATTACCCGAGAGTCTGAATGTCCTGCGGGCGCGAATTGAACGGCGCGGAGGATTAGATGATACTCAAATTGCTGAACGGCTTAGTATAGCCAAAAAAGAGATGTCGGAATCAATTGATTATGACTACCGAGTGGTGAATGTACAGGGCAAACTAGAGGAAACTGTGTCAAAAATAGCGGATACTATTAAACAGGAACTGGCTATTGACAAAAAACCGTAGATTTAGTAGAATATTGACACCCTAAAAACCCCCTATGACAGGAGATATTCGTGAAAATTTAAAGCCCGGCATGATTATCCGCGTGCATCAAAAAGTCAAAGAACTAAACACCAAAGGCGAAGAAAAAGAGCGCATTCAAATTTTTGAAGGCACGGTTATTGCTGTCAAACATGGTAATGAAACCGGCGCCACTTTCACTGTCAGAAAAATTTCCGAGGGCGTTGGCGTGGAAAAAATCTACCCGGTTCACTCGCCGATAGTAACGAAAGTTGAGTTAGTAAGACAATTAAAAGTTAACCGAAGCAAAGCTTATTTCTTGCGGGATTATAAGAAAAAACTGAAGGAAGTGAAGGTGGAGAAAAAAATATGCGCGACCGCAACAGAAAAAAAGACAGAAGAAGTAAAAGAATAAAACAAAAGTCCCGCGAGGGACTTTTAAAATTTCCAATTAGTTGTTAGAATGGTAGAGTATGGAGAGGTGTCTGAGTGGCTGAAGGTGCCGCTCTCGAAAAGCGGTGTGCCCGAAAGGGTACCGTGGGTTCGAATCCCACCCTCTCCGCCAATTTTCACTTTTTGTGAAATCGTAAGAAACAGCCTCGGCGCAAAGCGCCTCGGCAT
>MFQN01000022.1 GCA_001783065.1 Candidatus Magasanikbacteria bacterium RIFCSPLOWO2_12_FULL_43_12
CGCCGGACAAAATTGGGGCTTTCGCAAGAGGATTTTGCCCAAAAATCAGGCGTGAAATACACAACCCTTACTAAAATTGAAAGCGGGGTTATTAAAACGCCGTCCGTGCTTATGGTCGAAAAAATTGCGAAAGCCCTCGGCGTTTCTATTGAAGATTTATTGAAATAGTTATGAGATTTAAAATGAAAAAAATGCAGAAAGCTATATTTTGTTGGAGCGGAGGAAAAGACTCTTCGTATTGCTTGTACAAAATTTTAACGGAAAAATTATTCGATGTGAAGTATCTGCTTACTACCATCAATGGAAAATTTAAAAGAATTTCAATGCACGGAGTAAGAGAAGAATTATTGGACAATCAAGCCGAATCAATCGGCATTCCGCTTTTGAAAGTAAGAGTAACCGAAGGCACAAATGACGAGTACGAGAAACAAATGGAAACAATTTTGCTAAAAGTAAAATTGGAAGGAATCGATAATGTAATCTTTGGTGATATCTTTTTGGAAGATTTAAGAATATACCGTGAAAATAATTTAGCAAGGGTGGGAATGAAAGGAATTTTCCCATTATGGAAAATGGACACAACAAATCTCATAAATGATTTTATAAGACGACAATTCAAAGCCGTTATATGTTGTACAAATGACGGATACCTTGGGGAAGAATGGGTAGGAAGGGAGATAGACAAATCATTTATTGAACAATTACCTGCGACCGTTGATCCTTGCGGTGAAAACGGAGAGTATCACACGTTTTGTTATGACGGACCTTTGTTCAAAAATAAAATCAATTTTACAGTGGGTGAAGGAGTTTATAAAGCACTTGAAACAAAAACAGACAATGTTTGCGTTTTGCCATCAAATATAATGGCAAAGGGATTTTGGTTTTGCGATTTATTACCAAAAGCTTGAGCTAGTTGCCGCCGGAGCGGCGGAAATTTGCCGCCAAAGAAAAACTTGTCACCGTCATTGGCGGGATCCCGCCTTCTGAAAATTTTAAAAAGGTGGCGGGAAAATCGTCCCCCAGTAGTAGAACGCTTTGCGTTCACTACGGGGCAGGCTTTCCGCTCCGGTTCCCGCCTATCGGTCGGGCAGGCAAGGCGAGGCCCAGAGAGTTCCGTTCGGATATTTTCAAACAGACACCTCCAAGTTTTACATTCAGCGAAATTGAAAGGGGTTGCCTCTCCGCCCAAGGCGGATCGGTGGTATTTCCCCGCAATTTTAAAGGCATTTTTGAAATCACACGCCAGCGTGCGGTCGGCAATGCGGAATTTCGAACCAATCTTTTTGAGAAAATCCCGTCCGCCTATGGCGGATTCTTGCTCTGCGTATTTTTCGGCTTGGTTAACATTTAACAGATGGTCTATCATTTTTTATAAAGCTAACATGACTTTGTGTATACAAAAGCATGTTTTTGATATATAATTTCTAACGAACGATAAGAATGAAATCAGCCATGTAGTTTATGTAATAAGCAAAGTTATTTTATAGGTTTTATCATCATTTTTTCGCTAAAATAAGGCATTTTCTTATATAATGGTCATGTAATAATTATGAAAAATTGGGAGAAAGAAGCTTTGGACTGGCTAGAAAAAAGTCTAAAGCCGTTTCCACAAGAATTGAATGAAATTGACTGGAAATTAGGACTTTCAGAAAAAACAGAAAGGTTGTCACAGCATATTTCTGCTTTTGCTAATTATAAAGGCGGCGGTTTTTTAGTATTTGGAATAGACAATGGTCAAATCATGGGAATTAAAAAAGAGGAGTGTGATCAAATTTTAAAAACGTTAGGTAATATTGCGAGACAAAATTTAATTCCACCGATTTTATTAGACCATGCTGTGGTAGAGTATCAGACTAAAAATATATTAATTGTAAAGATAGATGAGGCAAAAGAAAAATCAGTTCATTTGAGAAATGGATCTATATATGATTCATATATAAGATCGGCAGGGCAAACTCGAAGATTAGAAAAAACCGAGGTGGCAAGTTTAATATCTATATCACAGGGGTTAAGATTTGAAGACGGGGTAGTAATGATAGGATTAACTGCAGAGGATGTATTAAAATTAATTGATTTCATAGCCTATTTTGATTTAGTAGAAAGAGTATTGCCAAATGGAAACGAGGCGATTATCGATGTTTTATGCTCGGAAAAATTAGTTAGAAAAAACGGAGGATTGTTTGATATAACAAATTTAGGGGCAATTCTTTTTGCCAAAAATATTGAGGAATTTGATAATTTGAAACGTAAAGCTGTTCGAGTTATTATTTATGACGGAAAAGATCGTCTTAAAACCGTTAAGGAATTGGACGGGAAAAAAGGATATGCGTCTGGCTTTGAGTCTTTGGTTGATTTTATCAATAATCTTTTGCCGACAAATGAGGTAATCAAAACGGCATTACGTGCTGATGTTAAGATGTACCCAGAGATTGCTATTAGAGAATTAGTAGCAAATGCCTTAATTCACCAAGATTTTTATATTACAGGAACCGGTCCGATGATTGAAATATTTACCGATAGAATAGAAATCTCCAATCCAGGACAGCCCTTAATAGATACTTTGCGACTTTTGGATGCTCCACCACAATCAAGAAATGAAAAATTGGCTAGTATTATGCGTAGGTTCAAAGTGTGCGAGGAAAGAGGAAGTGGAATTGATAAGGTTGTTTCTCAAACCGAATTTTTTCAATTACCTGCTCCGAATTTTATTAAAACGGATAACCATTTTAAAGCGATATTGTTTTCTCATAAAAAACTCTCTCAAATGAGCAAGGAAGATAAGGTTAGAGCATGTTATTTGCACTGTTGTTTGAAATATGTTGCTGGTGGAAAAATGAACAATACTTCTCTTAGAGAACGGTTCCAAATTGAAGAGAAAAATTATCCAATTGCATCTGGAATAATTAGCGATACGGTTGAAGTCGGTCTAGTGAAACCTTTTGATATTAATAATAAGTCTAAGCGGTATATCTCGTATATTCCGTTTTGGGCTTAAGAGACTTTGTCTTGTTGTCTTGTTTCAGTTCTGATAACGCCAAGCACACACCCCGCCAAGTTTTAAAATATGAAAAAACCGATTAAATTAAAACTACAAAAAACTCTTAAAATCAAACCACTAAAACCATTTGCTTTTGATCCGACATTTCACAAACCGGACCATTTTACTTCGGGTGATAATTACTGGGAAAAAGGCATTCGCTGGCAAACTTGGAATTGGCAAGACAAGTCGCTTGGCATTAAGTTTTCAAACAAAGGCATGACTGAAAATCCGTTAGTGGAAATAAAAATTTATGCCAAAGACAAGCTGGCAAATGATTTTGTTGATTCGCTTATTGAAGAAATCAAATATCTTTATAACTTTGATCTTGATTTGAGCGATTTTTACAATACCTTTAAAAAAGACGTTTTTCTTGGTCCGATTTTAAAAAAATGGCGCGGTATGCGTCCAGGACATCCGAGTTGTTTATATGAATATCTGATAATCGGAATGGTTTTGCAAAATGCTTCGGTGCGGCGATCTGTTCAAATGTTTAAGGCGCTTTTAGAAAATTATGGGACATTGCTTGAGTTTGACGACAAAAAATTATGGTGTTTTTGGAGTCCGGGGAAACTTCGAAAAGTAAACGAAGGCGATCTGCGGGCTTTGAAAGTCGGCTATCGGGCAAAGTCAATCAAAAAACTTGATGATTATTTCTTGCATGGATTGATTAACGAAAAAGAATTAAGAGCCAAAGACAGAGAAACTCAAATGGCAGAATTGCTGAAACTTTACGGCGTTGGGCCAGCAACTGTTTGGTATTTACTTTTTGATGTTTTCCACCATTGGGATTTTTTCAATCATATCTCTCCGTGGGAACAAAAAATTTATTCAAAATTGTTTTTTAACCAAGACCCGGGAAACCCCGTTCCAGTTCCAAAACTTCTGAAATATTTTGAAAGATATGAAAAATACAAACAACTCACTGTGCATTATATTTGGGAAGATTTGTGGTGGAAACGAAAAAATAAAAAAATTGATTGGTTAGAGAAAGAAATCCGGCTTTAATTTTAAGCGATAATCTGTTAAATGAGGAATTAATAAAATAAATTTATGCCTAATCATTGTCATCGCCACAATTGCATAGAAGAATTAAAATCCGATCATCAAAATATCCTGAAACACCTCGATGATTTAGAAGCGGTTATCAACCAAACAACTATTAATCGCACAAAAATTAAAGAATTTTTACACTTCACTGAAACATTTGCCGAACCTCACCATCAAAAAGAGGAACAAGTTTTATTTCCGGCTCTAGAAAAGAAAGGCATACCAAACGAGGGTGGGCCCATTGGTATGATGCTCATAGAGCATGCAACCAAAAGAGATTATCTTGTCAAAATGAGAGAAGCCTTACAGGAAAATAATAATATTAAACTCAAGGAAAATACCCAGGCGATGATTTCTCTTTTAAGAGATCATATCTATAAGGAGGACAATGTTTTATATCCATGCGCCCAAGACGTGCTTACCGAAGAAGAACTATCGGGTCTCGCCTCACGGTGCGAAAAAATTAAAGTTAAAATATGAAAGATAGTAGCGGACTTTAATTACAAAAATTTATTCTTAATCACACACCTATGCGTCGCTATATCTTTCTATTCAGCCTCTTCGCCGTCGTCCTGATTGCATCTGGATGTTGGTTTAAACCGGCCGATGATTTGGCAAAATCAAACGACAGTAATAAAATTGAAGAAGCCGGCAAACAGCCCGACTGTTTGTTTCAATTAGACATCCACCGCGATGATAACGCTTTCAAGGAGAAAAATTTCGGTGATAAAATAAACGTTGACGACCAACGCTTTAGCGAACTCGCTTTGTTGGACGCCACCAAACCGAAAGAATACGCGGATGGCGGCGGTGAACAAGTCGGTAAATTAGTAAATTTATCCGGCGTTGATTATCAAGACGCGGCGATTTACTTAGTAAAAAATCAGGTATTAAAAACCTACGTGCATCTTGGCTCAAAGGTTTGTCTGGTGGAAGAAAATACAGATAAACTAGACACTCTATACGCGGCCCATTTTATCGGCACTCATGAATTTTGCACGAATGAGTGCGAGACCGAAGAACTTGATTTCCGCGTGATGATAGAAAAAGACAGCGGGTTTATTTACTTGGCGAAGTAATTTACAAATTTTTCAAATACTCTTCCAATTCTTCTGGCAGTCTGCTCTCAAAACACATTCGCTCCCGGGATAAATCCTCAAAACACAGCTTCGCCGCGTGAAGAAAAAGCCGATTTAATTTCGTCTCGTTTTTTTTGGTTAACTTGCGATTGAAATACAGATTATCTCCGACAACCGGATGATTATACGCGAACATATGCACGCGAATTTGATGGGTGCGGCCGGTGTAAATTTTTACGCGCAAAAGACTGAATCGCCCATATTCTTTCTCCACAGTAAACTCGGTCAGCGCTTCTTTGCCCGGCTGAACAGACCTCATGCTTTTTAATTTTAATAAATCCACCTTCGGCCGCGAAACCATTTTGCCGTCTTTGCCTCGGTCAATCGCGAAATCTATCGCGTCATGCTGTCTCTCCATCTTTCCATAAACTAAAACCAGGTATTCTTTATCTATTGTCCGATCTTGAAACTGTTTCTTCAAATGCTCAAACATTTTCTGATTCCTCGCAACCACCAGCAAACCCGAAGCTTCTTTGTCTAACCGGTGCACAATACCGGGCCGCTTTGAATTATCCCCAATCTTTTTTATCTTCGGATATTTTCTTATTAACCAATCAACAAGTGTGTCGGCCTCGTTTGCTTCAGTCGGATGCGCTAACATCCCCGCCGGCTTCTCAACCACGACATAGTCGCCAGTTTCGCTGATAATCTTACAATTTCCTGATTTTTTGATTTTTTGATTTTTAATATTTTTTTTCTCCTCAACACCAATCGACTCTACATTTTCCATTTTGATTTTTTTATTTTTAATTTTGACGGCATCTTTTTCTTTAACCCTCTCCCCCGCCTTCTTTGGCAAATTTCCGTTCACCAACACCAAATCTTGCTTCACCATTTTCTGCGCCTGCGAGCGGGTAATGCTTAATTTTTCAGACAAAAAAACATCAAGCCGTTCCCCTCGATCGCTCTTTTTCACTAAAAACCGGTGTTTCTTCGCTTCTTTCATAGACCCAACCATTATATGGGTAAACCCTTGAAAAATCAAGTTAAATATGCTACAATACCGCCATTGCGCGCCAGTAGCTCAGTGGTAGAGCACCACCCTTATAAGGTGGCCGTCGATGGTCCGAATCCATCCTGGCGCACAAAACAAACGCACCTCAAGGCCTCGTAGTTAAACGGATAGAACATCGGCCTCCGAAGCCGAAAATACAGGTTCAATTCCTGTCGAGGTCACGATATGGTATAATAAACAAATTAGCCACAACTAAATCAAAAAATATGAAAAAACATTTTCTGTGGATTTTCGGCGGGATATTTTCAATCGTAGGAATTGGTTTATTAATCGGAGCGATTTACTCATTCACCAGCACCGCATCTTTTCTAAAAACTGCCGCCACAGCAGACGGCACAGTGATATCGTTAAAATATGTAGAAACAGTAAAAGAGACTTGTGTCAGCACCAACGATGGAATGTGTGTTGGCGGATCTACTATAGGCGGAAATTATTATCCTATCATAGAATTCCGGTTGCCAGATGAAACGGTGGTTTCGTTTAGATCAAAGGTCGGCAGTAATCCCGCGCCACACTTAGTTAGTGATAAAGTTCGTGTACTTTATGACCCCGCAAATCCTGACAACGCGCAATTGGAAGGGTTCGCTAATACCTGGCTATTACCCATAATCCTTGGTAGCATTGGCTTGGTGTGCAGTGTCGTCGGTTTGGTGACAATATTTTTCGCCGTAAAAAAACGACAATTAAAACAGTGGCTAAAACAAAACGGTAAACACATAACTGCGGAGATTACTCAAATTAGTGTTGACGAAAGCATAACAATTAATGGACGGCATCCAAATCGAATTTTTTCACAATATAAAAATCCGGAAGACAAAAAAACTTACATTTTCAAAAGCGACGCCCTATGGGACAATCCATTGCCGTCCAAAACTGTAGACGTGGTGGTGGATCCCGCGGATTATAAACGCTACTTCGTTGATCTTGGTTAATTCGCCCGATCACATCAAAAATTTTCACAAAATTATTTTTTCAATCACGAGATATCAATCACCGTATTGGTGTCTATTAATGGTCGTCGTTATTGGTGGGCCAAAGTTATACACAGCTCGCCGCCAAAAACTATTCACAAATGTTGACAAACAACTTATACTATACTCATAAGGTCGAAAGATTTTTTCCAAATTTATTTTTGTGAAAAAATTTTAAAAGAAATTTTTACGCACATGCTTGTCGTGTAAAATTTTCTTCAACGCGCGATTGCGATCCTTGGTGTGCACCATGGTCACATCAGAACCTTCACGCGTTTATCTTAATTTGAGAGGAGGTAAACCTATATGGCAAAGAAAAAAGCTAAGAAGAAAGTTAAAAAAGCCCATAAGAAGGCTAAAAAACACAAAAAAGCTAAGAAGAGAAAATAAAGTAGCTTAAAAATACTCTCGCTGAGGCGAGAGTATTTTTTATAGATTGAGATAGATTGAGATATTTTTATTTCTTCTTATCTTGATTGTGCCAATCATTTATTTGATTATTAACTCTAATTTTTACTTTTTCGTAGCGCTTTTCTAATCCAAGCCATCTTTTTTTTTCAATATACTTTTGACTGTAAGCAACCCATAGATGGCTTTGGGTCTCTTCAATTTCGCCACGAACAATATAGTAGATTCTGATCTTGTCTTTAAAATGATACCTGCCATGGGCTTCAGCTGTGTTGGCGATTACTGAATTCGCTGATCTCCGACTTTGACTTACCAGAGCATATTTTTCTTCATCGGGGTATTTATTGGAAATTTCATAAACCTCTTTCATCAATTCAAACCCCTCCTGCCAAACATCTAACTGATAAAACTTTTTATAGTTCTGTTGTGCCATATTAAAATCGTATCTCAATTTATCTCAACCTATCTCTATCTATCTCAAACTATATTCTACTGCCAGCCAATCAATCAAACCAAAATCCAGCCTGCGTATGACCAACCGGCCTTCCGCCCTCGCCCCACACCTTCACCACTCCAAACTCGCCATCATACCCGGGTTTTATGTTAATATCGCCGGCGCGGACTTTGGAGATCGCGGAGGCAATCTGTTCCAAACTCGCTTTCTTAATCTCATCCTCGCTAATGTTTAATAAGATGTTGAATTCACTGCCAAAACTTTTAATCAAACTGCCATATTCTTTTTTCACTGCTTTTGAGTTTACGCCTATCTGTAAAGTGTCGGCGATTATTTCCGGTAATGGAACCAAACTTTTGTAAGATATCTTTTTCTTTGCCATTTTTTCCGCGGCGGACACGTCGCGGTCAGATAATTCATGCACCCGATTTTCCACGCCAATCGTCAATAGTTTTTTGCAAATCGGACAAATGCCTTTTAATTTTTTCGTTTCTTCCGGCGCGCAAACAAACTTGCAATCGCGATGCCCATCATAGTGATATTTGCCCTCTTCCGGATAAAATTCAATCGTGTATAAAAACTTATCGCGATCTCCATCCTTAATAATCCGCATTACATTATCATAGGTAATATCTTTCTCTGTTTCAAACCACATCACGTTCGCTTCGCGGCCGAGCTTGGCGCAACTGTGGGCATCGGAATTGGAAACCAAAGTAATATTATCCAACGCGCTCCAGCGCCAATTCATCAACGGATTGCTGGACAGGCCGGTTTCAATCGCGAAAATCCGCGGAGTTAAATCTTCAAAACATTCTTCCAGCGAATCATACCCGCTTTTGGAACCGAACACGCCAAACCATGGCGTCCAAGCGTGGGCGGGAATCATCACCATTCGCTCGTCAACATCTAACATTATTTCCAATAATTGTTTAGCAGTCAAACCCAAAATTGGCCGTCCATCGGATTTTAAATTAAATCCCTTTGTATCTAATTTATTATTAAACTTTTCCGCTGTCCCAATATCCGGAGCGTAAATACACAAATGCAGCCGCCTCGTCTCATCCTTATGTTTCTTTATCACCGCCACTTCGGTACCGATGATGAATTTGATATTGGATATTTGATATTGGAAATTTGTCTGTATCTTGTAACTTGTATCTTGTAACTTAAGGGTGTAAACACCTTCGCCAGCCCCAATAAGATTCTTCTTTATATGTTCAAACCACGCCGGATGCGTAAAATCCCCGGTCGCGACAATATCAACGCCTTTTCTTACACACCCCGCGGCGATATTCGGCAATTCCAAATCACGCGAACACGCGCGTGAATATTTGGAGTGGATGTGGAGATCAAGAATTTTTGTAACCATAAGTCTGTGACCCTTCTGCCAAGCTAATATTTCTTTAAATGTCTTAACTGGCGGCATAATCGCTACTTTACAACTTACAACTTTTACAACTTACTACTACGTTCTTTCCGCCTGTCGCTGCTTCAAAACTAAACTCTGTCGCGCAAAGTGCTATCTGTCCATCATGATACTTTGTCTTACTGCCATATTTAACATCGCCGACAATCGGATGACCAATGTGCGCCAACTGCGCGCGAATCTGATGGGGACGACCTGTCTTAAGATTTATTTTTAACAAAGTAAGCCCATCTGTCATTGCGAGCGACCGAAGGGAGCGTGGCAATCCAGTGTCTTTTGGCGACTGGATTGCTTCGTCGCTCGTTCCTCGCTCCTCGCAATGACTTTGCACCACTTCATAATCCAATTCCGCGCGTAATGCCCTATCAACAGGTTCGTCAAACACTTCAACAAAATTCCTCTTCTCATCTTTTTTTAAATAATTTATTAACGTTCCGCTTTTATTTTTTAATTTTCCCTCAACTAACGCGTGATAAATTTTTTGCACGGTATGATTTCTAAATTGCTCTGACAACCGCGATGCGCCTTTGCTGGTTTTGGCAAACAAAACAATACCCGAGACCGGTCTATCCAATCGATGCAGAAGACCTAAAAATACATTACCGGGTTTTTTATATTTTTCTTTCAAATGTTCTTTCACTTCATCCATCAAACATTTATCGCCGGTCTCATCGCCTTGCACCAAAACACCAGCCGGCTTAAAAACCGCAATTAAGTGGTTGTCTTCATATAATACTTCCATATTGTGAGATAGATGGAGATAAATTGAGATAAAGAGGTATCTCTATCTATCTCTATTTATCTCCGTCTATATTCTTATCTCTGTTATAAACACCAACGAGCATAAATACCACACGGAAGTAACCTGCCACCACCCTCTTCAATCGCCAACTCTCCCGCCTCAATTTCGCCGCCAAACTTATTTTTTAATTCCAACAAATTATTTTTATACGCTAACGCTGAATAACCGGAAGCGTAGCCATTTATTAAAAAAAATAACGGCTGTTCTGACAAAACCTGAAAACACAAATCAAGCAATTCCAAAAAATTGTCTTCAATCTTCCACATTTCCCCGCCGGGACCATGTCCAAACGCCGGCGGATCCATAACAATGCCATCGTAGCGCCGACCGCGCTTGATTTCCCGTTTAACAAACTTTATCGCGTCATCCAAAATCCAACGAATTGGTTTATCAACCAAACCAGATGCCTCGGCATTGTCTTTGGCCCAATTGATTGCCACTTTTGACCCATCCACATGGCACACCTCGTCCCCCGCTTTTGCGGCTGCAAGCGTGGCGCCTCCAGTGTAACCGAACAAATTTAAAATATTTACGGGTCTCTCAATCTTTACTGACTTTACGGACTTTAAAGACCTTATGGACTCACCAATCCACTCCCAATTCCCCGCCTGTTCCGGAAACAACCCCACATGTTTAAAAGCTGACAAATGTATTTTAAATTTCAACCCGCCCAACTCTATAAACCAATTATCCGGCACATTTTTATTTATCTTCCAGCCGCTCTTTTCTTCACGAAAAAAAACCGCGTCCGCTTTTTTCCATTCAGCTAATCTCAACTTCGACCACAGCGCCTGCGGGTCCGGTCTTGCCACCACAATTTTTCCAAATCTCTCTAATTTCTCGCCTTCACCGCTGTCAATCAACTCGTAATCTTTTGATTTCTTTGTAATTAAAATTTCTGTCATATTTTATTTCTTAAGTCTTACGCCATATGTCCTACGTCATCACAAATCCATCCTAAACTCCTTCCCATAATCCTCAAAACCCAATTTTTTATAAAACTCATGTACTTCGGAACGGGCATTACGGCTGGTGCCGATTAATTTATAGCATCCCAATCTTTTTGCTTCATCAATTACCACGTTGACTAATTCTCCGCCGATTCCCTGCCTACGATAAGATTCTTCAATAAAAACGTCTTCAAGAAAACCGTATGGTTCCGAGTGTAGACCATTGTAAATCAAATAAAGATACGCGCGACCGGCTGTCTTGCCGTCTTTTTCAGCTACAAACTTAATCGCCTCGGATTTTATTTCTTGTCTATTTATCTCCATATATCTCAATTTATTTTTAATTTATCGCCAATCACCTCGCGTAAAATTTTCCCTAATTTATCACTGCACAAACAGCCATCTTCTTTTCTATAATCCGTCCTGACAATATTCAACCCATCTTGATTTTCACAATCATCCGTAAAAACTTCCCAGCCTCTTTTTTCATTAACGGCTTTTTGAATGTCGCTTAATTTAGTATCGCTAAGCAAAGTCAAATCCAGCTTCCGAGGCAAATATTTCTCCAGAGTTTGGATAGCGCCGCTGACAGTGGTCGGGCCGGTTTCACCATCTTTGATATACGCGTTACCAATAGAAAAAATGAGTTTTGCTTTTGACTGCGCGATGGCGGTTTTCACTCCGGCCGGCAAAATCGCGGCGATTATACTGGTGTAGATACTGCCTGGACTAAAAATGATATAATCAGCCGCCGCAAGCGCTTCTCGCGCTTCAGAATAAATCTGCCCGGCCGGCTCTAACCATGCTTTCTTGATTTTTAGAGAACGATCATAATTTGGCATATCAATCGCCGCTTCGGTTTTTATTATTTGCCCATTTTCCAATTCCACACACAAGTCTGTCTGATCTAAAGTTGCAGGATAAACATGGCCAACCGCTTCCACACTTTGTTCCAGCGCTCGTACCGCTGACATAAAATCTCCGGCGTATTTACCAGCCAGCGTTAAAAACAGGTTGCCTAAATTGTGCTCGGCTAATTTACCCGCGCCGGAAAACCGATTGCTGTAAAAAATTTTTCTTAAAACCGGATAATCCGACAATGATAATGACAAAATCGCGCGCAAAATATCACCTGGCGGCAAAGTATTGAATTCCTGGCGTAAACGGCCGGAAGACCCGCCGGAATCGCTCATGGAAATCACCGCGGAAATATCAAAAATATCGCGATGTTGTTTCAACGCCTCCAGCGCTATCGCGCTGCCGTTCCCGCCACCGATCGCAACCACACGTTTTTTTGTAATCTGATCGTTCATATTTAGTTACTTAAAAAACTACTCCACCGTCACACTCTTCGCCAGATTCCTCGGCCTGTCAACATCCTTCCCTAAAATCACCGCCATATGATACGCGAACAACTGCAGGGGAATCGTGTTTAAAAGCGGTTCCAACAATTCCATGGTCTGCGGCACGTAAATAATATCATCGGCCAAACTCTGCGCCTCGGCATCGCCCTCGCTGGCCAACAAAATCACTTTAGATTTGCGCGCTCGCACTTCCTCAATGTTGCTGCGCATTTTTTCATAAAGCTGATTTTTTGTCATTATCGCCAGCACCGGAAACTCCGGAGACAGCAGGGCGTTAACCCCGTGTTTCATTTCTCCGGCCGGATAAGCCTCGCTATGGATATATGAAATTTCTTTTAATTTAAGCGAGCCCTCTGAAGCGACCGGAAAATTTATACCACGCGCCAAAAATAAAAAATCGTGGTAGCCGCTGTATTTTCCGGCCAATTTTTTAATTTCCTCGCTCTTTTTCAAAATAACCTGCATCTTTTCCGGAATTTCCATCAAGGCGCGAACCAGCCGCTGACCGGTCGCCACAGTCATATGCCGCAAACGACCGAATTGCACGGCATACAATAATAGAATCGCCACCATATTGGTGTAAGCTTTGGTGGAAGCCACGGCCAATTCCGGTCCGGCGTGAATATATGTGCCGCCGTCGGTTTCCCGCGCGATTGTTGAACCGATTACATTCACAATACCGCGCGTGAACGCGCCTTTTCTTTTAGCTTCGCGCAGGGCCGCCAATGTGTCAAATGTCTCGCCCGATTGTGAAATGGCAAATACTAACGTTTTATTATCAATAATCGGATCCCGATAGCGAAACTCTGACGCCACATCAACTTCAGTCGGGATGCCGGATAGACGTTCAAACGCGTATTTGCCGGCCATGGCCGCGTGCAACGCGGTACCGCAAGCAATTAAAATAATTCGGTTTACTGAACGCATCTCCGCGTCTGACATATCCAAACCGCCCAAATGCGCCGTGCCTTCTTCCAAATCAATCCGCCCGCGAATCGCGTCTTCATAAACCACCGGCTGATCAAAAATTTCCTTCAACATAAAATCATCATAACCCTGCTTCTGCGCTTTCTCTTCATTCCACTCTATTTCTTCAACGCATTTAGTAACCGATTCATCTCGCAAATTAAAAGTCTCAAATCCGGAACGGCTGATTTCCGCGATTTCGCCATCGTTCAAAAACGCGACCTTTTTTGTATAAGCTAACAGAGGTGCCGCATCGCTGGCAACATAATATTCACCATCTCCAATTCCAACCACCAATGGACTGCCTAAACGCGCGGCCACGATTTTATCCGGATGGTCAGCGTGCATTACGACTAACCCATAAGTTCCGCGCGTGTGCATCAGCGCTTTTTCCACGGCGCGGCGCAAGTCGCCGTCATAATGAGATTCAATCAAATGCGCCAAAACTTCAGTATCGGTTTCTGATTTAAAGCTATGTTTTGCTCCCAAGTGTTCTTTCAGTTGGCGGTAATTTTCAATAATGCCATTGTGGGCGATGATTAATTTCCCGTCGCAGGCAAAATGCGGATGCGCGTTTTCTTCAGTCACGCCGCCATGCGTGGCCCAACGGGTATGCGCGATGCCGATCGTGCCTTTCATTTCTTTGTCCTTGTTTTTTAATTTGTCAGCCAGCGCGTCAATTTTCCCCACCGCGCGGATTCGCTGTATTTGTATCTTGTCTCTTGTTTCTTGGTCATTTAAAATGGCAATCCCGGCACTATCATAACCGCGATATTCCAAACGCCGCAAACCCTGCAATAATATTGGCATTGCTTCTTTGTTTCCGATGTAACCGATGATTCCGCACATAAAAATTAGTTAAAAAGTCTGTAAAGTCCTTAAAGTCTATAAAGTCTCAATCAATCTTTTATCTCACCAACAAGATTTGTCTGGATAAATTTCTTCATTTTACTATATGGCACTTTGTGCGCGAGCGCCCACATCAATTTAGTGCTCATGGCTTCCATGCTCATATCAAAAACTTGAATCACGCCAAACTCCAGGGCTTTTCTGCCCGGCTCGTTTATCCCCATGACTGTAGCGCCGCGCGGACATTGGGTAGTGATTAAAACCGGCACTTTCTTTTTACGGGCGTACTTCAGCGCTGGAAATAAATCGTACGGCACATCACCGGATCCAAATGCCCGCAATATAAGGCCTTTTACATTATGATCAATCAATTTGATTAGGCACTCTGGCTTTAAACCGGGAATTAATGTAAAACAAGCGATGTTGTCATCAAAGCCATTTTTGACAACCAATTTTTTATTGCAGCGATGGTTGTAATTTTTTCTATTTATTCTAATCTTGATCATTATCTCGCCAAATGGTGTATCATTAAAAACATCAAATGCTTCCAAGGCCGATTCGTTTACTTTTTTTGCGCGACAACCTAAAATAATTTTACTGCCAAAAACCACAAAGACCCCGGCAATGTCCATAATCGCCACCCGTAATGCGTTGACGAAATTATTATGGGCATCTGTATTGATAACTTCGGCTGGAATCTGCGCGCCGGTAAAAACAACCGGTTTACCAATATCTCCAAGGGCAAAAGATAGGGCGGAAGAAACATAGGCCATGGTATTGGTGCCGCAAGTCACCAAAAAGCCGTCATAATTAGAATAATTTTTATCAATTAAATCCACGAGTCGTT
>MFQN01000023.1 GCA_001783065.1 Candidatus Magasanikbacteria bacterium RIFCSPLOWO2_12_FULL_43_12
AATATTAAAAACGCCCTTCGTTTACAAGAGAGGAGCATTATTACCGGGTGGATAAGGCAGGTTGTTGGTAAAAAATAACCCGCTAATTTGCGACCACTAATCGGCACTAATACAATAAAGCAGATTAGTGGACTTTATGCCAAATCATCCAGTATCCTCTTCAAATCATTAGACGAATAGTACTCAATAATAATCCGCCCCCTGTCCCCTGTCCTGGTGATTTGAACTTTAGTCCCGAGCCGTTCTTCCAACATTTTCTCCTGCGCCAAGACATTCGGATCGCGGCGCACCGATCCCTTACGGGATTTTTGGCCGTAATCGGCCACAGTCTTTTCCACGTCTCGCACTGTCATCTGTTGGCCCATCATGCCGTTAAATACTCGCAGTAATTCTTTCTCATCTTTTAAACTCAACAGCGCTCTTGCTTTGCCGGTGTTGATCTGTCCATCAATCAACGCTTTCTTCACCACTTCCGGCAGAGATAATAGTCTTAACATGTTTGTAACCGTTGATCGATCCTTACCAACCTGTTCAGCCACTTCTTGTTGAGTGAGATTAAACGCGTCAATTAAACGCTGGTAAGCAAACGCCTCTTCAATCGGATTTAGATCCTGGCGTTGAATATTCTCAATCAAAGCCAACTCAAGTTTTTCTTGCTGGGTCGCGGAACGGACAATCGCCGGAATCGTCGCCATGCCGGCAACCTGCGACGCGCGCAAGCGCCTCTCGCCAGTTATTAATTCATAGCCGCCATCACTTTTTTCTGTTACGGTAATTGGCTGTAATATCCCGTGTTTTTTGATGGAAACCACCAAATCTTCCAACTCTTGATGGGAAAAATTACGCCGCGGCTGTTCCGGATTCGGCGCGATTTCCGAAAGAGGAATATGCCAAATCCGCCCGCCGGTTTCTTGACCGTTTTCCTTGTGAATAACTTTCCGCGGTCTAATTTGCGGAATCAACGAACTTAATCCTTTTCCTAAAGCCATAACGATTAATTTTCAATTTTTAATTTGTAATTTTTAAACAATTTTCAATTCTCCAATTTCTAGTTTCCAGTTTCCGTTCAATCATCAATCCACTCTCTGATGTTTTTCCAAAACCTCTCTCGCCAACCTTTCATACGCCCGGCCGCCCTTGCCGGATGGATCATAATGCGCGATTGACTTGCCAAAACTTGGGGCTTCAGCCAGACGCACGGCGCGTGGAATCACGGTGCGGAAAATCGTATCTGGAAAATATTTATACAGCTCGTTCATTATATCTTCAGACAACCGCGTGCGCTGGTCAAACATCGTCAATACCGCGCCCAATACTTTCAACTCCGGCTTGATGTGAGTTTGGATTAAATTAATTGTTTCCAAAAGCTGACCCAATCCTTCCAACGCGTAATATTCCGCTTGCACAGGAATCAAAAGCTCATCAGCCGCCACCAAACTATTGATTGTCAACAGACCGAGTGATGGAGGACAATCAACGATAATATAATCATAAGCATGATTCGCCTCTGCCAATAAATCAGCCAGCTGATGCTCGCGCCGTTCCACATCAACCAATTCAATGTTGGCGCCAGCCAAATTCGGCGTGCTGGGCGCGAGACGCAATCCTTCGTGGGCGGTGTTTCTGATAACATCATGCAAGCGCCTTTGCTTCGCCAGCGCTTCATAAATCCCCTGTTCAACTTTATCTTTGCCAAAACCAAAACCGCTGGACGCGTTGCCCTGCGGATCCATATCAACCAATAAAACAAAACGGCCCATCTCTGACAAATAAGCTGCTAAATTCATCGCTGTCGTGGTCTTTCCCACCCCGCCCTTTTGATTGACAATGGAAATGATTTTCGCCATGTTCACATTATACACCAAATTGACAAAAAAAAGAATATCCTATATGATATTATCAATAAAAAAGCCGTCGTGGCGGAATTGGTAGACGCACGGGACTCAAAATCCCGCGATCGCAAGGTCATGAGAGTTCGATTCTCTCCGACGGCACACATTCTCACTCAAACCATTTGTAATTCGCCAGTGTCCACTCGGCGATTTTTTTTGCTTCAGTAAACCTAGCCTCGTGGCTCTCCGCGCCCAAAACAATTACATCAATCACGTGTCCGGCGCCATCACCGACTCGCATGGCAAAGTTATATCCTGATACGGCAATATAGCCGGTCTTTCCGCCATAAAACTCCTTAAACTGATGTGGAATCCAGCCCAGAAGCAACCAGTCCGTATTCCACATGTGATGGTCTTTTCTTCTCTCTTTTGAATATAAATTATATTCGGTTGTCAACAGCGCTTTGGTGATTTTTTCTTTTTTCATCACTTCGTTCAATAAAATCGCGGTGTCTGAAGCGCTCGCCACATTGCCCGGGTCTAATCCGGTCGGGTCAACAAATTTTGATTCGGTCATGCCCAATTCCAGCGCTTTTTGATTCATACGCTCCACAAACGCAATTTCAGTCCAATTCAAAGCGTTCACCAATGATATAATCGCTTTGTTTGAAGAACCGATTAAACCAGCCTGCCATAATTCATCAATAGTATAAACATCGCCGGCATACATATGCGCGTCTAACGCATCCTCGCCTATCACAATGGCTGAAGTGCCCCAATCAGGATTATTTTCTAAAATGATCAAAGCGCTCATCAATTTAGTTATGCTGGCCAACGGCCATTTGTCGTATTCGTTCTTGCGATACAACACCACGCCTGTCGCGTTGTCTTTAACAAGAATGCCGTGGGCAGTAAAACTTTCCGGCAACGGCATCTCGCCAATTAATTCCGGCAATTTTGGTTTTTGAATCGGAGGAGTCACCTCAATGTCTCCGCCGATTTTGAATTTTTGCATTACTTTAGCCGGAGTTAATGACTCAACTTTTTTAAAAACCATCTGATTACTAACGCCGGACTGGCGCAACAAACTTCCTGTCCCAGCCAAAACCAAAACTAACACAGCGACGACAGCGCGCCAGTGTTCGCTTTGATTTCGCAGGGGATCATTATTTTTTTCTAAAAAATTTAAAGCCATAGATTACTTTGACCGCGCCTCGACATTCTGCAAAGCGTTTTCCAAATGTTCGTGTTTATGCAAAGTTGAATAATCGGGCAATTCAGACGCGGAATTAACGCCCAAATGCCGCACCGCTTCCATTGATAAACTGTAAACCGGCAAAACTTTTTTCTCATCTTCATGCTCGTCAATTAAACCCCGCATTAACAAGTTGCGTAAAATAATCGCGCAATTAACACCGCGAATTTGTTCCAACTCCGGACGAGTGATTGGCCCGCGGTAAGCGATAACCGTCAAAGTCTCCAATTGCGGTTTGGTGAGCTCCCCTGCCGCCTCGTCTTTGATAAATAAATCAATTGCCGCGCTATTATCCGGATTAGTGGCCATTTGATAATTCTCGCCCTCGTGCAAAATACGCAAGCCGGATGCAGGCTGATTATATTTTGCTTTCAAATCTTCCAACGCCAATTCCACATCAGCGGTTTTCTGCCTCAAAGCCTTGGCGATTTGCCGAGCGGACAACGGCTTGGAAGCTACGAAAAGGATTGATTCAATTTGAGAATGTAAGTCCATAAAAACTTGTTTAGAAAGTCTCTCCTCCTTGTAGGAGGAGAACAAGAGGAGGTCTCATCGAATGTGTAAGCAATCAACTGGTATAAATACAACATTTACCTTTTCTACACTCGCTGAGACCCCTACTTGTTCCTCCCCTACGAGGGGAGGAGACCTAAAATTTAATTTTTAAATTTTCTCCATCATTATATCTCCAAAACTTTCCCCCTGCTTTAACAAAATCCCTTCTTGTTTTACCAGCTCCAACAAAGCCAAAAAACTTACTATTAATTCCGTCCGACTACGGCTACCCTTAAGAATGCTAAATAAACTGGCGTTTTTTACTCTTAACAACAATTTTTTTATTTCTTCAATTTTCTCTTTAACCGAAACAGTCTTGTCTATCTGTGTCAGCGGCAATGGTGGCAATGGTTTTAATTTTCTAATCAATTTTTCTAAACTCAATCTCAAATTTTCTGCGAAAAAGTTTTTCGGTGGAATAAACTCCGTTGGTTTGCGCGGTGGTTCTACTCTTAACACTGAACGTCGCGGCCCATTCCAGTTTTGATTAAACTTTTTGCTTGCTAAAATAAACGCCTGATAAAGCCGTAACTGATCAGCCAAAGACGGTTCATCGTCTTCCTCCTTGCCTAACTGCGGCAATAATTCCCGAGATTTTATAAATATCAATCTGGTCGCTACCACTAAAAAATCGGCCAGGTCTTCCGGCCGTTTATCCTCTAATTTGGAAAGGTGATCCAAAAATTGTTCAGTAACCTCGGACAACGCCAGCTCGCTGATACTCATTTGCTTTTCTTCTATCAAATTCAGCAAAACATCCAACGGGCCGGAAAATTTGTCTAATTTGAAATTTGCCTGCATAACGACAAAACACAGTTAACAGAACACAACCGCGATGATTGGCATAATACATAACACAATCAACATAGCACACACAACCGGCGATTGAATTCGTTGTGTTTTGTTAATTGTGTTATGTGTTCTGAAATCACTCAAATGGTAATTTTATCTGTCTTTCTTCCAACAACCACTGGCCGATTTTCTGCCCTTTCTTCGTCAAACGAACGTGTGTGATAAACCACTTGTGCGGCGTGCGACGTCCGTAACCGATCATTAATTCTTTATCAATCAATCGCTCTAAACTTTTTGTAATTGCGCCCTCCTGATATTTTTTTAACGCTGTTTTCCGTTTATCTGCCGGCTTACAATAAAATCCGCGGAAATCGCTCCGTTCAATTTTCCCCCCATCCTCCAGACATCTTAGTAGAATAAATTGCTGGAGAGCACTTAATTTCATACAACTCCAATCAATCCTTTTTTTGCTTATACTCCGGGAGAGAAATCTGCAAATCAATGCGGTTCAAATCGCGCGGGAACAGCGTGGCGTATTTAATATTATCAATATCCAGCAGTTTGGCAGTCATCCGTTCCAAACCAATCGCCAGCCCGCCTTCCGGCGGCATGCCATACTTAAATGCTTCTAAATAAAACTCAAATTTTTCCGGTTTCAAACCCCATTTTTTGATATTGGCAACCAACTGTTCGTAATCATTGATACGTTGGCCGCCGGTAGTCACCTCCACCCCGCGGAAAAGCAGATCAAAACTCTTGGTAAATTCCGGATCAGCTTCATCAGGATAAGTGTACATTGGACGTTTGACAGTCGGGTAATGAGTTACAAAGACAAAATCAGACTTAAATTTTTTCTTCACGTATTCGCAAATCCATTTTTCTTCGCTTGGTTCTAAATCTGGCTCTGCGGTATGATCCGTTTTGGTTTCTTTTTTAATTAGCTCCTGCGCTTCGCGTAATTTAAAAACCGGTATTTTATCCGGCAATTCCGGCCGAACGTAATTTAGTAATTTTAATTCGCGCGCGACTGTTTTGTCCAAATGATCCAATAAATAACGCAAAAATTTTGTTTCCAATTCCATAACATCGGTGTGGTCTTTTATCATGCCAAACTCTAAATCCAAACTGGTGTACTCATTTATGTGGCGCGTGGTAGCGTGTTCCTCGGCGCGATAAACATTGCCAACCGTGAATACTCGCTCAAAAACCCCCGCCATTATCTGCTTATAAAACTGCGGGCTTTGCGCCAAATACGCTTTGGCATCAAAATATTTTATCTCAAAAACATTGGAACCGCCCTCGGTGGAATCGCCAACTATTTTTGGACACTGAAATTCAGTAAAATTTTCCGCGCGCAAAAAAGCTCTAAACGCTTCCACAATTTCGCTTTGCACTTTAAAAACCGCTCTCCATTTTTCAGTACGCAAAGTCAACGGCAAATTATCCAAATGCACGTCTAAACCGATTTTTTCATCTTCTAAATCCAATGGCAATGGCTCGGCTTTTGCCAAAACTTTAAATCCTTTGGCTAATACTTCAATCTCGCCGGTAGCTAAATCAGAATTAACATTTTTGGCCCCGCGCTTGTTTACCAAACCTTTAATTTCAACCACATATTCACTATGCACATCTTTTACCAAATCATAATCAGCGCCCAAATCATTTGGCACGCAGACGACCTGCACTAAACCGGCTCTATCGCGGACATCCAAAAACACAATTTTACCCAAATTGCGTCTGGTCTGCACCCAGCCGGTGATTGTTACTTCCTGGCCAACGTGGTTGATATTAAGTTCTCCACAAGTGTTTGTACGCATATTTTAGAATTGTCATTCCGACCCGCCCGTGGTGGGGAGGAATCTTTCCTACCACCACCTTTTGAGCAAGTAAGATTATATTTAAATATACATCTATTTTAGCAAATTCGGACTTTTTTGGCAAGATGCACATATTTTAATTATTTTTAAAAAGCAAGCGACCTCCGGAGATTTCCGGAGGCCAAAGGTGAGAATGAACGAAAAACTAAATTGGCGAAATGGTTAAAGAGCGGAAGCGAAAAGGGTTAGACTGCGGAGCGAGAGCAGATGCCACCGCTGGCAACGTCAGGATGGTAGCTGCCGACCTGAAGCTGACCACCGTACCAGCCGACGTACGGACCGACACCATCGAGACCGCGCGAACCAGCGCAGAGCGTCCAGTTCAGCAGATCCAGGTGAAATCCGCCGGTGCGCCACCAGATGAAGAGACCGAGCAGGAGACGCTCGAGCAGAGTTATGTTCTTTCCGCCACGCTTGGTGAGCTGGTTGGCTGAGAAGTTTTTGTTCTCTTCGTCCGCCTCCACTCGGTTGCGAAACCTTAGGGCGTAGTCGGCCTCGGCCGTACGATCATTCGTGGACACTGTGCGATCCATGTCGTCTCCGTAGCAGGAAAAACACGGAAACGAATCACGACACTTGGCCCAGACCTGATTCAGAGTGAGTCCTTTGGCCACGAACACCACCCACCCGAACCCGCCAGGATCGTCCGGGATTGAAACCTTGGAAAGGTCAACGGTAATTCCGAAGACCTGCTGGTAGAACCGAGTCCACTCCGTAGCCCAGCCATCGGTCGGGATGTCGGTGTTGACCGAAGCCTGCGCCGGATGATCCAGCTTCTCCAGGAAGTTGGGGTCGTCATTGACCCGCTGGAGATATTTGGCCACCTCCTCGGCCTTGCGAGCGCCGTCCAAGATCATCTTGCAGATGGACGCCCACAACTTGAACAAACCCTCGAACACATTGCTGTCGCCACTGCTCATGGCACACCTCCCTAAAAGAGTCAGATACCACCCATTCCTCATGGGCACCCTTCCAGACATTAGAAGAGCTTTCGCCATACTTTTTTAAACAAAGCAAAAGCTCTTCTCATTCTTGATTAATTTAGACAAAAAATTGTGTAAAGAACGAATAATTTATCTTAGCAAAAAAATGATCTTTTGTCAATCTTGGACTGTGCATAAAATTACCCGCCAATTTATAACTCATCAAAAAAAACTATCCGGCGTAATAACTTGATAATCTGCCGCGGAATAAAGAGCCGCCCATTCCGACGGCGCTTTAGCCTTTTTGCTTTCCGACCACTTACACTCAAAACCCTGCAATTTGCCGCCGGCTTCTTCAACATAATCAACCTCTTGTTGCGAATAGGTACGCCAAAAATACTTATTCACATCCAGCCCATGGTTGTTGTTATTCTTAATCCGTTCGCTAATCCAAAAATTTTCCCACAGCGCGCCAATGTCAGCGCGCATCTGCAAAGGATTAAAATTGTTTATCAGAGCGTTGCGGATGCCTGTGTCGTAAAAATATATTTTGTGCATCTTAGAAAGTTCTTTGCGCTGGTTGCGGCTATAAGGACGCAAGCGAAAAATTATAAAGGCCTTCTCTAAAATACTCAAATAATTGATCACTGTTGCTTTATTCGCGCCAACCACACGCCCAAGCTCATTATATGAAACTTCATTGCCTATCTGCAAAGCAACCGCTTGCAAAAGTTTTTCCAACAACTCCGGATTTCGTATGCCTTGATATTGCAAAACATCTTTGTAAGAATAACTGCGCGCGAGCTCTTTCACAATATTTTCAGCGTCTCCGCTTCTTTCTTCCACTTCCGGGTAAAGGCCATAGATCATCATTTGCGGAAGCAGACGTTTTAATTCAAGCGCCGGCTTGACCTGCTTTAATTCTTCAACAGAAAATGGGAATAAAAAAAACTCGTGCTTGCGTCCTGTCAGCGGCTCAATTGTTTTGTTTGATAATTCAAAAGCGGACGAGCCGGTGGCTATCACTTGTGTTTCCGGAAAATTATCCGCCATTAGTTTTAATGTTAACCCGATATTATTGACTCTTTGCGCTTCGTCAAGCAAGACCAATTTTTTACCTTTAATTAAAGCGCCTAAAGCCGTGGAAGTCGTGTTTGTAAAAGACGCGCGCACGTCAGGTTCATCGCAATTTAAATAAACAGAATTGTCCGGGCGCTTTTTTTGTATCTCGCGAAGAAGCGTTGTTTTGCCGACCTGTCTTGCGCCAAAAAGCAAAATTACCTTATTTTTGAATAAAACACCATCAATTTTCTGCTGTAAAATACGCGGTATTAACATATTTTAGTTTAATTAGGTTAGTATACTATCCTAATTGTAGCATAATTGAGATGCTTTGTCAATAGAATAAAACTGTGCACAAAATTATCCATATAATTCTTTACAACTTCCTCAACTTACACACAAAAAATCCCTCTATATCTTTTGTCGGCATTATCCGCATGGCTTTTTTGACGACTTCAGAATTTACCGCTTTATTCTTCCAAATCTTAACAATCGGCAATCGCCGAATATCTTTCAATATCTTAATATCCAATATCTCACCATCATTCACTCTCTCTAAAAACTTCGTTATCTGCAATTCATTTTCTTCCGGCGCGAAAGTGCAGGTGGAATAAACCAAAATTCCGCCGAATTTTAGCGCGCTCCACGCCGCAAGTAAAAGCCCCCATTGTTTATACGCCATTTCTTTTATTTTTTGCTCTTTCCAGTAGCCGTGAGTTTTCGGCTCGCCGGCGATAAACCGCGCTTCGGCGCTACAAGGAGCGTCTAACAGCACACGGTCGAAGTAAAGAGGAAACTCTCTGCACAACGAAGAACCATATTCCATCCTCAACGAAAAACGCCAACTGTCATTGCGAGCGACCGAAGGGAGCGTGGCAATCCAGCGTCCGTTCTGGATTGCTTCGTCGCTCGTTCCTCGCTCCTCGCAATGACAGACGACACCAAGCGCTTCCATGTTATGCTTTAACTTAAAAAATCTTATTTTATTATTATCATTCGCCACCAATTCCCCTTCCTGATGCATCAACGCCGCAATCTGCGAAGTCTTGCTCCCGGGCGCGGCAGTTAAATCCAAAACTTTTTCTCCCGGTTGCGGATCCAACACCAGCGGCGGAATTATGCTCGCCAAACTCTGAATATAAATTTTACCCTCGTTATAAATATTCAAATCCGTCAGCTCCCGCTTGCTTTTGTTTTTCAAAATAAACGCGTCTTTATACCACGAAACTCTTTCAAATTTAAAACCATTTTGATTCAACGCCGCAATCACTGTTTCTTTTTTACTCTTTACCGTATTAATTCTAAAAGTAGTGCAACGTTCAACAAAAGTTTTTTCAATTTCCCTAAACAAAGAAACGCCAAACATCTCTGTCAGGCGCTCTAAAAATTTTTCCGGCAGTTGCTTGCTGTGGTACATAAAAAAATTATTTAAATAATTCGCTATGCGTACCAATTTCTACAAACTCCACCCACTCCATTTTTCCATCGCCCAAATCGCGATATACCGCCCGCCAATCGCCGGTAATATTTATACTCCGAAAATTTTTCCATTCGCCTTTCAGGGGATGATTTTCTAAAATTTTATTGAATGGTTCACTCAAAAATAAAGACAAGCGGGTTTTAAACGCTGTCTTTATCTTTTGTGGTACTTTCTCAATTTTTTTCTGAAACGTCCGGCTGAAAGTCACGTACATATTTACGATTCGGATTATCTAACCAATCAACAGCATCCCCGGCATTGTCAAAAGCCGGCGAAACCCAACCGTTTTTATAATCTTCTTCTGACTCTCTAATCATTTCTTTAAGATGTTCGCTCGGTTCTTCGGCACGATCGCCAAAGTGAATTTCCTTCTTGTGAATGAACTCAACTAAAAAACCATTCAACACCGCGCTCAAACTAAAACCCAAATCGGCTGCCACCTTTTGCGCTTTGGTTTTAACAATAGGATCTGTTTTAAGAGTAATTATGGCACTTTTCATATACACAAAGTTGATACTTAATATATACAAAGTATATACTGGGTGTAAATATTTGTCAAGCTCGACTTATCCACAATCCTCTGGTCAAGGTCTCAAACGATTGATAGTGCGCGGAAACGGGATACACTCTCTGATATGCTCCGCGCCGGAAATCCAGCGCACGACGCGCTCCACGCCAATGCCAAAACCTGAATGCGGCACAGAACCGTATTTGCGCAAGTCCAAATACCATTCATAATCTTTCTCGCTCAAACCTTCATGGCGAATTCGTTCTAACAATAAATTATAGTCATCCTCGCGCTGGGACCCGCCAATCAACTCCCCCGCCCCTTCAATCCCAATTAGATCATCATTCAAAACTCGGTCCGAATTTTCCGGGTCTATTTTCATATAAAACGATTTGATGCTCTTTGGCCATTTTTCTATAAACACCGGCACATCAGAATCTTTTGTCAGCAAACCCTCATCATCATTTCCCAAATCCTCGCCATATTTTATATCACTGCCTAATTTATTTAATTTTTTGATCGCCTCATCGTAAAAATAATGGCTGAATGGCTTGTCAAGCATTTTTTTCAAAGCAACAGTGTCGCGTTCCAGCGCAGAAAATTCCTGCTGGCAGTTTTCCAAACACTTTTTTACAATCGCTTTAACCAAGCCCTCTTGAATTTTTAAATTTTCATCATGCTCAACAAACGCGGCTTCAGCATCCATCATCCAAAACTCGGTCAAGTGCCGTTTGGTAGTTGATTTTTCCGCGCGAAAAACCGGGCCAAAATCATAACACCGCCCGACTGACGCGATCGCGGCTTCAATATATAATTGTCCGGATTGAGAAAGATAAGCTGTGCCTAAATCAAAATATGGCACTGGAAAAAGCGTTGTCGTTCCTTCGCAAGCGTTGGGGGTGAAAATTGGCGAATCTGTGCGAATAAAATTTTGGCTGTGCAGATACTCGTTGATTGCGGTCTCAACAGTATCGCGAATCCGCAAAATCGCCCACTGTTTTTTTGACCGCAACCACAAATGCCTGTTGTCCATCAAAAACTCCGGCCCGTGGTCTTTTTTGCTTATCGGATACTCACTCGCAACTTGCACACCTGCACACTTGCACACTTGCAATTCAAATACCCCCTCCTGCTTCGGATGCTTTGTCACTTTACCTGTCACTTCCAAAGATGATTCTTGCGTCAACTTCTCAATCCCTTGCCAAACTTCCGCCGGCAAACTGTCTTTAACCGCCACGGCTTGCGCGAAACCTGACCCATCACGGATTTCCAAAAACGCAATCTTGCCGGACGAACGTTTATTGTTCAACCAGCCTTTGATTGTAACTTCTTCGCCTACTTTGTTTGATAAATCTTTAATAAAAGTGTGCATATTTTCCAGACTTAAGACATAAGACGTAGGACATAGGACGAAAAAAATCATCCTGCACCACATTTTAAATTTTATCAGTTTTTGCTTAAATAAGCAAGATTAAAATGATGAAGCCCGATCGGATGACCGGGCGAAGGCGAGCGGTAAAGAACAGACAAGAACGACGGGTATCATCCTTTCTTTCCCTTCAAAACCAGAAACATCATGTGGTCGTAACGCCAACTGGTGTTGCGTGGTTCGACAAAGAGATCGCGCGTGTGGGGAGTAAATGACAACACTTGTGCTCCATCGTCCTGGCCCAACGCGACCACGTGAGTGTTGCGCGGCATGAAATCTGTGTCGTGCAAGATGTGCGGATTGAGTATATAACGCATCATGGCGAACGCTCCTCCAGGCGTTCTACGCCACTGGCGCACCTCCTTCAGCGCCTGCGTTCTCGTGACCGGTAGGAGACCGACTGACATGACACCAATATCGTCGGCAGACAGATCGGTGAGTAGAGGCGGCAAACGACGCAACAGTGCCACCACCTCTTCATCTATTCTGGTAAGATGAAGCGTCTTGAGCAGGGCATCCAGTAGTTGATCCCACGACACAGCGACAGCGCCGGCTGATTCAGCGGGACATTCCCGCCGTGTTTTAGGCACCATAACCACCATCCTTTCTATTTGTTTGTGGTTATGTTCAAATACTAACACTAAATGTTTTTTATTTCAAGCTGATCCCCTTCCGCAGATCTTTCCGGCATTGCCGACAATCAGGCACTGCCGTTGACAACAAATTCCAAAAATTCCTTGAATGGTTAAATTCTTGCAAATGGCACAATTCATGCGCGATAATGTATTCGGCCAATCTTTCCGGCAGAAAAATAATTTTATAATTAAAATTCAGGTTCCGGTTTTTGGAACAGCTTCCCCAGCGAGTTTTCTGATTTCTGATTGATATTTTTTTAAAACAAAACTTGTAAATTTTATTTATGCTTTCTATTTTTTTTAAAACAAACTCGCGCGCTTGCTCGCAATGTTTTTTATACTCGCGCCGCCCTCCGCCGATTCTCATGACTTTCCCGATTACGCGCGCGTCGCAATACACCACCACCCGCAACCGCCGAGCGCGGATGCTTTTTTTAATTTGATATTCAATTTCGCGATTGTTCAATAAAATTTTCATGCGTAAATATTATACCATACAATTTGGCTCCGAGAGCAGGACTTGAACCTGCAACTTCCTCGTTAACAGCGAGGCGTTCTACCAATTGAACTATCTCGGAATCAATATGAAAACCCGCCTATTCAGCGGGTGTAATCAGTTTTTTAACATTGAAAAACTACACTCCGCCAACGGGTGAAATATTGTTATTATTTAATCGCGTAGTTTTCATATGATTATAGTATAGCAAAGAGAAAAAATTTTGTCAAATTAACCTTGACATCCACCTCCCAAACCCATATACTTCCTATTGTTAATTCTTAATCAACTTCTATGCAATTAATCAAAGAATCAGCCCGCAACTCCGTAATTCTACGACTGATTTTAATCGGTGTGTTATCGCTTTTGCTCTTAATCCCAACCGGCATGATAAGCTCCATAGTCTACGAGCGGGAATCCCGAAGCCAGGAAGCGATTAACGAAGTAAGTTCTAAATGGAGCAACGAGCAAACTGTCGCCGGCCCGATTTTGACTATTCCCTACAAAAAATATCTCAAAGACAAAGATAACCCGACCAAAGTTGTTGAAACTATTTCTTACGCGCATTTTTTGCCGGAGCGTTTGGATATCAGCGGAAATATTGAACCAAAAATGCTCAATCGCGGAATGTATGATGTCGTGGTGTATAATTCAAAACTTGATTTAAGCGGCGGATTCAAAGCGCCGGATTGGAGTAAATTAAATATCAATCCGGCTGATGTATTTTTAGATCAAGCCTCGGTATCGCTTAATATTCCGGACATGAGGGGGATAAAAGAAAAAATCGCTTTCGCTTGGAATGGCGCGGCGATTAATTTAGAACCGGGCGTTCAGGGAGACATCGGCAAATATTTGGATTTGACGGTGCCCATCCAGTACAACAGTGATAGCGAACGGTTTGGAGAAATAATGCCGATAAAAGGAATAATGCCAGATACTGTTTCTGTGAGCGGGTCCGGAGTCAGCGCGAAAGTTCCGGTAAGCAATGATGTCAGTTATAATTTCAAATTGGTATTGGATTTAAACGGCAGTCAGCGATTGAATTTCTTGCCTCTGGGCAGTGAAACTAATGTGGAAATTAAATCAAATTGGAGCAATCCGAGTTTTGACGGCACATTTTTGCCGGATGAACGCGATGTTACCGACTCCGGCTTCACCGCCAAATGGAAAGTCTTGCAATTCAACCGCAATTACCCGCAAAGCTTCGCTGAATTATCCAACTCCAGCTTAATCGGCTCAGCCTTTGGCGTGAAACTGATGGTGCCGGTGGATCAATATCAAAAAACATCCCGCGCGGTAAAATATGCAATTCTGATGATCGCGCTCACTTTCCTGATTTTCTTTTTCGTGGAAATATTCAACCGCACCCGCATCCATCCTTTCCAATATATTTTGGTTGGCCTGGCGCTGGTGTTGTTCTTCACTCTCCTGCTTTCCATTTCTGAACATCTGGGATTTAATTACGCGTATCTGATTTCCGCGGCCTCAATCCTGTTGATGACTTCTTTATACACAAAAACTGTGTTTAAAAACACGCGCGCGACAATAATCCTGTCTTTAATTCTTATTGCTATTTACACTTTCATTTACACTATCCTGCAACTCCAAGATTACGCGCTCTTAATCGGCAGTATCGGTCTATTCTTCATCCTCGCCGCAGTAATGTTCATCTCGCGGAAGATTAATTGGTACGAAGTTGGCGGACGAGAAAATGGCTAATTTAAGCCAAAAAAATCAAAAATAACAAAAACCGCCCCTTGACAAAGGGGTGGTTTTGTGGTATAATATAATGTTCTTTTCGGTTCTTGACGCGCTCGTCCCGGGCGCGGCCTACCGGATAACGAGGTTGTTTGGTACGGCGTGGGGAATCGTAAAGTTCCTCATCGCCGGCGGCTTCCTTCTGTTCATCGCCGCCATTGTCTGCGGCAAATAACGCGGGAAGAGAAGTCTGCCTCTCTCTTCCCGCGCCAATCCCATTATCAACTGCTTAGGCGGTTTTTTTATTTTACCCAATCCACAACTCTCCTCTCCAGCCTTTCAACCAAAAAATTATAGATAAACTGATGTAATTTGTCGTTTCCAGTTATCTGATTCGCGCATTCTGAAATCACTTGCCAATCACTATTTTTTAACAACTCCAAATCTTTTTTTAATTCCAAACTTAATCCTCCCGTCTGTGTGATATCATATCCTAAACAATTTAACAATTTGACGATAAAACCGTCAAGCAATTGAAAATTGAAAATTGAAAATTGAAAATTAAGATGTTCCAACCAACCAAACAATAATTCAAAAATCCTCTCATCTTTCTCGCCAACATGCAATATCTTGTCTAATAACGAAACCACGTATCCCGCGGACAAACTTTTTTGCAAATCATTCCTGATGCTGGAAAAATAATTTATCGGCTGGACTTTTGTGAGATGGCCAATCCCTTTGCCGGGCGCGATTTCAATGTCAACCAAAGAAAACGGCTCAAGATGAGCCGAATTTTTTGAAGTGATTTTTTTAACCCCGCGCGCCAATAACTCTACTTTGCCTTTGGCTTTGGTATAACAACTAATAATCTGATCGGCTTCACGGAAGTCTCGTCTGCTTAATACAATCGTCAACATACTTAAAACTTATAAAAAAATGATGAAACAACTAAAATTACCGTTGCCGCGATAATACCAACCACTGTCAACCACGCAATAATATTCCCAATCGGTTTATTAATATGTTCGCCCATGATATTTTTATTGTTTATAATCTTTAAAACAAATATTAAAATAATCGGCAGTAAAATACCGTTGACAACCTGCGACAACACCATAACTTTAATTAACGGCAAACTAGGAATTAAAACTAAAATCGCCGGTAAGACAACGGCTAAAAGAATAATGCCATAAAAAATCCGCGCTTCTTTCCATTTCTTGTCAAACCCATATTCAAAACCAAATGCTTCGCAAACCGCATAAGCGGTCGCGACCGGCAGGATGAGCGCGCCCAACATTGAGGCGACAAACAATCCGAAGCCAAACAAAAATTTGGCAAACTCTCCAGCGATCGGGGCCAAAGCCATGGCCGCGTCTTTCGCGTCAGTAATTCGTATGCCGGCTTTATATAATGTGTAAGCAGTGCTGATAATGATAAAAAAACTAACAATATTGGTGATAAAAGCTCCGATAAACACCTCGGACTTTTCAATTTTATAATGCTTGAGATTAAGACCCTTATCAACAACATATGATTGAATGAAAAATTGGCCCCAAGGCGTGATAGTGGTGCCGATCAAAGCGATCATGGTGAGAAGAAACGGAGCGGTAAATTCCAAAGTCGGTTTGATTAAAGCCAAAGCGGCTTCATTAAAATCCGGCTTGATTATAAAACCATTTATAATATATACCAAATAAAAAGCGGAAAAAACCAAAAATATTTTCTGCGTGGTTTTAAATGAACCCCGATACAAAATAAACCACACCGCGATCGCGGACAGAGGCACGGCAATATATTTACTGATGCCAAAAATGGAAAACGCGGAACCGATGCCGGCAAATTCCGCGGTCATTGTGCCGAGGTTGGCGATTAACATTACGAACATGGCAAAAGTAGTCCAACGCACGCCAAAATTCTCGCGAATCACTCCGCCCAACCCTTGCCGCGTGACCAAACCGATGCGCACGCCCATTTCCTGCGTGACCGCCAATGAAAAAGTAATCAAAAACAACACCCAAAGCATTTTAATGCCAAAGTGCGCGCCCACGACCGAATAAGTGCTGATGCCGCCGGCGTCATTGTCCGCGTTCGCGGCAATAATCCCCGGTCCGATGACCGAGAAAAAAAACAACAACTTCAACCAAAAATGTTGTAATCTCTTACCCATAGTAAACGAGTATGTAAATACTTTTGTATATTTAATTATTTTGGCGACCAAACTGTCATTGCGAGGAGCTCGCGCGACGAAGCAATCCAGCAATCGTGAGAGTGTGACAGTGCCGTGGATTGCTTCGCCTGCGAAGGCTCGCAATGACAGATGGCGTCCAAATTACACAAAATTATTTTACATCAAAAATTACGCGTTTGGCACCAAGTGCCGCATTATATCATCAACCGTCACCACGCCAAGCAGTTTCCGATTATTGTCCAGGACGGCGATAGACAGCAAATTATATTTTGTCATAGTCGCCGCTATTTCCATCACCTTTTGTTCCGCGTTTACCACCGGCGTGCGCCGCGATCTTTTCATAATTGATTTGATTGTTTGTTTTGGATCCGCGATTATCAAACGCCGCAAAGACGCCACGCCCAAATAATGTTTTTTTTCATCCACGACATAAACAAAATGAATTGATCTATGCTGATGCGAATCCCGTTTTATTTTCTCAACAACTTCTGACACCACAGTATGCGGTTGCGCGGAAATAAACTCGGTGGTCATCAAACCACCGGCCTCATTCTCATGATACGCTAAAATTTTCTTTACCTTGCCAATATCTTTTTGCGCCGGCAATTTTTCTATAATTTCCTGCGACTCGCGCGATGGCAATAACTGAATCAAATCTACCAATTCATCCATTGACATTTTTTCCAAAATTACCGCCGCTCGTTCCGAACCAAGATGTTGAATCAACATTTTTTGAATGCGCGGACTTACCTCTTCCATTACTTTCGCGGCAGTTGACTTATCTAACGAACGCAACAACGAACTGCCTTGCCTAATATTCAACTTTTCCACAATGTTGGCAATGTCTGCCGGGTGCAGGCGGACAAGATCCTCGCGACCCTTGCTCAACTGCAATCGGTCGCCAATCAAATGCGCTTGATTCCACTCTAAAAGATGCGGTTTAAGCCAACCGTCCGCCGGCGTTCGTAAACCAATGCGCCGCAAAAGCCCGCTTGTGCTTACATCAATCGCCAAAAGACACATCTGATTTTGCACCGGTCCGAATTGCAAATCATTCACGCGCACGACTCTAACTCCGGCCAAGTCAACAATCTGCTTGTCCACGATATGTTTTCCCAAAAAAAGAATCCCGTCTTTCGGTTGAACATTTTCAGCTTCCACACTTGATGTATTTAACACCAGACCATCATGGCTCCAGGCCGCGACCTTTTCCGCGCTGATGTAAAAATCCCGCTTTTCTTTGCGATTGCGCACCATAAGACCGACCACGGAAGGAAATTTTTTTCCTTTAGCTAATTCAATCGCCACATCTTTCAATTTCCCGACCGGCTCGTCGTTCTTATCCTGCACCGGCGCGTTGATTATTGTGCTGAAGAAAAACATAAAAATCAGCTAGTAAGCAAATTAGGCAGATTAAGTAAATAAGGCACATCGAACGATTTTACTTATTCTGCTTACTTTGCTTATTCTGCCTATTGCTTCGCTAAATACGACTCTAGTATCACCATCGCCGCTTTTTCATCGCGACTCGCGCCTGCCATGCCACCGTCCATCCTGTCAGCTTGCGCGGAAGTGAATCGTTCATCAACAAAATCAACGGGAATTTTTATTTCTTTTTTCAAATCATCAACAAACTTTCTAACTCGCGTAGTGTTGTTATTTTCTTTTCCATCCAATCCCAATGGCAAACCAATCACTATCTTGTCAATTTTTTCTTTTTTGATCAAGTTCACCAATTCGTTATGCGTCCTGTTATCTGCATTCTGCACCATGCCGAACGGCAAAACCACCCCGAGCGCGTCATCGCACCAAGCAAGGCCAATATTTTTGGAACCGTAATCAATGGCTATTATATTCATAGCTTTTCTGATGGCCGGCGAGTGACAACTATCGGCCCATCCTCTGTAATAACAATAGTATGTTCCTGATGCGCGCACAAGCTGTTGTCAGCGGTCTTGACGCTCCAGCCGTCGTCGGCGGTGACAATGTGCCAGTCGCCCATCGTAATCATCGGCTCAATCGCGATAACAACTCCGGGCTGTAAAATCCATTTCTCGCTTTCTTTGTTATAATAATTCGGCACCCGCGGCTCTTCGTGCACCGCATGGCCGACTCCGTGTCCAACTAAATCGCGGACAATTCCATAACCTTGCGGCTCAACATAATTTTGAATCGCCCTTCCGATGTCAGTAATGGTATTTCCAACCACGCACTGTTTAATTCCAATTTCCAAAGCTTTTCTCGTTACATTCAATAACTGTTTCGTCTTCTCCGGAATCTTCCCCACTGCCACCGTAACCGCCGTATCAGTAAAATATCCTCGCTCACTCATCGTCTTTACGGACTTTATTGACTTTAAAGACTTTGGACTCGGGTACTCCATTCCAATATCAATACTAAAAATATCCCCTTCTTTCAACACTTTATTTTTGCTCGCGATGCCATGCACCAGCTCTTCGTTCACGCACGCGCAAATCGTGGTCGGAAACGGCCGGTCGTTTTTCCTGCCCTTATAATCCTTAAAAGCCGGCTTTCCGCCTGCTGATCTAATCAAACGCTCGGCTTCTTTGTCTATTTCAAAAGTGTTGACGCCAGGCAAAACCATTTTTGCCAATTTCTCCAAAATCTCGCCCAAAATCCGCCCGCCTTCTTGGATGAGTTTAATTTCGTCTGGGGTTTTGAGGTAGGACATACGCGACTATTTTACCAAAACCGACTGATTATTTCAAGCTCACAAGACATACCGGTTAAAGATTTTGCCAAACAACACCCGGAAATGAAACCAAAAAACTCCCATTAGGGAGTTTTTACGATTTTTGGATTCCCTTTTTCAAGGGAATGACAAATTGCTCATCACTCGTCACTAATAACTAATTCCTGATTATCTATCACCCTCTCAATCTCCCTCTCCACCTCCTTAATTGCCGGCTCGCCATCAACCTTGAACAACAGTCCTAAACCGGCGTAATAATCCAAAATCGGTTTAATCGCCTGATTGCCCTGCTCAATAATCCGTTTTTTGATTGTTTCCGGATTATCATCAGCGCGGACGATTAGTTTAGCGTTACATTCCGGACAGTCCATTTTTAACTCGTTCTCCGGAGAATATGGCAGAATAAAACCGCAGACCGGACAGACTTTGCGTTTAGTCAGGCGGTTATAACTTGATCCGTCTGACAGAGCGACCTCAATCGCTAATACTTCGTCTTTCAATTTTTTCCCAACAAAATATTCCTGATATTTTTTTGCCTGCTCAACATTGCGAATCGCGCCGTCCAAAACCACGCCTCTACCCGCATCCAAATATCCATCCATCTCGCGGAAAGCCAATTTGTAAATTAAATCATCGGCGACTAATCTGCCAGCTTTCATTTCCGCCAACTTCTTTTTATCCTCCGGATCCGCACTTTGATTATTATCCAACGCGCGCAACAAATCACCGGTGGAAATATGACCGTAATTGTATTTTTTAGCGATTTTTTTCGCTTGAGTGCCCTTGCCGGAGCCAGGTACTCCCATTAAAATGATAATCTTCTTCATAACTCTTTATTAAATTTGTTAAGTTAAGATTATCATAATTGGACAAGTTAGACAAGATTTAAAAAACCGCCTCAATGCAATTGTTGGGACGGTTTTCGTAGTTCGTAATTTCGTACTCTTTTCGTAGGTTCGCACATCCGCTCACATCCTATCATATTCATACACTTCCAACTGCGCGTCAATTTGTTTCGCGGTTTCAATCGCCACGCTAACCACAATCAACAAGCTGGTGCCGCCGATGGCCAATGACTGCGTGCCGGTGAAGGCTTGCAGTAATAACGGCAAGATAGCGATAAGAGCGAGAAACAACGCGCCACTGAAAATCAGACGACTCATTGTGTGCCCTAAATATTTTTCCGTTTCTTTGCCCGGACGAATACCGGGGATAAAACCGCCCTGGCGCTGTAAATTTTCAGCGATCTTCTGCGGATGAAAAATAACCGCGGTGTAAAAATACGTAAAGCCAAAGACTAAAACAAAATACATAATCGCGTAAACCGCTTGATTATTGAAAAACCCAACCACTTGGCGCGCGATTGACGCTGACAAACCGGAACCGTTGACAAAAAACTGCGCGATCATTGATGGGAATAAAATAATTGAAATCGCGAAGATAATCGGAATCACGCCAGCCATATTAACGCGCAATGGCAAATGAGTATTTGCTCCGCCATACACGCGATTGCCGCGAATCTGCTTCGCGTAACTCACCGGCACATTTCTCTGGCCTTCGCTAATCACCACAACGCCAACCACGGTGCCTACGGCAATCGCGGCGAATAAAACATAAGTATAAAGGTCTGCCGGCGTATAGTTTACCGCTGCTTTCTGCACCGCTTGCGGCAGAGCCGCCATAATTCCGGCAAAAATCAACAAGGAAACACCGTTGCCAATCTTACGCTCGGTAATTAACTCGCCAATCCACATTAAAAAAATCGTGCCGGCGGTAATCGTCAGCATCATCGCCAACAAGCGATACATGCTCAAGTCTGGCAATATTTGATACTGCGAACGATTCAAAAGCTGAATCATGCCATAGGCCTGCAATACCGCCAATGGCACGGTTGCCAAACGGGTATACATGTTAATTTTTTGCTGACCGGCTTCCCCTTCTTTTGACAATTCTTCCAAACTTGGAACAACCATCGCCAAAAGCTGAAAGATAATTGAAGAAGTGATATATGGCGCCACGCCCAACATGACTACGGAAAAATTTTCCATAGTTCCGCCGGAAAAAACATTCAACAAGCCAAGAATCTGATTGCTGGCTAAAAATTTGCCTAAATTCTCCGCGTCAATGCCCGGCACCGGAATATGAGCGGCTAAACGAAAAATTACCAGCATCCCCAAAACAAAGAGGACGCTATTGCGCAAATTTTTTATTTTCCAAATTTGTCTGAATTTATCCCACATAATAATTACCAATAATTAATCCGAAGCCCGCTATCTGTCATTGCGAGGAGGAGCTCGAGCGACGACGAAGCAATCCACACTCGTTAACCGTTGACGACTGGATTGCTTCGTCGGCCGACGAACGTCGGCCTCCTCGCAATGACAGTTACATTCCAAAATTAAGCAATAATTTTGCCTCCTGCTTTCTCTATCAATTCTACCGCCTTTTTGCTGGCAAGACAACCCTGTAAGATGATTGGTTTTTTTATT
>MFQN01000024.1 GCA_001783065.1 Candidatus Magasanikbacteria bacterium RIFCSPLOWO2_12_FULL_43_12
TTGTTAATTCTAAATCCATCAGATTCTTGGTGGAAGTCGGGATAGTAGGCTAAACATTCTACCCCACCCTCGCCCTCCCCTAAGTGGGGAGGGGATTTTGTGTTACTTGTAAATTTATTAAATAAAAAATTCACCCTCGCAGGTGGTTTTGGAATAAACAGAATTACACCCTCTCCACCCAATGCTTATCCACCTCTACCTCCAACTCAAGGTAGATTTTTTTATTTACCGCGGCTTCCAATTCTCGGCGGGCCATTTGGCCGACTTCTTTGATTTTTTGGCCGTCGCGGCCGATGATGATTTTTTTGTATCTTTCTTGATTGGTTAAAATTCGCGCGGAAATGACGGTGATGTCCTTTTTTTCTTCCACATTATCAACTTCCACGGTAATGGCGTAGGGGACTTCTTTTTCAAAAACCGAAAAAACTTTTTCGCGGATGATTTCCGCGATCCAAAAATAATTATCAATGTTGGTCCATTGTTCAACTGGATACATCATTTCGCCTTCAGGGAGCAGTTCCATTACTTTTTCTTTAAGCGGTTTGATGTGGCTGGCGCGCAAAGCGGATAATTTGAATACACCGTTAAATTCTTTTCCCCAAGCTTCATAATCAACTTCAAACTTTCGTTCGTCCGGCGGCAGGTCGGATTTATTAATTACCAAAAGTTTAGGAATTTTCAGATGTCTAACCATGCCGAATGCCGCGCGTTCTTCCTGGCCGATCTCGCGCGATGGGTCAACGACGTAAATTATCAAATCCAGTTCCTGTTCCAGCAGGTTGGTAACCTTGTTGACCAATTTGGCGCTTAAAGGATTTTTTTTATCTTTGAAAATACCCGGGGTGTCAACAAAAACCGCTTGACCTTCGGGTGTTGTTATTACGCCGTGAATCTCCTGCCGTGTCATTTGCGGACGAAAAGAAGTGGCGGCGATTTTAGTGCCGACCAAAGTGTTCAGTAAGGTGGATTTGCCCACGTTAGAACGGCCGATGAGGGCGACGATACCAGACTTCATAGCATTGATTTAGACTGATTGAAACTGATTGCATTGATTATAGCGCATGCTTGCGTGTTTTTCAAGGGGGTTGTATAATACCCCTGTAAATTCATACCACCAATTTATACATTGGCGTTTTAGTTATGAAAGTTATATTTTTGAAAGATGTGCCGGGTGTTGGCAGCAAGGACGAGATAAAAGAGGTCGCGGATGGATACGCGCGGAATTTTTTGTTGAAGCAGGGTTTGGCGAAAGCGGCCACGGCTGTGGCGATTGAATCTGTTAAAGCATTGGAAGAAAAAAGAGCAAGAGAGGTGAAACGCGAGTTAGTGGAAAGCCAAAGAATTGCCAGTCGATTAGATGGGGTGGAAATTGAAATTATCGCGAAAACGAGCGACGCCAACACGCTTTATTCAGGAGTGGGAGCGGAACAAATCGCGCGCGCGGTCCGCAAACAGCTTGGCGTTGATTTACAAGTTGGACAAATTGATTTGCGAAAGGGGATTAAAGAGTGCGGCGAGCATCGGGTTAAAATAAAATTTCCACATGGTTTGGAAGCGGAATTAATTGTCAGAGTATCTGCCGGATAGTCAAAGGCCCCTCCAGCTACGGAGGGTGTTTTAAATTAAAAATTTTGTCGAATCCCTCCCACTCGTAGGGGGAGGCGAGGAGGGGGTTGAGGGTTTTACATGCTACCCCACCCTAGCCCTCCCCTAAGTGGGGAGGGGATAAAAATTGTTTTTTTAATTTTTAATTTTCAAATTATGTTATCCAAAAAAACTCGTAAATATATCTTTGTGGTTGGCGGAGTATTATCCGGCGTTGGCAAGGGCGTAACTTGCGCGTCGCTGGGCGCGATTTTTAAAGCCAAGGGTTTTAAAGTTACCGCGCTTAAAATTGACCCATATATCAATGTTGACGCCGGCACAATGAACCCGGTTGAGCATGGGGAAGTGTTTGTTACTGATGATGGCGATGAAACCGATCAGGATATGGGAAATTATGAGCGATTTTTAGACGTTGATTTGAGCTCGGAAAGTTATATGACTACCGGCCGGGTGTATTTAACCGTAATTCAAAATGAGCGCGCGATGAAATACAAAGGCAAATGTGTGCAAGTGGTTCCGCATGTGCCTGAAGAAATCATCAGGCGGATTGATAACGCGGCCGAAAAACACAATGCCGAGATTGTGTTGATTGAGGTGGGCGGGACAGTCGGAGAATATGAAAATATTTTATTTTTGGAAGCGGCGAGAATTTTAAAATTAAAACATCCGAGCGATGTCGCTTTTATTTTAGTCAGTTATTTGCCGATTCCCAGCCATTTGGGCGAGATGAAAACCAAACCAACCCAGCACGCGGCGCGCGCCTTAAACAGCGTGGGCATTAACGCGGATTTCATCATCGCGCGCGGCAAGACCGAGCTGGATAAACCGAGGCGTGAGAAGCTGGCGATTTTTTGTAATGTGCCGGCAGATAACTGCGTTTCCGCGCCGGATGTGGCTTCAATTTATGAAATTCCGCTGTTATTGGATAAAGAAAATGTTTGCAATAAATTATTGAAAATGATGCATTTGCGTCCGCGCCATGCCGGTTTGGTTGAGTGGAAAGATTTGAATAAAAAAATTGCTAAAACCAAGAAAGAAGTAAAAATCGCTGTGGTCGGAAAATATTTTAGCACCGGCGAATTCACTTTGGCTGATTCGTATATTTCCGTGATTGAGGCGATAAAACACGCGTCTTGGTTTAATAATGTTAAGCCGGTTTTGGAGTGGATTGATTCAGAGGACTTTGAGACTAATCCGAGCAAGATAAATATATTACGCCAATATGACGGCCTGGTGGTGCCGGGCGGGTTCGGCGGTCGCGGGATTGAAGGCGTGATAAGGGCGATTAAATTCGCGCGGGAAAATAAAATACCGTATTTGGGGCTGTGCTATGGTATGCAGTTGGCTTGCGTGGAATTCGCGCGTAATGTATTGGGCAAAAAAAACGCGCACACGGTTGAAATTGATCCGGAAACTCCGGACCCGATTATCCACATCAGTCCGGTGCAGGCGAAGAACGTGCGTGAGAATCGCTATGGCGGGACAATGCGGTTGGGCGCGTATGAATGTGTTTTGATGGTTGGCAGTAAAACGCAAAAAGCGTATAGTGTTGATAAAATCAGCGAACGCCATCGCCATCGTTATGAATTTAATAATGATTATTGCGAGATGATTGAAGACGCGGATTTGCAAATCGTTGGCGTTAACCCGGAATCAAATTTAGTGGAAATAGTTGAATTAAAAAATCATCCTTTCTTTGTGGGTACCCAGTTTCATCCGGAATTTAAATCCCGTCCAATGCGTCCGCATCCGCTGTTTAGGGAGTTTGTTCGCGCGGCTGTAGGGCGTAGGGTGTAGGACTTATTTATCCCTCCCCCTCGTAGGGGGAGGCGAGGAGGGGGTTGAGTGATTTACCTTCCAACAGACTCAAAAACTCTTCCAAGAGTGAATATGTTTAAAAAACAACGGCTATGGGTTACGCGAAATTATTGTTGATTTTTGTTGTTGTGAATTGAGATTGGCTATAGAAGTGGATGGTTTTGTGCACGAAGATGACGAGGTATATAAAAAAGATTTAAAAAGAGAAAAAGATTTGGAAAAATTGGGTTATAAAATTGTACGATATAATAATCAGTGGGTTTATAAGGATATACAGAGTATCTGGTGGGGTATAGTGGAAGAATGCAAAAAAAGGGCGGAAGAGTTGAAAAGGAAGTGAGTCGCTCTTAGTGGTGGCAGGATTAGGTTAATGGTTAAACACTCTACCCCTCCCTCGCCCTCCCCTAACAGGGGAGGGGATTTTTATATACACACCTATAAATTTGTTGAATAAAAAATACCACCTTCGCAGGTGGTTTTTGTGTAATGTGGGGGCGGGGGCTCGGCTAACCGAACCCCCGCGAGTTGTTCCCGACCTCGTTCGTTCAAGGTTCCTGCAGTTCGTCCGGGAGTACTCTTACCGTCCCGTCCATGCGGATGCTGACTTTCACGTCCTCCCCATCGTTCAGCCCTGGAATCATGACCAAAGCCACCACCCAGTCATTACCCTTGCCGAAGTCAAGGTTGTGGACGTAGCCTTCGTAGGTCTCATCGTCCACAGTCAGATTGAGCCGCAGCCCACCTTCCAGGAGAAGACGAATCACGAACCTGACCATGCTTTCATCCTGAACCAGCGTGACATCGGTAATTCTGGCAACTTTCATTGGATTCCTCCATAAGAACCCCAAACTAAATCGGGGAACAATTAATTAATAACATGAATTGTTTTTGTTGTCAACTAAAACCACCCTCGCGAGTGGTTTTCTATCAGTGTAATCTTTGTCCACAATCAGTCTAAATCAACGCTTTACTTCTTCAACGCGTCCTTCAGCCCCTTGCCAGCCTTAAATTTCGGTACTCTGACCGGCGGGATTTGGATTTTTTCCGTGGGTCTTTGCGGGTTGACGCCGACGCGACCGGCGCGTGTGCGAGAGCTGAAAGCGCCGAAACCGGCGATGTTTACTTCGCCGTTGGCAACCAGAGTGGTGGTAACGATATCCACGAAAGACTCTATCATTGCCTCGGCTTCTTTTTTAGAAGTGCCGACTTTTTCCGCGATTTTCTGTGATAGTTCTGCTTTGTTCATAAAGATTTTTGGTTAACAAGAATTAAAAAACGCTTAACTTACATACATAATATAACATTTTAAACAAATTGTCGTCAATAGAGCCAAAAATCTTATCCACAGCAGATAAAAATTATTAAAAAACTCCACTTGGGGAGTTTTTTAATAATTTTATCTCGCGTACTCAATCACCCTCGTCTCCCGAATCACCGAGACTTTAATTTCACCCGGATACTGTAATTCATTTTCTATTTTTCTAGCGATGTCTTTAGCGAGATTATACGCGGCATAATCATCAATCGTTTCCGGTTTGACGAACACGCGGACTTCGCGGCCGGCTTGAATGGCGTAAACTTTTTCAATCCCCGGGAAATTGCCCGCGGTTTTTTCCAAATCTTCCAAACGCGCCACATATTGTTCATAAGTATCACGCCGAGCGCCGACTCGCGCGCCGGAGATGGCGTCTGCCGCTTTAACAATTTGCGTAATTAACAATGTTGGCTTGTCTTCATGGTGGTTCAACGCGGCATCTTGCATATCAGCATCTAAGCCGAATTTTTTTAAGATGGTTGCGCCGATTTCCGGATGGCTGCCCTGGGTTTCTTGATCAACCGCCTTGCCGATGTCGTGAAAGAATCCGGCTTTTTTAGCTTTGGCCGCGTCAACTCCCAGCTCGCCGGCGATTAAACCGGAAAGATAAGCCACCTCCATTGAGTGATTTAAAATGTTTTGTCCATAGCTGGTGCGGTACTTGAGTCGGCCGACAATGGAAACTAATTTGGGATCAATGCCGGTGATGCCGAGCTGGTAGAGCGACTCCTCGCCGACTTTTTTAATATCCAGCGATAGCTCTTTTTTAGCTTCTTCAATAAACGCTTCAATTCTAGCTGGTTGGATACGGCCGTCTTTGATCAGTTTTTCCAATGCCAAAGCGCAAACGCGGCGGCGGATGGGGGAGAAGCTGGAAACCAAAATCATTTCCGGTGTCTCATCAATAATTAATTCACAACCGGTCAATTTTTCAATCGTTTTGATATTGCGTCCGTCTTTGCCGATAATACGGCCTTTCATTTCCTCGCTTGGCAGGGCCACGGAGCTGGAAGTGGTTTCCGTGGAGTGATTCGTGGCGCAGCGTTGGATGGCGTCCAGTACGATTTCGCGCGCTTTTTCTTCATAAGTTTCACTATTTACTTTCTCCACTTTCATCAAACGGACCATCAAATCTTCTTTGCTGTTTTCTTCCACCACTTTGAAGAGCTCTTCTTTGGCTTGTTCTTTAGTGTAGCCGGCGACAGTTTGCAATTTTTCCATGGCGGACAAGTAGGCGTTCTCAATTCGAGTTTTTATTTCTTGAATTTCTTCAACTTTTTTTTGCAATTTGGTTTTTCTATCCTCAAATTCAAGCAGTTTTTTATCAAACAACGTTTCGCGTTGTTCCAAGCGTGATTGAATTTGGCGTATCTCGCGGCGTCTTTGTTCCTCCTCGTTTTTCGCGTCATCTATAACTTTGATTGCCCGTTCTTTGGCTTTGAGTAAGAGCTCCTGTTCTTTATTTTTTGCTTCGCTGATAATTTTTTCCATTCTAGCTTCGGCCGAATTCACCTGCGCTTGCGCCAGTTTCTTGCGCAAGATGTAGCCGAGCAAAATACCGATTGCGATGCCTCCGCCCAACGCGGAAATCGCGAGAGTGATTAATGATGTTGACATACAAAAAATTTCCCAAGTGGTAAGGGAGTGTATAAGTTATTTTGCGAAGATGCTTAATCGGCAATCAGAAAATTGTATTCAGAAAAATTCTAACCGTTCAATTTTTGATTAGCTTGAGAGAAGAATTTGTTAGATTCTGATTTTTAATGATAATTGAAGATAGCATTTTGGTGGAATTCTACTCGTTTTTTGCTTATTTAAGCCAACTCTTCGCTAACTTACCAGCCTTATCACGATTAAAGTTAGTTAAGTTTGATTAGATTATAGCAGATAATTAATTGGTTGTCAAGTTTGGTTTATTTAAGCGTGTTTTATTTTGGCGCCTTACTTTTTGTAACCAAAAAGTAACAAAAAGTTTTGGGGGCGCAAAACTCGCCCCCTTAACTGTTTGCGTTTTTTCATTGTGTTAAAGATTGGGGGCTCAAACAGTTGTCGCCCTCAAGCCCCCATGTTTGATTAAAGTGAGTATTGAATTTTTGCTTTCATGAGTTTTGTTTATATGTTAAAATGTTTGTATGATTAATAAACGAAACAAAACTTTGGGCTGGGGGGTTAAGGGAGAGGGCGGAGTTGAGATTTGGGACGCGGAGCCGGTGTTTAGAGGCGAGGCAGTAACTTGGAAAGATAAATTAAAGCTTCTGTTTTATCCGAAGAAGTGGTTTTTGTATGGCCACATTAAGTTGAAAGTTAAAAGTAAAAAAGCCTGCCCTGAGCGCAAGCCGAATGGGTGTAAAGTTGGCGAGACGATTAGACTGTTAGATGTTGGGTGTGGAACCGGGGCGGATGTGATTGATTTCAAAAAAATGTTTGGGAGAAAAGTTGAAGTGGTTGGTGTTGATGTGGTGGCTTTGGAAATTGATATTGCCAAAGAAAAAATTAAACAGCACGGAATCTGGGCGGAAGTGATGGTTTATGACGGGGAAAATCTGCCGTTTCCGGACCATAGTTTTGACGCGATTTATACTTCTGATGTTTTGGGGCATGTTAAAAATGTGGATGGGTGGCTGGCTGAATTAAGCCGAGTATTAAAACCCGGAGGCGCGCTGGCTATGTTCTCCGAATCAAAACTCGGCAAGCATGCGTATATCAGGAATTATTTGATGAGGCGCGGGATTAACACTGACCCGCATGCGGAATTTCATATTTCGCTTTATTCAAAAGAGGAGTTGCAAGAGAAGTTGCGGATTGCTGGGTTTGCGGTTAAGAGGATGTTTTCTTTTGTTAACGCGCCCGGTTTTGTTTCAAATTGGATAAACAAGAGATTTCATCCGTATTCCACGGCGGTGTTTGAGTTGTATGGATTAATTGGGATGTTGTTGGTTGGAAAATTTATTGAGACGCAGGGATTTGTGATTTTGGGGGAGAAAAGATTGGGAGAAGTGGAAAGATGGGGAAATAGGAGTAGATAGATAGAGATAAATTGAGATAGCGAAAAAATATATTGCTAAATCGCGCTAGAAATCGTTAAAAAATTAATTCAAAAAAATCGCCATATTTTTTATGAGCGATTTTTATTTTCATCAAGGCCACACCCTCAAGTGATAAATTATTTATCAATTAAGGGTGCTGGTGGTCTTGATGACAGACTCCAGCGTTGAGGCAGGAAAGTTGCGGATAGTTGGAAAGATCAGACAGTGGAAATGAAGTGGTTGCTACGTCGCGTCTCTTTCGTACATCTCATCCACGATCGCGCTGACCAGCCGGCCGAACGGCTCTTTCATTTGTTCGGCGACTTTTTGGACCTCCTCGTGCGACAATGGAACCTCGCCGCCCATGCCGGCGCCCATGTCCGTGACGAGCGCGAGATCCAGTATTTCGGCACCCATGTGGTAACCGGCTGTAACCTCTGGAATGGTGGACATCGTGGCGACGTCAGCGCCGGCGCGTGCCATGGCCTCAGTCTCGGCCAGCGTTTCGTATGTCCGTCCATCTTTCCAGTGGGAGACTCCCCAGTGGAATGAGACTCTCTGAGCCAGCGCGCACTGCTTGGCGATCTTGAGAAGCGCTGGGCTGTAGGCGTGTTCCATCGGCGTGAATTCCTGGCCGAGTTCCGGTATGCCTGGTCCAGCCGTTGGATCCGGGCAGTTCACGCTGATGTGGCTTCTGATGCCGACGATGTCGCACGGTTCCAGGTTCCGTGTGACCGCGCCGGTCGCGTGGGTCAGGATGAGCCGTTTCGCTCCGAGCATGATCATCAGTCGGGTCAGGAATACCACTTGGTGGATGTTCAATCCTTCGTAGAGATGCACCCTTCCTTGCATCATTATGACCGGAACTGCGTTCAAGTAGCCCCACCACAGACGACCGGCGTGCCCGGTTGCTCCGCAAACCGGACTGTTGGGGATTGCGGAGTACGGACACGACTTGCGGCTGGTGAGCAGATCGGCCATATCCCCAAGTCCGGAACCCAGGGTGATGCCGATGGCAGGGACGAATCTTTTCCCGATCTTGCGCTTTACGAACCTCTGCGCGGCTTGCAGTTTTTCCAATTCCGTCATTTGCGGTTCCTCCTTATCGCGCCGAAACTGGCGCATTGAAACCACGAGTATATTAGGTTGGAAAAGAATTTTTGTCAAGACCACGAATTCACCGCATCACCACATCACCCCACCACTTGATCACTTAAGTTGTGTCGGCCGTGTGATGTAGTGATGTAGTGAGAAAGTGATGCGGTGAGGTGGGTTGCAATTTTTTCCCCTCTAATTTATAATATACGCACTATTTAGATTATCAGTATGCCATTTAATATTTTGGACGCGAAAGATTTAGAAAAATTAAAACAACAGGAACCGGAGCGGTTTCAGCATAATATAAAAGGCGGGGAGTATTTTAAATTGCAGGGATTGAATTTGGCGCCGTTTGAGGGAATTGACATTGAAAAATTTAATGAAGCCGCGCGGATAATGCGCGGGCTGATGTTTTGCGCCATTGAATCGTCAAAATCAGGGCATCCGGGCGGTTCAAGTTCAAAAACAGAAATGTTTTTGGCGAAAGTTTTGGGCGGGGCAGTGGCATTTGACGCTTTGGACCCAAAAAATCACGGGCGCGACAGAGTTGTTTGGTCGGCCGGACATTGTTCGCCGGGTTTGTATGGCGGTCTTTCTTTATTATATGGCGCTCTGCGCGTGGTTGGAAAGAAATTTGACGCGAAAAAATTAGGCGCGGTAATGCCTGAAGATTTAGTTCGCTTCCGCAGGCCCGATGGTCCGCAAGGCCATATTGAAAATCATTATCCTTTATCAGATATTTCTACCGGTCCGTCAGGGCATGGTTTGTCAGCCGCCGGTGGAATGGCCATCGCTCATCGTTCCTCCGGATTAGACACAAAAGTTTGGGTGTTTATGGGCGATGCTGAATCGGAAGAGGGCATGAGCTATGAGGCGCGCAATATTTTAAACACTGTTGGCGCGTCCAATGTGATTGTCAGTTTGGATTACAATCATTTTGGCATTGACGGAAATATTAATGAAGTGATTTTGTCTCCGTATATCAACCATTGGCTCGGAATGGGCTGGAATGTGATTGAGGTTGACGGGCATAATGTTTTGGAATTGGTTTACGCTTATCATAAGGCCGCGCTGGGTTTTGTTAGCGGAAGTCCGACGGTTGTTTTGGCGCACGCGATTAAGGGCAAGTTTTACGGTACGAAAGAAAATACCGCTGACTCGCACGGCAATCCGGCCAAAACCGAGGAATATTTGGAATTGATGAAAAAACTCGGTTTCACGGTTACCGGAGACGTGAAAAAAGATATTGAGGTCGTTTTACAAGCGTTGACTCCGGAATTGGCGAAATATATAGTGGAAAGATTGGAAAACGCGAAATTAAAAATTAAAAAAGAGAGTGAACTGGTTGAACAGATGAAAAAAGTTTTGATTGGTAGGAAGTTTGTTAATCCGGTAGAAATTAAACGGCCGAAAGAATTACCAAAAGAACTGATTTTTGAAGAGGGGGCGAAAGTGGCGACGAGAAAAGCCACGCAAGCGTGGTTTGAATGGCTGATGAAGCAGACCGCGTTTTTTTGGGCCGGTTGCGGAGATTTGAGCAAATCAATTTTAACACAAAAAGCGGAAAATGTTTTTGGCGAGATTAATCGTGAAAATCCGTTCGGCCGCGGCATCCGTTTTGGCATTGCCGAGCAGAATATGGCGATGATGAGTGTGGGCATGACCATGGACAGGTTGCCGGGCGGATTCGCGCCGATTTCTGTTTTTTCTTCCTACGGCGTATTTACTTCAATGATGACCAATTGTGTGCGTTTGGGTTTGATTGGCAACCATTTGAATCCAAAGACAAAAGGTTTTTTTATTCTGCTCGCCGCGCATGATGGGCCGGAAACCGGCGAGGATGGTCCGACGCATCAGGGGCTTTATTGGATGAGCATGTATAACGCGTATCCGGGAATTAAAGTTTACAAACCAATGGACGCGAATGAGACAATTGAAATGTTGTTTTACGCGCTGGAAAAGGGCGAGCCGATCGCGTTGTCAGTGACGAAGCCGGATACGATTGTTTTCAAACGCGGCGATGGGATTCCGGCAGCTCGTGAAGCTATAAACGGAGCATACGTATTTTACCAAAGTCCTAAGTCCTCCGTCATAAGTCCTAAGTCACAGGCTGTCTTGGTGGTATGCGGGGGACAGACTTTAATAAATACAATGGAAGCGGTGCCGGAGTTGGAGGCGAAGGGATTGGAAGTGAAAGTGGTTGCCGTAACCTCGCCGGAGTTGTTTGAAGAATTAAGAAAAAATAATCCGAAAAAGGCTGACGAAATTTTCAGCGATGAAGACCGCGAGCGGACGATTACGATTCACAACGGCTGGAAAGGATTTTTGTATCCGTTTTTATTGCCGAAAGATTATGTCAGCAGAACAATCGCCATTGATACTTATTTGAAGTCTGGAAATCCGAAGGAAGTATATGAATTGGCTGGACTAACTGCGGAAGGGATTAAAGAAAAAATATTAAAATCAGCTAAATAATCAAGATACAAGATACAAATAAAATTTAATATTCAAATTTTAAATTCAAGTTTGGTGTTTGAAATTTTTAATTTGTAATTTGTTTGTATCTAGTATCTTGTATCTTAAAGTATGTTACCCAAATTTTTATCCGACAAAGGCTTGGCGCCTAACATCACCATCAATCCAAATTTAAATTATCTCGGCACCGAGACAGCGTTTGGTTTTGGGGCGGAGGTGATTGCCGTAGAAAATTCAAAAAAGTTTCCGCAAATTTTTAAATTTCATGTCGGCGATACCGGACCGACTACTCCGGAGCCGATTATTGAGGTCGCGATTCAGGCTTTAAAAAATAAGCAGACGAAGTACGGCCATTTTGCCGGCTATCCGCAGGTTCGAGAAAATATCGCTAAATATTGGAGTGAGACCAGAGGCGTGGAAATAAAAAAAGAAAATATCTTGCTTCAACCGGGCGGTAAGCCTGTGATTGAATTGATGTTTCAAGCTCTACTCGCTCCGGGCGATAAAATTATCGTGCAAGACCCCGGGTATCCGGTTTACGAATCTTTGGCCGAGTTCAACAATCACGGCGGTGTGTTGCGTTGGCAAGCGCATAAAGATGAAAGCCCTTCGGCTATCGCTCAGGGTAAAATTTTGGAATTTAGAGTTGAAGATTTGGAAAAATTATTAGTGGAAAATAATCAGGTGAAAATTTTATGTTTGAACACGCCGCAAAATCCAACCGGCATGATTATCGGCAAAGAAAAGTTGGAAGCCATCGCCGAATTGGTGAGAAAATATAAGTTCTTCGTGATCTTTGATGATATTTACGACCAGATTGTTTTTGGCGGGAGAAAACAATACAGTTTTCTTTCCATTCCGGGCATGTTGGATTGGACAATTAATTTGAACGGTTATTCAAAAAATTACGCGATGACCGGCTGGCGATTGGGATTTATCATCGCGCCGGAATGGGTGATAGAGATTTTCGGCCGGCTCGCTATTAACAAATGGAGCAATGTCAATCGGATGGAACAAATTGTCGCGGGCGTGATTTTTGGCGATGTCACTCTGGATGGTTTTGAATACAAAAGCGTGAAAGATGAAGTGCAGGCGATTATAAACAAAGATTTTATTGAATATGAAAAGAAGGGCGGGTTTGTTTCAGAATCTCTTAATTTATTAAAACCGTATGTGGTTTGCAACGAAGCCGAAGGCGCGTTTTATTTATTCCCAAGTTTCCAAAGAGTGTTGGATTTGAAATATGTGCGAGAAGAATTAAAAATAACAAGCGATGTGGGATTGCGCGATTGGCTGTTGTATGAAAAGGGGATAGCCACGCTTTCCGGGTCTGACTTTGGTCAAATGGGCGCCGGCTATATTCGTTTTTCTTATGCCGAAGACAGAAATCGCCACATTATTCCCGGCATGAAATATATTTTGAAAGTGGTGATAGAATTGATAGAAAAGTCTGGTGAAGTCGCGCCGTTGAAAGTTGAGGAAGTGGATGAGAGGGTGGTGGAGCTGGAGAGAAAATTTTTTACGTAACATGGAGCATGTAATATTTTGAATTTACGATTGGAAATTTGACAGGGAATTTCGCGTCGAGTATAATATTAACATTATGGAAAATCAAGACACACAGAAAATAATTAAGATATTAGAGGAACATGGGAAAAAATTTGATGAGCACGAAGAGCTCTTGCATTTTATTTGTGAAACAATAGGGACGACAATGGTAGCAAAAGAAGATTTGAAAGCGTTTGCGACAAAAGAAGATTTGAAAGCGTTTGCGACAAAAGAAGATTTGAAAGCGTTTGCGACAAAAGAAGATTTGAAAGCGTTTGCGACAAAAGAAGATTTGAAAAATGGGTTTAGAGAGGTGGATAATCAACTATCCGCGATAAGAGTTGAGTTGTTTGGCATGAGAAAAGAATTGGAAGATATTAAGTTGAGTTTGAAAAAATTGGAGGATAAAACACAGGAAGACGATGATGCGATGATTTTTGAAATTGAGAAATTAAAACAGCGGGTAACTGTTTTGGAGCGAGCGTTAGTACTGGCAAAACAGATGCAACCGGCGTGAGAAAGCTAAAAGATTTTTAATTTTATAAAGTCAGAATCCGTTGAAGAGGCGGATTTTTTGTTGTGGGTATCTGTCTTGATTTGTTTTTTTGTTTGTGGTATGGTTTTGTTAAGAGAAGGAATGTTCTTTATTTTCGTTTGCTGATAAGCAAGCGTACAATATATAAAACAGTACAACAAATGGAGGTGTAGCAACAAAAACTGTTCTGGCGCAAGGAAATAGCCCCGCCACCACGGGGTTTGGAGTTTTTAGCATCGTTTGGGAGTTTGTATAATATTTTGTGTAAATGGGATAATAGAATAACTTTTATTCACTTAACCCATGTATACAATATGTCCAATTTA
>MFQN01000025.1:0-2294 GCA_001783065.1 Candidatus Magasanikbacteria bacterium RIFCSPLOWO2_12_FULL_43_12
CCGATCGTGGGATCTCATATTAATTTTATCCACAAGTTGCAAAGTCACGGAGCAAAAGCCTTTTCAAATATCTCCACCTGGAACTCGCTCATGGCTAAAAAGCTGGAAGAACTTCCGCCGGAATTGAAGGACTCGGTTCTCATAGATTTCGATGGGAAACCATTATATCAGCAAGGTATTCTATTTATGAATATTCTCGCCCCGGCCTACCAGAACTGGATCAAAAAAGCCACTAATAAGGCCATCGATGGTGGTATTGATGGCATTACGGTGGATGAACACCAGGGCACGGTGCAAGCTCTATGGACCGGCGAAGGTCCATGTGATCAATACTCGTTGAACGGTTTTAAAGACTATCTCAAGAGCCGATACACCGAGGCTGAATTGAAGAGCCGGGGAGTGGATCGGGTCGATACTTTTAATTACTGTCGGTACATTGTCGAGCATAACTACAAGACACAATATAAAAATGACAGGAGCAAAGTTCCGTTTGTGAATGACTATATCCATTTCCTTTATTCGGCTTCCGACGCCGCCTTACAAAATCTTATAGAGCATGCCCGCCAGTATGCCAGCCAAAAAGGCAGAACCCTCGTTTTCGGCGCCAACTGGCAACCTCTTGATCGGCTAGATGAAGCTAGGCTCTATGACAAGTTGGATCTGTTCATCTTTGAACACGACTGGTTCCCACCGTGGAGAAATGATCCGGGTTACTATAAGTTTCCTGCCGGATCCCCAGTCAGTCCCGATATGAAATATGCAACCGGAAGAGAGAAGACTGCCGTCACTATGTATATTATTCAGGATGCCAGAGAGCTGGCCGCACATGGACAACAAGCCGGAACCCTGCTCGTCAAGCATCAGTTTGCCGAATCTTATGCCAACCGCGGCCATTATATGTATTCTGACCTTGAAAATTTTCTGGGTCTGACATTTCTAGCCGACCGTCCTAAGATGGTTCCTTATTTTGACTTCATACGTAAATATCCTGAAATCTTAATGGATTTGAGCCAGAAGAATAGTCTTGCTGTTGTCTTTCCACCTCATATGAATACCGCAAATCCCAATCAAAAAGAATGGGCCTTTGCTGTATCCGTCACACTTTCAGAAGCCAATTTTCAACATGACTTCATTGATCTGAAAAAAATCAATGAGTATAAGATCGCCGTTGCTAATGGGAATGCCTGGTCGGATGAGGAAGTGGATAGATTACTTACTTTTGTCAAAAATGGCGGAATCGTCATTGCCTACGATAGCAGTTTTGCCAGTCTGGATGAAAACTACCGGAAAAAGTCCAGGTTACAGCTAAGCGATCTGAAGACCGATGGTGCGCACGTTCTGGGCAAAGGCAGATTCATTTTTTTCAACGAGGATATGGGCTGGCAACTCTGGGCTTATCAAAAGCCGGCTGAAAAAACAAAATTGGTGGATGCGGTCGGGCAATTCATAAAAGCAGATAGCGCTCCTAAAATGATCCAGATCATTCCATACACAGCCGGAGAACGCCTCGTGGTACATATTTTGAATTACGATTTCCAGAACCATAAATTCTTAGAAAAGAAAGATTTTCAGGTCCAGATTAATATTCCTGATGGATTTTCAACCGATGGTAAGACATTGAAAATCGTCTCACCGGAATTTGACGGCGAAAAAGTCGTGAAATTTCAACGGTCGGGAAATGTAATTTCCTTTACGGTACCGACTCTTCATATCTGGGATGTAGGTATTCTGAAATAAATGTTCTTATCTAAAACACGCGAACAATTCCTGAAATGTTTCTCTGAACGGAAATAATGCTATGAAAACATTTTTAATTTCAAACATTAGAAATAAGCCGGCGGAAGCGGTCTGGAAAAAATGGGTTTTGTCGGCTGAATAAAAAATTACGGCTAAAGGTCGATGGTTATGAGTTAATTTAATATGATTTAAAAAATTATGCAAAAACGAAAAATTTTCGGCATTCTCGTTGTAATTTTCGGTTTGATTATGGTTGGCGGCAGTCTTGGTTATCAAGGACCATACAGAGCGATGGCGCCAATTTCCATGTCTTTACTTGTGGTTATCGGTCTCCTCATGATTTTCTGGGATAAGATAAAAAGCTGGATGTCTAAATAACGATTGTTAGTAATAGAAGTTTAACGCTCTGCCAACCGATTGAATTCGCAATCAAATTAATAATTGTATCGTATCGGATTTTAATTCTCTGCAATTTTTCGTCACCGGAAGCGAGGACGCGGCGGAAGGCCATCCTTCGCTAAAGCTACGGACGGGGAACGGGGTGAAGGGGGAAATCC
>MFQN01000025.1:2305-21030 GCA_001783065.1 Candidatus Magasanikbacteria bacterium RIFCSPLOWO2_12_FULL_43_12
AATAAAAAATGGGAAGAAAATTTTTTGCGGGGTGGCGAGCGTTAGCGAGCGGCGGCGGGGCGGAGCGTCAGTTTCGCTCAAAAAAGGTTCGCGCATTTTCAAACAAAGGGCGCCAAAATAGAACTTAACGGCTTTTTCAAAGCCAGAAGGTGGGGCTTTCTCCGAATCATTTATTTTGAAAAAGCCAAAAAATCGTTGAGTTCTGTATTGGTGCCCAGGAGAGGATTCGAACCTCCAAGCCCTTGCGAGCGCTACCACCTCAAGGTAGTGCGTCTACCAGTTTCGCCACCTGGGCATTATCCGTCTAAATCAGTCTAAATCAATGCTTCAAAATCGTCGTTCTTTCCCCACGATCATTTCCACTCTTTTTTTAGATAATTTAATTTTTATCTTAGTCTCTTTTGACTGCCGACCGTCCGCTTCAACCGCGAATGGTTTTTTCGCGCTCACGGTCATTTCTTGAAACGGAAAAATGCTCGGGTCTTCATATACTTCCTTAAACCAGCTGTGGCCGACAACCGGCCGTAAAAACGCTTCCAGTTTCCCGTCCTGCGGACGGACAACATATTTTTTCCCATTGCCCTCCCACTCAAATGGCTGTAAATTGCAAACCACCAATTCCATTTTGCCTTTGGCTGTCACTTTAAATCTCTCGTCGTATTCCACCGCGATTTCTCCAGGAAAAACATGGAGCTGGGAAACAAAATATCGGCCGTTAAACCAGCCCAAATCCAATCGCAGTTTCCGTCGCCGCGACAAAGTCGCGCAAGCATCCTCGCCGATCGGAATACCTAAAATTTCCGCGATCTTATTATCCGGCCCGATGGGCAAAAAACCGAATAACGTCTCGCAGGTAGCGGCGCGCGATAGCACCTGTCCAAAAGTTTTGTCATTTCCGACAATCACAATGCCTGACACGCTCTTTTTAATCTCATCTTCCGCCAATTCTTTGGCGTCGCTTAAACTCTGCAACCGGATAATCTTGCCGGCAATACCAAAATCTGTCAACCTTGTTTCAATCGTTTTCAAGATAGACGCGTACTTTTTCTGCTTGAGAAAATTATCATAAAGATAGACATACATACGGCCGATTTTTTCTTTTACAAAGCGCTGCCGACTGAATCTTCTATTTCATCCTCTGATCTAGATTTAATTTTACTCATAAAGCCTCCGACTTTTTTATCGTCTCTTTTATCGCCGATAATATCAATTCCTTTCATTGTCACCCTGCCTTGAATCAACGCCCCTGGCGCGACACTCAAAACACGGCAATCAATATCTCCGGCCACCTGCGCGGTTTCAGCTAAATCCAATCTGTCTGACACTTTCACATTCCCTCGGATAGATCCGGAAATCGCCGCGTTGCCCGCGCGAACATTCGCGAAAATTGAAGCGCCCTTTTCAACCGTTAATAATTTGCTGGTTTTTACCGAACCGGACACAATGCCTTTCACTATAATATTACCCTCGGAAGCGAAATCACCTTCCACCCGCACCGACGGGCCAACCACAGTCTCCACCTCATCTGGAGAAACGCCAGGTGTTGGATACTCTTCTTGCGGCATTGCCGGACGCGAAGTTTTTTGAAACATAACACAAAAAATTAAGACTAAGTTTATCCATAATAATATACAATATTTTTAATAAAAAAGCCATAGACACACGAAAAACCCCTCTCCTACAAGGAAAGGGGCAGAGCTGGGGTCTCAACGAATGTCTGTGGTTTAACTATTCTTATAGAACCCGGTGCCCGCCGGAATGCGGCGACCAATGATGACATTCTCTTTGAGACCAGCCAAATAATCAATCTTTCCGGTAACCGCGGCATTGATAAGCACGCGCGCGGTTTCTTGAAATGACGCGGATGATAAGAAACTTTGGGTGGAAAGAGACACTTTTGAAACTCCAAGAAAAAGCTCCCGACCAACCGCTTCTTTTTTATTTTCTTTTTTCGCGTATTCATTGGCGGTCGCCAACTGCGCCTTTTCCACGACTTCACCCGGCAGTAAATCAGTATCGCCGGCGTCTTCAACATAAACGCGGCCGAACATTTGTTTAACAATCAATTCCACGTGCTTATCGTTCAAACGCTGACCCTGTGAAGAATAGATCGCTTTGATTTCACGCAAAATATAATCTTGCACCGCTTTACGGCCCTTCAGTTCATATAATTCATGCAAATCAACTGCCCCTTCGGTTAGTTGCTGGCCTTTTTCTATTTTATCACCATTACTGACCCAAAGTTTGTAACCCAATGGAATAATATATTCTTTGGTGTGGCGGCCTTCAAACGTTAGAGTCAAACTGTTTTTTTCCAGTAACACGGTGCCATCGTATTTCGCTTTCACTTCCTCGCCTGACTCGCCTCTCACTAACAACACATCGTCTTTTCTAACTTTTTGGCCATCGGTTATTTGAATATCATCGGCCGTTTTTAATTTAAATTTAAACTCATCCATGCCTTCAAAATGCACGTTGATAATTTTCTGCCCGCGACGGCCTTCAAAAATTTTCCTGCCGGTCGGACCGGTAATCACCTTGCCTTCAGCCTCTTCTATTTCCACGACGCCGGCGACTTCTGACAAAACCGCGGCCCGTTTTGGCAAGCGCGCTTCAAATAATTCTTCAACTCGCGGCAAACCTTGAGTAATGTCCCCGCCTGCCACGCCACCCAAGTGAAAAGTCCGCATCGTCAGTTGAGTACCTGGCTCGCCAATGGATTGAGCCGCGATAATGCCGACTGCTACGCCTTGTTCAACCAATTTATTGTGCGCCAAATCGTAGCCATAGCATTTTTTGCAAATTCCTTTGGCTAAACGACAACGCAAAACTGAACGCACATGCACCTCTTCCACGCCACCCTTATCAATCGCTCTTGCCGCTGATTCGGTAATTATTTCATCAGCCTTAACCAAAACCTTGTTGCCAATTTTAACGTCAGACAAAGCAAATCTTCCCGTCACGCGATCAGACATTTTTTCTCCCATTTCCTCGGTTTCTTTTTTAGTGATAACCGCGCCGTCAGTATCGCCGCAATCATCCTCCAAAACCACCACATCCTGCGCCACATCTACCAAACGGCGGGTTAGATAACCGGCATTGGCCGTACGCAAAGCTGTGTCTGACAAACCCTTGCGAGTACCATGCGAAGAAATGAAAAATTCCAAAACGCTGAATCCTTCTTTAAAACTGCCTTTCACCGGCAACTCAATAATATCGCCGCTCGGAGACGCTACCAAACCCTTCATGCCGATAACTTGGCCTAACTGCCCCCAAGAACCGCGCGCGCCGGAGTCAATCATCGCAAATACCGAACCATCTCGATCCAGCGCTGTTTTGTTGTGCGACATAACCTGATCTTTCGCCTGCGTCCAAAGTTCCAACACTTTTGAGTGCCGTTCCGCGTCGGTAAGCAAACCTTCCTCATATTGCTGGCGCACTTCTTCAACCTCGCCATCAGTCTTGCGTAAAATTTCCGTTTTTTCCTTGATGTGGCCGAAGTTGTCCATGCCCAAAGAATAGCCGGATTTTGTAACGTATTTAAATCCCAATGATTTAATCTCGTCCAATAAACGAGAAGTTTCCCCCTGACCATAAATTTCCAATAACAGACCGATAATACTGCTCAAATGTTTTTTGGTGATGGTTTCATTAAAGTAAGAAATTTTATCCGGAAAAATTTCATTAAACAAGATCCGCCCCAATGAAGTTTCAATAATGTTGCCGGCGCCTTCTGGAAATTTCGCCAAATTGACAAACCTGACTTTTATCCGTTCGCGCAAGCCGATGCGGCGGCATTTGTAAGCGAATTTGACTTCAGTGGAATTGGAAAAATATTTTTTCACTTCAGCCCTATCATTCTCATCATATTTGGTCAAATAATAACAACCCAAAGCAATATCCTGCTGCGGAGTAATTACCGGTGAACCAGTCGCCGGTTTCAAAAGATTTTTTTCCGAAGCCATTAGATTTTCCGCTTCCCAGCGCGCCTCCTCGGTCAACGGTAAATGCACCGCCATTTGGTCGCCGTCAAAGTCAGCGTTGAACGCCGGACAGACCAGCGGGTGCAACATGATTGCCTTGCCTTCAACCAACTGCGGACGGAACGCTTGAATACCCAAACGATGCAGTGTCGGCGCGCGGTTTAACAACACGCGAGTTTTTTTCGTTAAATCTTCCAAAATATCCCAAACCTCGGGCGCGTTGGTTTCAATAAAACGGGAAGCGCTGCGCACATTATGAGCTAATTCGCGTTTGATGATTTCCGCCATCACGAATGGACGAAATAATTCCAAAGCCATTCGTTTAGGAATACCGCACTCATCTATTTTCAAATGCGGGCCAACCACGATAACCGAACGGCCGGAATAATCAACGCGCTTGCCCAAAAGATTTTGGCGGAAACGACCTTGTTTGCCTTTTAAAATATCCGCTAACGAACGCAGCTGTCTTTTCTGGCCGGTAGAAGCGGTAACGGTTTTTGACGCTCGCGCGTTATTATCAATCAACGCGTCCACCGCTTCTTGCATCATTCTCTTTTCATTGCGGCAAATAACTTCCGGAGCGTTTAATTCCAACAACCGGCGCAGACGATTGTTGCGATTGATGACCCGGCGATACAAATCATTCAAATCAGATGTCGCGAAGCGGCCGCCGTCCAAAGCCACCATTGGACGCAAATCCGGCGGCACAATTGGGATCGTGGTCAAAATCATCCACTCCGGACGAATCTTGTTTTTTTGCAAACTTCGCAAAAGTTTAACACGCTTAATCAACCGCTCGCATTTAGCGCCTTTTGTTTCTTTTATCTCCGCCTCCAATCGGTTGATTGTTTCTTCGAAGTTCAGCCTCTCTAAAAGACGGCGGATGGCTTCGGCGCCGATTTCCGCGTCAAACAAATAGCTATAGCGCAAAGCCAATTCCTGATAACGATTTTCTGATAAAACCCGCAGCATCTGTATATCTTTCAACCCCTCTTCCGCGTCAACAAAATCTTCCTCCAACGCGGCCAGTTTGCGATCGCGTTCCTTCGCTAATTCTTCAATTGCTGCTGCTTTCAATTTTTTATCATTGGCTTCTTTGGTTTGACGATCAAATTCATTTAAAATTTGTTTTTTCTTGCTTTTATATTCAGACCGCAAAGCTTCGTGCGTTTGTTTCTTCTGCTCCTCGTCAACTTTAACAATCACAAAAGACGCGAAATAAATCACTTTTTCCATGGTCTGGATTGACATATCCAAAACCAAACCGATTTTGGACGGAACTGAACGCAAAAACCAAATATGCGACACTGGAGCGGCTAAATCAATATGCCCCATGCGCTGGCGGCGCACTAAAGAGTGGGTAACCTCCACTCCGCATTTATCGCAAACAATGCCTTTGTAGCGAATTTTCTTGTATTTGCCACAATAACATTCCCAATCTTTAGTCGGACCAAAAATTTCCTCGGCAAACAGACCGCCCTTTTCCGGCTTCTGCGTGCGGTAATTAATGGTCTCCGGTTTCACAACTTCGCCATGAGACCACGCGTGAATAACTTCCGGCGAAGCTACTCGCAAACGCATAGCGTCAAAATCATTAACATGTTGGGAAAATTCACGTGACATAGTAATTAATTTTCAATTTTTAATTTTTAAACAATTTTCAATTTTACAATTTCTCAATTTCTCTCTTTTCTCTCGTTACCATCATTTTTTCCGCCGGGTACATTATCAGTAATATCTTTTACAAGAGCATATTCGCCGTCCCCACCGCGTTTTAACAGTTCAACATCTAAGGCCAGGCCTTTTAATTCTCTTACCAAAACATTAAATGACTCCGGCAAATTCACGCGGGTAATCGGCTCGCCTTTAATAATCGCTTCATACGCTTTTGAACGGCCAGGCACATCATCTGATTTTATCGTCAGCATTTCTTGCAAGATATGAGACGCGCCATACGCTTCCAGCGCCCACACTTCCATTTCACCAAAACGCTGACCGCCGAATTGCGCTTTGCCTCCCAACGGCTGTTGAGTAATCAGGCTGTAAGGGCCGATAGAACGCTGATGAATCTTGTCCTCTACCATGTGATTCAATTTCAACATGTAGCTATAGCCTACTGTGGTTTTATGATCAAAAGGTTCGCCGGTTCGACCATCGCACAACTGCATTTGGCCATCCGTTGGAAAACCGGCTTTTTGCAACTCTTCTTTAATCTGTTCTTCTGTGACACCGTCCAATGTGGGTGTGGCGGCGCGATAACCCATGGCATTGGCGGCTAAACCCAAGTGGCATTCCAGAAGTTGACCTAAATTCATACGAGAAACAACGCCTAACGGGGACAAAATAATGTCCACCGGCGTGCCATCTTCTAAAAACGGCATATCGCTAACCGGCACAACGCGAGAGATTACGCCTTTATTACCGTGGCGTCCGGCCATCTTGTCACCAACCTGAACCTTGCGCATATCCGCCACCGTTACCTGCACTCGTTTCATTACGCCGGGTTGAAGTTTGTCTCCGGCTTCGGCCGAAAATATTTTTACATCAATTACTTTGCCATGTTCGCCATGTTCAAGATATAAAGAAGAATCGCGGACATCTCTGGCCTTCTCGCCGAAAATTGCGCGTAACAATCTTTCCTCCGGAGACAATTCCGTCTCGCCTTTTGGAGTAATTTTGCCAACCAAAATATCGCCTGATTGAACTTCGGCGCCAATGCGGACAATACCTTCGGCATCAAGATTTTTTAATTTTTCCTCGCTGACATTCGGGATGTCACTCGTCACAACTTCCGGGCCAAGCTTTGTTTCCAAAACATCCACTGTATAATCTTCAATGTGAATAGAAGTAAATGCGTCTTTATGAACAATGCGCTCGGAAATAATCACCGCGTCTTCATAATTAAAGCCGTCCCAAACCATATAAGCGACTAGAATGTTGTTGCCTAAGGCAAGCTCTCCTCCCTGAGTTGACGGACCATCGCACAGCGCTTGCCCTTTCTTTACTTTCTGATTCAAAGTTACAATTGTTTTTTGATTAATACAAGAAGAGGCGTTAGAGCGGACAAATTTATTCATTTGATAGGTCAAAATTTTTCCTTTTTTTGTAGTCAACTCAATCTTATCAGCGTCAACCGCGGTAATCTCGCCATCTTCCTCGGCCAAAACCACGTAACCGCTGTTTTCCGCGGCCATTTTTTCCACGCCAGTGCCGACCAACGGCGCGCTTGGTCGAACGCATGGCACTGACTGTCTCTGCATGTTCGTGCCCATCAAAGCTCGGGTAGCATCATCGTGCTCCAAAAATGGAATTAAGCTGGTGCCTATACTTAAAATCTGATTCGGCGCCACATCCAAAAATTCAACTTTGTCACTTTCAACAATTCCCGGCTGACCATGGATACGCGCCGGCACGCGTTCTGCCTTAATCACACCATCTTTATCTACCGCGGTGTTCGCGCTCGCTGTTATTACTCTTTCTTCTTCAAAAGAGTTCAGGTAAACAATTTCATTAGTAACCCGCGATTTTCCATTAGCAATTTTTTCCATCCGACGGTATGGAGTTAGTAAAAATCCAAATGAATTTAATTTCGCGAAGCTTGACAAATGGCCGACCAAACCAATATTCGGACCTTCGGGGGTGGCAATCGGACAAATTCTGCCATAATGCGTGGTGTGCACGTCGCGGACTTCAAAACCGGCGCGATCACGCGACAAGCCGCCCGGACCAAGAGCGCTAATACGGCGCTTATGCTCCAATTCCGCGAGCGGATTGATCTGATCCATGAATTGGGAAAGTTGTGAGCTCATGAAAAACTCACGAACCGCGCCAATCACCGGACGAGCGTTAATTAATTTGTTCGGCGTCAATCCTTCCAATTCAAATGTGCTCATGCGGTCTTTAATGATGCGCTCCATTCTGGCCATGCCGACCCTAAAACGATTCTGCACCAACTCGCCCACCGCGCGCAAACGGCGATTGCCCAAATGGTCAATATCATCAGGTTCTTCTTGTGTAACATTCAAACGCACGACTTCTTTCAAAACCAATAAAAGTTTTTCCGGAGATAGCACTCGCTGTTCTTTGTTGTCATAATCTTTGTCAGCAAGCTTCAATTGAAATTTCGTGCCAAACTTATAAACGCCAACGCGCCCCAAATCATAGCGTTCAAAATTAAAAAACATCGCGTGGATCAAGCTGCGCGCGTTATCCGCCATGGCTAAATCTCCCGGACGAATCCGTTTGTAAACTTCAATCAGGCCCTCGTCAGTGTTGGATGACGTGTCTTTTTTTAAAGTATTTTCCACGAAATCAACATTTGGATGTTTATTAACGTCAGTAAATAATTTCGCAATCTCTTCATTGGAACTGTAACCAAAAGCGCGCAAAAGCGAAGTGGCCGCGACTTTGCGTTTGCGGTCAACCTTTACCCACAAAACATTATTCTGGTCGGTCTCAATTTCAATCCAAGCGCCGCGGTTAGGAATTATTTTCGCGCCATAATAACGGCGGCCGCGCACTAATTCCGCGGTAAAAAACGCGCCCGGACTTCTGATCAGTTGGGTAACCACCGTGCGTTCAATGCCATTCACGATAAAAGTGCCTCGTGGGGTTAGCAATGGAATATCGCCCAAATAAATTTCCTGTTTTTCGGTTCGATGCGTGCGCTTATTTACCAACTTGGCGTCAACGCGCAACGGCGCTTCAAAAGTGATATTTTTTTTGCGGCAAGTCACTTCATCAAATTTTGACTCGTCAATATAATAATCTTCAAAATATAATTCCAAATCCCTGCCGGTAAAATCTGTTATTGGAGAAATTTCATCAAACAATTCCTTGATGCCTTCTTTCAAAAACCAATCATAAGAAAATTTTTGAATTTCAATCAAATCAGGCACTGGTGGCGTAAAACTATTTCCATTAAAAAAACGGCGCTTTTCTTCTTTAACCGGCTGAAGAGCAAACTTTGACATAAGCGAGAGTTGGATTAAAAACAAAAAAATTACCCCGAAAGAGGCTTTTTTTTGTTAATTGCTTGATTGAAGCTTTTTCACAGGCATGGATTTACACGTACCCTCTTGAATCCTTTGCACAAGGAATTCTAGAGTACAAAACGCGAGTGATATAAAGTGCGTTAATAATACATTGTTTGTGTGAGTTTGTCAAATTTGATAGTAAAATAAAAATTTTGTCAAATTTGGCTGTGTTTAGCGGAGATACTTTAATTTGGCCGTCTTACACGAATAAGTTATCCACAGATAAACTGCAAGTTAACAATTATCACTCCAAACAAAGACCCCGCTGTTCTCCCATCGGGGTCTTTTATTCGTGTAGATTTGTGAAAAGATTCGTGTTCCTTATTTAGGGCAAAACGGCATCAGCCCGGCAACCCTCGCTTGCTTAATCGCCTGCGCTACTTTTCTCTGATGCTGGGCGCACAAACCGCTGCGGCGGCGCGGCGCGATTTTAAAATATGAAGAAACAAACTTGCGCAACAAAACCGCGTCTTTATATGTTACTTCTTTAACATTATTCGCGCAATAATGACATTGTTTTTTTTCCACCGGCTTATTCTGAATATGAACCTGCATAAATAAATTCTTTAAAATGGAATGTCTTCAACCTTTATTTCTTCTTCTACCACTTCCTCATTGGCCATCGATGGCGCTTCGTTAGTTGCCGCTGAAACCGCCGCGGATTGGGCGGAAGAACGCGGAGAGTCCAACATAATCAAATTGCTGGCTATCACTTCCGTGCGATAGCGCTTAACTCCATCTTGACCGGTCCAATCGCGCGTTTCCAACCTGCCCTCAACATAAACACGCCGACCCTTGCTCAAATATTGTCCCGCGATCTCCGCTAGTTTGCCCCACAACACGCAAGAACTGAATTCGGTTTTTTCTTGTTTAGCGCCGGCGGCATCAAACCAAACCCGTCCCGTGGCCACACTTACGGTAGCAACTGTTTTCCCTGTTGGGGTAGTGCGAACTTCGGGGTCGCGGGTCAAACGCCCAAGAAGTGTTACGCGGTTGAGGTCCATATGATAAATTTAAGTGTAAATAAAGACAGTGCTATTTTACACGTTCGTTAAATCTAAATCAAGAATCTCATCCAACTTCTTGTCAATTTCCGCCAAATCCATTGGTTTTTTAATTTTTTTCGCTGAAACTTTTTCCTCTTGAACCGGCTCAACAATTCTCTCTACTGCTTCCGGCGCGGCGACAACTGTTGGGCCAACATTGGCCGCGGCCTCCATTGCCAATGTCTCAACAGTGTTTTTTACAACCTCTATACCCGGCGTAGGAGTGGTTCCAAATTCAATTCTGCGTATTTTTTGTTTTTCCGGATCAAACTTAGTGACTAAAGCGCGCAATGTCTCCGGCATCAAGCGTAATTCATTACGCATTTTAACCACTGCTTCCGCTTCGGCCTGAAAAAACGCTAAATAAAAATACCCGTAGCGGATATGCTTCATTGGATATGCCAAACGCCTTTTTTCCATTGTTTCCAACCCCCAATTGACGCCGGCATTATCTAAAACTGCTTTTTTGACTTTTTCAACTATCGGAGACACCTCATCTTCCGACATGGTACCCGGCACAACAAACAATAATTCGTAATTTTGCATAAATTAATTAATTTTGGATTCCCGCCCCCTTGTCTGCTTCGACTGACAGACCCCATTCGACGCGTTCAAGGTCCCCGAAAACCCAGTGTTGATAAGTGCGAATAATATAACAAGGACGCGGATAAATGTCAAGCGACAAAAAACCCGCTTGATATCACACACCAAGGCGGGCCTTTCAATCGGAAATTCCTACTCCACATTCTTAATCACCACATTAACATGGTCAGCGACTTGCGGGACAGCGCGGATCCAAGCGGGTGTGAATTTCAATTCCACACTGCGGACATGGTCTAAAGACAACAAATAACGCCGAACCTCATCCTTAGTCTTGCCGAAAAAAATCAATTTTTGCAATTGCTGGCTTTCCGGGTTAAGACTCACCGCGCCCACGCCGGAAATTTTTAAATTTGCTGTTTTATTTTCTAAATCATAGTCAACTAAAGCCACAGCGGTTCTTAATCCATTTTTAATCAAAATTTCAGCCTCGCTGACAACACGCTTGGCCAATTCGTCACTTACCAACTTCTCCGCTTCGGTTTGGCTGTAAAAAACACCGAGCACATCCGCTTTGCCTAATAAAATGAACTCTTCCGCGTCGCTTCCCGCTTCCTTATCGGCGCTGATTTCTTGTTTTATAATTTCATAAACCACCGCCGATTCGGAATGCAAAGCGGATAATTTTTCCGCCCCTGCTTTTTTCAAATCCGCCGCCAATTCTTTTTCGGCTAATTTCAAATCCTCTTAAGTAACAATCCCCACCGCGCGTACACCGCCAATCATTGGTTTTTCGCTAGTGGCGTAAATCACCGCCTGTTTTGCGGCGTTCAAACCAGGAATAGTAAATTTTGCCGGACCAATCTCGCTCTCACGCCCTTCTTTATCCGCGTAAACTTCTGTCACAATCGTGCTTTTGGCCGGTACGACGACGCGATTTTTCAAACGAAACAAAATTCCTTCTGGCGAAAGCAGGCGCGTAGTGGCAACCAGCGCTTGATCAGCGTCAGAATCATTACGTAAAGTAACCGCACCCATCGCCACTGCCCCGATTTCTTTGGTAGATTCTGGTTTGTATGTTTTTTTCAATTCCACTGTGATTGTTTCCACAAAACCAATCTTGCTTTCACTGCCTATCGCCATCGCCACACTCACTTCCAGCGGCTCCTGGCCAGCGACCACAGTGATGGTCGCGCGCTTAGCGGACATAAAAATAATCACGCCAAGCAAAATTATCGTGAGAATCAAAAAAGACAGAGCGATAAACTTATATAATCTAACCGGCTGTTCAACAGCCAGACTGGTGTGTTTAGTTCTGGGGGTCATAGTAAACAATTTTTAATTTGTAATTTTTAATTTTAAAACAATGACTGGTTAACTCCCTCCTCGGAGGAGGGCGGGGGAGGTGTTGGCGATTGGGTAGCGAACACACCCCCCGCCCCTCTCCGAGAGGGGAGGTTACGAGTTCCCTCCTCGGAGGAGGGCGGGGGAGGTGTTGGCGGCAAACATTTACAAAATACAAATTATCACTCTATAACTCTAAACACTTCCGCCAACGCTGTCACTCCTTCTAATGACTTCAACACTCCATCCTGAACCATTGTCACCATCCCATCGGCAATCGCGGCCTTTTCAATCTCATATTCTGACACTTGTCCGGAAAGAATCATTTGTTCCACCGCCGGATTCATCATAAAAATCTCATAAATACCGATTCGGCCTTTGTAACCAAGCTGGTTGCACGCTTCACAACCTTTGCCTTCGTAAAAAACCAAATCTTTTTTCTTTGTCTCATTTTTAACCACATCAGGCATGTTTTCAATTATCTCTTCAACTCTTTTTTTAATCTCTGCCGTCAATTCAATCTTATATTTGCATTTTTCACAAACCCGGCGCACCAAACGTTGACCGATTACCGCGTTCAACGCCGGCGACAATAAAAATGGCTTCACTCCCATGGACAAAAATCTCGGAATCGTGCCGGCGGCATTGTTGGTATGAATCGTGGAAAATAACAAATGGCCGGTTAACGCGGCCTGAATCGCCACATCAGCGGTTTCCAAATCGCGGATTTCGCCAACCATAACTATATCCGGATCCTGGCGTAAAATGGAACGTAAACCGGTCGCGAAAGTATAATTCTTGCTATGATCAATCTGGCTTTGATTAATGCCGGCTAATTTGTATTCCACCGGATCTTCCAATGTAATTATTTTCACGCCGGGCTTGTTCAACACTTCCAAGATCGCGTAAAGCGTGGTGGTTTTGCCTGAACCAGTCGGACCGGTGGTAATCACCATACCATTCGGTCGTTCAATTTGGCGTTCCAATTTTTCAAACGCGTCGCCGTATAAACCAAGCTGTTCAAAATTCAATCCTTTGCGCGATTGATCCAACAAGCGCATCACAATGCTCTCGCCATAAACCGTTGGAATCGTTGAAACGCGCACATCAATATCTCCACCTGTCAATTTAATTGTGAATCGTCCGTCTTGCGGCTTGTCAGTAATGTTTATTTTTAATGAAGAAAATAACTTGATACGGGAAACCAATTGTTTGTAGGTATCTTTTTCTAATGTCGCCGCTTCGTGCAAAATTCCATCTAAACGAACGCGCACCACGATCCGATCCGCTTCTGCTTCCACATGCAAATCCGACGCGTCCAATTTCATTGCCACCCCCAGCAGTAAAGTTACCAAATCTGTGGTAGAAGTTTTTTTCAACAAGGCCTGAAAAGACGCAAAGTCTGATACACCGGCCTTCACTTTTTCCAAATCCTCCGGTTTAACTTCAACGTCTTTAGAAATCGGCTTGATTACCGGCAAACGATTGTATAACTCCAAAACTTTTTCCAAGCTGTGTTGTGAAATCACGTAAAGACCGCCTTCCGATCCCAAATCTTCGCTTATGCCCCGCAACAATTCTTTCACTTCTTCATTCTCCGAATTAACCGTACCCAAACGAAACTCCTCGGTAGTATAATAAAAGCAAACTGTTCCTAAACGCTCGGCATCTTCACGCGATACTTGGCGCAAAGCTTCCTGACTTATTGGAAATTTATCCAAATCAATGTGAGGCATGTTTAAAGACGCGGCCAACCGCATCGCCTCACGCTCTTTTTCCTTTACCGTCACCTCGCCAATTTTTTTGGCGAACTTGCCGACGACATCGTTTGCGGCAGAATCTGAAACCGGAGCGCCTTTCGCGCCTTTAGATTTTTTTAATAAATCACTTATAGACGGCAGATTCCCCATAAATTATTTTTTGTGATAATTCAACCAGTGTAGCATTCGGCTCTTGATGCCCACGTGATGCATGGCCATAAATAAATAAGTCCAAACCGCGGTGGTAAAAACTGTGAAAATCGAACCGACAAAAATCACAAACAACACAAAGAAAAACGCGCCCGCGATTAAACCCGCGGTCCATAAATTCGCGTTGGAAGTCAAAAGCGCGATGAACCAACTGATTAGTGTGGGCAAAAAGGTCAGCATGAAACCCAACAACACAACAACACCGACCACGATATTTAAAAACAACACGATTATACCAACCTCAATTGAAACCAACCAGTGATCTAAAAATAACCGCCAAGCGTGTTCAATCGCTTTACCTAATTTTTTTTCTTCCACCACAACATAAGCTGCCGAATAAACCACCAAAAATGACAACACCATCCCCACGGCTGTAGCAAGAATAAAAAGCAAAATAAACAAGACTGCGTCGGCAAAATTGCCAATCAACAGGACATTCAACGCCGCGATGCTGACAACCAAAACCAATCCGCAAAAAATCACCCAACGAAAAATGTTAATTAAAAACAAGCTCCAAAAATGCTTCACACCCATATGCCAACAGCGCCCGACATCCGGTAGATTTTTCTTTCGTACGGAAAATGCTGTGGCCTCAATCAGCGCGCCTTGCGAAACCACTGAAACAAAAAGTAATAATAAAAATATTCCGCCGACCGATACCACGAGCCAGCCGAGCCACGCCCAAGCGTCCAAAGGCATTTGCCATTCCACATCAGCGGTAACAAACGCTTTTACCATCGCCCAGATACTGCCGGCCAAACCAAAAGGAGACAACCGCGTGGCGGCGGTTAAACTCGTGCGGCTGATTAATTCTAAAAAACCCATCTGCCCGAGAAACGCGGCAAACATACCGAAGACCCACAAAGATTTGTGTTGCCAAGCTAAGCGCCAACTATGGCTTAATGCTTGACGATAGAGAGGAGAAGACATAGAAATAAGTTTATCAAGTTAAAAAGTCTATAAAGTCCATAAAGTATTTGCCAACGAGCATAATTGCTGAAGAAAAAACTTTATGGACTTTAAGACTTTCGGACTTTACAGACTTCAAATACATTATACCACACCTCAAAGACTCGCGCCTTCGGTTGGAATTTCTTCCGGATCTTCAACACTTGGTTCTTCCGCATTTTCTGCTGGCGGAAGTTCACTACCTGTTTGTTCATTACTAACTTCTTCGCTTGATGTGGCCGCGCCAACTTCTGGTGGAATAATCTCAGCGGCCTCTATCGCGGACTCAACCGGTGTTTCAGTAATTTCTTCCGGGGATTCCTCAACGACATCACCATCTTCAACCGCCCGCCGCTTCGCAATCACCAGCCAATCAAAAGTCGCGTTACTCGCGCCGCCGTTTAATTCTTTTACGGTAAATCCTTCATAGCTTTTTTCCGTAACGAACACGCCGTTGGCATCGCCGGTCAAAGTGACGGAAACTTTAATCGCCGCGTTAATATCCACAATCTCTTTGTCTATTGCCGGCAATTCAATCTTTTTTATACCATTTTCTAACTGCGACGAACCGGAAAATACCACTTCTTTGTCTTGGCCTGATTGCAAACCATACAATTCTTTATCGCCTTGTGGTGTTTTGACTTTAACGACCAAATATCCATCTTCATCTATCATCCATTTTTCATCTTGGGATTTAATGGATAAAACATCCAAAATACTGCGACCCAATAAATGCAAATTAAAATCATTGCCCCAAACTAATTGACCGGATCCATTTTGCGAAGTATTTAATTGACCGGTCGTTGAATTACCAACTGCCAATCCTTTGTTTACCAAAATTATAACCTTGCCATCGCCTGATTCCAGCGGTTCCAATGCCATACCAACGAGACCGGCAGAAACTCCGGCATCAGCGTCAAACCGCATGGCATAACCGGGCTTGGAGGCGGTGGTCAAGTAATCACCAACTTCAACCGATCCGTTTTCATCAGTCACTTTTACTTTAACCAAACCGGCCAAAGCCAACGGCGCGCGCCCTTCTCCGGAAGCGCCCATGATAAACGCGCCGGTATCGGAAATCACGCCCGCGACTTCTTTTGTGTTCGCCGAAAAAGATTTTTTGAATTTGTTATAATTTATTTTATCAACCACCAACACATCGCCGGGTTCGCCAGTCTCGCCGGCGACTAAATTAACATACTCGGCCATATCGGCAATGCCATAATCGGTAGAGTTGGCAATGAAACTTTCATCAGCGTAAACATTGCCGCCGGCGCTGACCACAAACTGATTGGTACCATTGTTCTGTACTGCCAACAAAGCTCGGTCAAGCGTGGCCGAGGAAGAAGTCATGGCTCCGCCTCCAGCAACTGTGTTAAGAACAAAACCGGTTGAACTAACAATATTTGAGATATAAGAAGTAATGCTGGTGCTGGCGGCGGCGCCGGTGACAGCATACCGAAAACCAAGAAATTTTGTTGAGATCCCCAATCCATCCCAAAATTCAAAATCATTATTAGTGCCGGTTGGTGTTCCCACTAAACGCAAAGTATTAGCTGTGGAAGAGACCACACCGCCAGCAGTGGCAGTAAAAGACAGAGTGCCGGACGCGCTGGTGTTGCCGCTACCATTCACATAAAAAACACCTTGATTGTAATTCGGCTGTTGTGCGACAGTAAAATTGAGCGAATCCAAAGTACTGGTTGAACCAGTGCCGCCGCCGGAAACAATCAGGGAGCCTGGCGTTAATTGCGCTCCCACTGCCGTAGTATTGCGATAAAGTATGATTGCGCCGGCAGTGGCGGCTGTTGATCTAATAGACAAACCGCCAGGCAATCCACTAGCATCACCCAAAGTGGAAAGAGCATAACCATTTACTGTCACTTGCGCTCCACTGACTATGCCTTCAACAGAGGAAGAAGCTATACGACCAATTAAATTTCCATTATTATCTTGCGCTAAAAACGGCACGGCGGTAGTGGAGCTGGCTTTTAAAAACAATTGCGCGTTGCCGGTGGGAGCGGCGCCCATAGCCAAAGCGCCGTAAATTCGCGTAGTGTCGCCAGCCCCAGCGTCAGAATCACCTAGAAGAGAGCTGCCAAAAACCTTGAATGTCCCTGAAGCAGCGATGTCACCGGTGGTCGGATCAATAAAAAACTTACCTTTAGTAAATCCGACTTGTCTGCTTAATATAAACTGGGTGTCATCCCAAGTAGACGTAACTGTTCCGGTACCAAAAACATATTGCAGTGTGCTTATATTTTCATTAAACCCCAACTGCCCGCGGATACTACCGTCGTTACCGTCTTTAAACACTATTGAAGAGTTGCCATCATTTGCCGCTTTTAACACCAAAAACCCGCCATTGCCATCAATAAAATTACCCAACGTTAAAACCGAAGCATTAACAAAATCTTCTTGTAAATCAGAGTCAAGACCAATGGGACGAACTGTGCTTTTTGAAATGTTAGCCACACCATTGGCACTATCCCCAAAAACAACAAGCGAACCCGACGCGCTGACATTGCCGTTAGCAGAAACATTAAACATGCCTGAACTGTACTTTGTTCCTGACCCCAAAGTTAGAGAACTGCCGTTGAGAATAGATGTGCTGACAGTGCCGCTTAAAGCATAAAGATTGCCTGTCGAAGTAACATTTCCGAAAGTCTTTAATGAGCCGGTAGCAAAGACATTGCCTGAGGAGTCAACATAAAAATTTCCAGCCCCTTTGGTGGATGTTTTACCCAAAACTAAAGAATCCTTAGTTAGTGTGGAAGTGGTCGAACCGTCAGCAGAAGCGACATTGCCAATGACAGTAAGTTTTTCTGAAGGGTTAGTAGTACCGCCGATACCAACTTTGTATCCTATGTTAGTTTCATCAAATAGAATCAACATATTGCTACTGTCAACCTTAAAAATATTAAGATCGCTGGCGCCGGCGGTGTTTACAATGCGAAAAGCATTGCCTGTGTCTGCCGCCCTAAACGATGCTTCGGCATCCGTGTTAACGCTAAAATAATTGTTTCCAATTTTAATCGTGCCGGACGCGCTCAAATTGCCAGAAGAATCAAGATTAAATTTACCCGAATTGTAACTGCTGGCTTGGCCTACAGTCAGCGAGTTATTAAGCAAAGTTGAGGTTGTGGAACCATTAGCCGCCAATATCCCTCCCTGAAAATTGCCATATCTCCATTGAGTTGAAGAAGCGCCCACATCGTAAAGATTGTCTGAAAATGGATAAAGATGACCGCCGATGGTAGCGTTGCTAAAAGTAGCTAATGTGCCGGAGGTAGAGATATTGCCTGAAGAATCAACGATCACCAAGGCCGTGCCAGCGCTGTTTTGCCATTCTTGCAAATTGCCGCTTTGGCTGCTATTCCCCCGTATTACTAACAATTTGTCCGAAGCTGTGGCGCTTTCAACATAACTCTTCATTCCCGAAGGCACAGTAGTGGTGCCTACCCCAAACTGACCGGCAGTAGTGCTGGCCACAAATAAATTATTGGAAATTTTCAAATTCCCGCTGGAATCAGTTACCGGCACGTAAGAACCTTGTCCGCCAATGGTAGAAGTGGCTAAACCGGAAAGATAATCCGCGTTAAACGCGTAAGGCGCGGCAGTAATTCTCTTTCGCGGCGTCATTTCGCTATCGCAACCTGTGCCAGCGCCAGAACAAACCGTTATTCCTAAATATAACGCGCTACTATTAAAAAGGGTCGGGGAAATGGCCGCCAAACTCGCTGAAGTGTCTCCTAAATTGATGGAAAAAATACCATTTGTAACTGTAACCGGCGTGCTGGTGACAGAAGCGCAAGTGGAAGAGGCCGTGTATTGGCAGGACCCTCCGGTAGCCGCGTC
>MFQN01000025.1:21042-32062 GCA_001783065.1 Candidatus Magasanikbacteria bacterium RIFCSPLOWO2_12_FULL_43_12
AATCTGCTGGTTGCCCGCCTCAACCGGTGGCGCCAGTAAAAAAAATAAAAAAATAAAAACAATTCCTACTACAAAAGTAGTGGTTTTTGTCTGCCACGCTTTTCTTTTTATTTTAATCTGTTCCATGTTCTGATTATACCACGATTAATCAACTTTTTTAATCTGGTTATCCACTGCTTCGCTATCACCGCTCATACCCTTGGTAGGGTAGACATTCATTAATATTTTAGCATTATTATTAGTGGGTTTTAAACTGGCGTCAACGCCAACCGAAGCCACCGGTTCTGAATTATTCTGCAAATCAATCGTCTCGCTCTGTTTTTTTTCATAACCGTCTTTTTCATAACTGACATAATATTTATTGCGCCCAACCAAAAAACTATAGCGGCCGGTTTTGTCCGTAACCTGCGTTTCCAAAAGCTTATTGTACTGCTGATCAAAAATCCGCGCCGCGGTTCGCGCCAATGGTTTGTGCGTCTTTTCATCATAAATAATGCCCCAACTCTTTGGCTTTTGCGGAACAGCCAGCCTTAACAACATGCCATAAAATACTGTCTGCGCCGCCAACAAACCAATTGTTAGCGCGCTCGGTACCCAAACCGCAAATCCTGCGGCCAGCAGTAAACTTAAAATACTGAAAAAATGCTGGAGCCGGCGCCAAGCCAATCGTCCAACCAATTTCCAAAGCGGCGGCTCCGAACCAAGCGGGTCCAAAGGAATGTTGGCGGTAATCGCCGCTCCCGCTTCTTTGACTTCAACTTGTTCGCCGTGATACAAATCAAGAAAAGCGCCGTCGTCTTTAACCGCGCCAAGAAACGCGGAAGGAAACTTGAATTGATTGACGTTGGTTTCCAAATGATAGGAACCGATTGCTGGAAAAAATACATAGCGGCCATGGCTGTCCGTAACGCGGGTCTGGACCACTTTGCCGGAGTTTGTATTTACTAAGCGCACGATGACTAAATCCAAAGGCAATTTAGTGAGAGAGTCGTAAACTACTCCCCAACCATGCCGCTTACGCCGTTTAATTAATAAAAACGGCTGGGTGAATAAAAAGCGCAAATACCCCAATAACTGCGCCCACCCGACGACTGCCGCGGTCCCGATAGCCGCGGCGCTCGCCACAACCGGAGCCGCCACCTTTTCCGCCACTTTCCGCGCCTCTGGATTGGCGGCAATCTCTTTAGCCGTCTCCGCGGCCTGCCGCGCGCCGTAATTTATTTCTTTAAAAACTTTTTTAGAAATAAACGCCGCCTGCTCGCCCAAATTTTGCGCGACATTTGAAACATTTTTCGCCAGTGTCGCCTCTGGATTAATAACATCTTTAATTTTGGTCGGCAAATACAGCAGTTCAAGAGAATTATTCACCACTATTCCGTCCGCGCTAATATTCATTTCCTCCGCGGAATATCCGTCTTTTTCTATGCGCAGTAAATATTTTCCCGACGGAACCGTAAATCCAAACGTTCCGTTCGCGCCGGTGATCTGCGGATTATTTTGATAAAAGGAGGCCGCTGGCCAAATCTGATTTTGATAAAACAAAGAAACTGTCGCGCCGGATAATGGATCTTTCTGTCCATTCTTTTTTTCATAAATCTGGCCGTAGGAAACTATCTGCAGTTGCCAATTAAAAACACCAGACGTTTGATCAACAAACTTAACTGTCAACACCGTTGGATGAGCGCCGAGAGTCGCCGGCGCGACAAATTCGGTTTGCCACATTTGTTTGGATTCGGAAAAATTAAATAAATACGAGCTATTGCCAATTGACAAAACAATTGACTCTATTTCTTTTTCCGCTTTGCTTTTTGGCAAAGCAACGCCGATTTCCGAACTAAACAAAACGTTAAATTGAAAACTCGCCGGCGTCGTTATCTGCCCCTTGGCCGCGCTGAAAATAAAGTCGCCCAACTGTATTTCTTCCGCTGACCCGCTACCGCCGCCCTGACTTCCCTGCCCGCCTGCAGCTGGAGAAGTCTCGCCAGGTGACGTTTCACCGCCAATTGGCGTTTCGCCATCGCCCTCTTCAGGCGGAGGTAAAGTCTCATTTGATCCTGGGATAATTGGTTCTGGAATCGCAGGCAATTCTTTGCCGGCTTGCGGAGTCGCTGACGCGATCGCGCCTGAAGCATAATTACCGTATTTATCACTGGCAAAAGCCGTGTAATAATAGGTAGTTCCGTTAATTAGACCTTGGTCGTCAACCGCGGAATCAGTCTGACCGAACGTTCCTTTAACCGTCGGAAACACTGCCCCGTCATTAATATTGGCAGGGAAACCGCCTGTTTTTCTTACAATCATTACACCGTCAAAATCGCTGTCCGGCGGATTCTGCCAGCTTAAACCGATTTGTTTGTCCCCGGCTGTCGCGGTAAATCCGCTGACATTCGCCGGCGGCCTGGTATCATTTAAAGTTTTGAATAATCCAATCTGCGTGCCGTCAATCAAACCGACCGTTTGATTACCGCTGGCATCGGATGAAATAATTTTAAAATAATAAACCGTGTTGGGCGATAAATTTGTTAGAGAAGTTTTGTGGCTCGCGGTTAACGTTGCATTGGCTGACAATTGGCCGAGTTGATTTGTCAATCCATAAGCGGCCTGTGAATCCGCGACCTCATCGGTGTTCCAAGAAATTTCCGCAGAACTAACAGATGCTTTCACGGCAATGGAATCAATTTTTGGCGGCGTGATATCCACCGGTTTTGATAACGTCGTTGCTGAAGTTACATTAGACAGCGCTGATAAATTTGACGCTTCATCCGAAGTTTTTAAAGCAAAATAATATTGCGCGCCGGCTGATAAATTAGAAATAACGACTGACTGTAAAGCCCCGGCAATCTGCGGCGCCGGCGCGTTAGAAATGGAAACTGCCTGCGCCCAATTTGCGTCAGTGATATTTGAAGGCGAATAACGAATATCATAAGACGAAGCAGTGCCGCTGACGCCATCATCGCCAGGTGCTGTCCAGCCCAACACAACAGATGAGTCCGTGGCAGAACCGGCTGACAAATTCGCCACTCCTGCAGGAGCAATTATATCCACTGGCGGTGGAGGTGGAGGTGGAGGTGGAGACGGTCGCGGTACGGTGTCATCGCCGCCGCCCGAGCCCCCGCTACTACTTTGCGTCGGCACGGAAGCCGAGACAGTTGTCGCGCTATCTGTTGAGGTGGTAATGGCAAAAACCGGCAAAATCAAATATAAAGAATATAATAAAATAAAAATGAGACAGAGAGAACGCCGGCGCGCCATTTTAAAAATAATTCCGCCTAACAGCAAAACCAAAATCAAACTCAAAATTTTATTTCCAAAACCAACGGACCAAAGCCAAAAGTTCATTCGCGTTGACAGTGTCTTAGCTGAAACCCCATACACCACCTCAACTCTCGCCGAATACCAGCCGGGGAAAAAATTCTCATTTGCCCATATTGCCGCAAAATTCCTTTGGCTCTGCGGCAAAATAGATTGTCCTTTTGGATTAATCGGCAATTGGGCGGTTGTTTTACCACGCCAATTTACAATTTTAATTGTTCCACCGGGTTTTAGATGCACATTACCGTCATTTTGCAATCGCAAAACAAATTCAACGGGTTGTTTATCGGATGTTTTTTGGAAAGAAATTATTTTAGCTTCTTCTTTCACGCCACCTTTTATTTTAAACAGAAAAAGAACACCAACGCGCGAGGATGTTCCGATGCCAGTGTCTTCCGCCGGCTTTTCCGACCACAACAAAGTCGCGTAATGCCCGCCAGGTTCTGCCGCGTCCGGTATTTTTATCTTGAGTAAAATTTCCATCCGCTCGCCTGATTTCAAAACCGCTTTTTTAATCGGCGCGATAATCCAGCGCGCCGCGCCAAATGGGTCGGAATCGCCTAAAAATTGCGGAGCCGGCGACTCTTTTTGCGGTTCAAAATTTTCTGTCCGCGGATAAACAGTTACTTCTTGATTGGTTTCATTAAAAAGCGTAATTTTCTGCACCAATGACTCGCCGGGCTCGGCTTCAACATCAATCAATGCCGGCGCCAGAGATAGCGCTGCGGCATTCCCGGTGTTAACAAAAAAACCCATGGCGATTAAAAAAATAAAACAGATTTTCCAAAAACTGCGCGACATAATTTATTCTAATAATTCGCGGTAGTTGTAAAAGTAACAGAATGGCTGTAAGAACCGGCGGCTGTGCTGCCGCTAATCGCGGCTTTGTAAGTAATTGTCGTCTGCTCGCTAATGGCAATGGTGGAAGTCGTGGCAATAGTTTTTGCCGTAGCCGTGATAGCGGTGTCTGCGCTATTAAACTGTCCGGCCGCGCCAGACGTGCCTATTCCGTATTCTTCACTGCCAGTAGTTATTGAACCATCACTTACATCGTTGATATCATCGCTGCTGGAACGCAAATTGCCATCCTCAATTATCGTCGCGGCATAGCCCGTCGGCGAATTAGTGGTAACAGTCAGAGTCTGGCTGGCGCTATTAACCGCGCTAGTAGATAGAGAACTCAAAGATACAGAATTTGTTGAGAGTGTCGCTGACAAAACCACGCCGGAAGCCGCGGCTTGAAACCCAGCTTCAATAATAAAGTTGGTGCTTGTACTCTGTGAGTCATGAACACCCGGCGCTTCGCCAAAACTGCCGGAAACTTGGTAATTGGTAGAATTAATCAAATCGCCGCCAACATCCACCGTATCCACCTGCAATTGAAAATTCTCCGAAGTCATGGAAGCCGACCCGGCGTTAAGAGGGAATACCACTAAAGAAATTGCCGTGCATAAACAAAAATATAGGCGCATAGTGCCTATATTATAACAAATAACAGTAGAGACGCAAAGTTTTGCGTCTCTACTGTTATTATCCCATCTGTTCCGCCACTTCTTTGGCAAAATCTGAAGATTTCTTTTCCAATCCCTCGCCCAATTCAAATCTGACAAAACGGCGAACAGTAATTTTCTCGCCAATCTCCGCCGCCTTCTCAATCAAAAGTTTTTCTATGGTTTTCGTTTCATCTTTAACAAATACTTGATTCAACAAACAAACCTCGCCATAATATTTTGACATCTTGCCTTCAACAATTTTTTCTATCATTTCCGCTGGCTTGCCTTCATTTTTTAACTGTTCGTGATAAATATCTTTTTCTTTTTCCAAATCTGACGCCGACACATCCGCCGAAGCCAAATACTTTGGGTTTGCCGCCGCGATTTGCATGGCGATATCATTGACAAATTGTTTGAACTGATCGGTCTTGGCAACGAAATCTGTTTCGCAGTTGACTTCAACCAAAACTCCAATTCTGCCAACGCCATGAATATAGCTGGCCACCAAACCCTCTACCGCGATTTTATCCGCGCGTTTTGCCACTTTCAAGATGCCTCTCTCGCACAAAATCTGCGCCGCTTTTTCAACGTTACCAGCAGATTCATCCAGCGCTTTTTTGCAGTCCATCATTCCCGCGCCGGTTTTGGCGCGTAATTCAGCGATTATTTGCGCATTAATATCAGACATAGTGTTTAATAACAAAACTCAAAACACAATTAACACAACACACTACGAACACCAAACTTAGATAACTTAGCTACTTAGTCAACTTAGCAAACTTTTACACTCACTAATTACGACTTGGGGCTTGCGGCTATCGCCCCAATCACCTTTGTCTTTTCCCACTCGGCTCTGCCCGCCTTTATCGCCGCTGCCACTAATCCAACAATCATTTTAATTGAATTAACCGCGTCATCATTTGCCGGAATCACCAAGGTCGCCTTGTTAGGATTTGCGTTACTGTCAGCAACGCCAATGATCGCGACATTCATTTTGTTAGCTTCAGCCACCGCGGTTTTTTCCCTTTGCAAAGCTGGAATGAATAACGCGTCAGGAAGTTTGGTCAAACTGGACAGCCCGGCCAATGTTTCGTGCATTATTTCTAATTTTTTAGCAAACTCTATTTGTTCTTTCTTAGTATATTTCTCCCATTCCCCGCTAACCTGCTCCGCTTTCATGGTGTTGTATTTCTGAATCAATTTTTTAAGCTCGCTGAAATTCGTTATCAAACCGCCAAGCCAACGCGACACCAAATACGGCATCCCACAATCTATCGCCGCTTGTTTGACGATGTCACGCGCCTGCGGCTTGGTGCTGGCGAACAAAATAACTTTGCCTTCGGCTGCCATTTTTTTAACCGCGACCAAAACTTCCTCCAGCTTGGCTTTTGTCTTCTCCAAATCAATCACGTGAACGCCATTGCGCTCGCCGAAAATGTACGAGGCCATCTTTGGGTGACGCCGCGAAACTTGGTGTCCGAAATGAACACCTGATTGCAGCATCTCCAAGATGTTTGGTAATTTAATCATATTTTTCCTTATACCTCCTCCCCGCCAATCCCAAAGTGATTTGGGGCAGGAAAAATTGTGGAGAGTGAGAGATAACTACAGTTAATTAAGCTGGCGATATGATAATATAGTAAAATTATAATGTCAAGAGCAACAATACTAATATACAAATAGAGTACTAATTATACTAATGGAAACGAATAATATTTTACCAAAGAGCATTAGTATACATTCGTATCATTAGTACCATTAGTTGTAAAATTTAATAGCGTTGTATATACTTTCACAACTACCGGGTAACAAGTCTGTCATTGCGAGGAGCTCGCGCGATCCCTCGCATTCACTCGGGACAGGCTCCGCAATCCAGCAATCACATTAGAACGCGATAACGGTGTGGATTGCTTCGCCTGCGAAGGCTCGCAATGACTTCCAAAAATGTAAACAACGCTGGCGATTCTTACACATTAGTATATTAGTATCTTTTATGATAGAATATACTCATACTTAAAACTTAACCCAAGCTTTTATGTCTCAAGACAAATTTGGCTTTGACCGCGTGCGCAATATTTTTTTCTTCGGTTTAATTATCATTCTGGCTGTTTCACTGCTATATGTTATCCGGCCGTTTCTTTATCCGGTCTTCTGGGCCGCGGTAATCGCGGTATTGTTTCATCCGTTATATGAACGGCTGGATAAATATTTAAAATTGCCGAGCTTAAGCGCGTTGAGTACTTTGGTTTTGGTGGTGGTGATAATTTTTCTGCCATTAACATTGCTCTCAACTCTGTTAATCAACGAATCGGTGGGGCTTTACCAAACCGTATCGCATTGGAATTTCAGCGTGCAGCTGCAAAACGCGACGCAAAAATTAAATAACACGCCGCTCTCGCCGATTCTGAACAGTGTGCAAAGCGAGTGGGGCAGTTACGCGGCTGACGCGGCGAAAACCATTAGCGTGTTTTTATTCAATAACATTAAAAGCATCACGGAAAATTCCCTGCGTTTTATCTTCATGCTTTTTATAATGTTCTATTCTCTGTTCTATTTCCTGAAAGACGGAACGAAATTGTTAAAACAAATTATGCATCTCTCGCCTCTCGGCGACGAACATGAAATAATGCTGTATGATAAATTCCGCTCCACCGCCCGCGCCACATTAAAAGGCACTTTCATTGTCGGCGGCGTGCAGGGCATCATCGGTGGAATTCTTTTTTGGGCGACTGGCATTGAGGGTGCTCTGATTTGGGGAATAATTATGATTGCTTTCGCCATTATCCCGGCGATAGGTCCGTCAATTGTTTGGTTCCCGGCCGGCATCATTATGCTGGCGCTCGGAAATTTTTGGCAGGGTCTCGCGATTCTGCTGGTCGGTTTATTCGTAATCAGCACAGTTGACAATCTCATCAGACCGAAACTGATAGGTAAAGACATCCAGATGCACCCGCTGTTGGTATTGTTTTCAACTTTGGGCGGAATTTTTCTTTTTGGCATCTCCGGCTTTGTCATCGGCCCGGTGATCGCTTCGCTATTTGTCGCGGTAATGGCGATTTACGACCATCATTATCGGAATGAGTTGCGGAATAACTAAAGCCGGACGCAGGATACACACAGCAAGATTCATAAAAACAACCCTCGCGGGTTGTTTTTGCTTTTCTTAACCATTATATCTCTGCGGCGGATTTTCAAAAGTTATGATCGGCATCTGATTGATTATATGAAAAGGAATGTTAAGTTCTTCCATATAAACCACGTCCACGGCGCCAAAACGCGCTTGAGTGTAATCAAAACCCAGCGCCACGGCCGCTTCTTTAACTTTTTCCTCACCATCGCTTTCTATTTCCAAAAATGGTTGCAGACCCGGCCAAGTATCGATAGTTACCCGCGTATCCAAAAAATTCCACAACTCTCGTTTCGTTTCCTGATATGATTTGTGCCGCGCGCCAATCGCTGATAAAAATTCCACCCCTTGTTTGTAATTATCTATTTTTAATTCAACTTCTTTCTGATTTTCAATCTTATCGCCATCCACCACTTTTAAACTCATAGTTGTTCCGTCGGCCTCCTTGCGCACTCTCAACCAACCGCCTTTTATCGGCAGCGGCGGATCAAACACATCTCTTTTCAACAGAGTTTCAGGATAAACTAAAACCGCGCCAACTTCTTTCAACCGGCGCCGCATATCGTCTTTATCAATTTTTAAAAACGCTGCCTCAAATTCTATTTGCATAATATATGCTGTAATTATACACTTTGCGCGAACCTTTTTCGAGCGGAAACTGAACGAATGAATCGCCCCACGCACTGGCGAGTACGCCAGCAACCCCAAAGAAAAATGTCTCTTGCTTTCTTGATTTGGCGGGGGTGAATTTTTTCTTGAAAAAGGAAAGGGTGTTTTTCTTTCGGGGTTCTGCCCTCCAAGTATTCGGGCAGTGCGTGGGGCTTCAATACGGACTCGGCAAAGCGAAAATCTTTTTTTCTGGGGGAAAGGATTTTTCGTTTTGCCTCGGCTCTTTTCCCGCCCGCAGGAGGGGTCTGGGGAGGAATGCGGGCGGGTTTCGTTCCCGTTCCTTTCGCAAAAAATTCGGCGGCTATTTCTAAACTTTTTCTAGAATATCATTTATAAATTCTATTTTCCTTCGGTAATATTCTCTAGTACTAAGTCCATCTCCCAACTCTTTCAATTTTCTGTATTCCTCCAGTGCTTGAAGGTGCTCTTTGAGATAATTTTCAAACTTTAGACCCTCTATCCACCCCACACTCTCTTTATTAATCAAAAAAACATCAATATGTTTTCCAGCTTCGGATGTTACGAATCGGGCTCTCTCAAGAGCGTAATGACTTCGTGGTGCGCCGAATAATTCAGTTAGCGGCTTTATATACTTATTGAATTCATCTGGAGGCACTGGAATATAAATATCAATTTCATCTTGTCCGGATATTCCGAGACTTGTCGCACCCCGATGTTCAATTTGTAGTTCATTGCCTAATTTTGATTGTATAAGCACTTTTACTTTTTCAAATTTTTCCTGACTGCTTGGATCAAAAGGAACGATTTTGATTTTCGAATCGTCTGAAAGATGGTCAATCCATTTCTTTTGATCTTCTCTAAGCATAATTATCTTTCCCAGATTTTATCATCGGGAGCAAAATCTACTTGATATTCTGGTATACCGAGCGAAATTCCGTAGCGTTTCGCTTCGTCATATTGTTCTTTACTTTTTCGGTCTATATAAAAAACTTTGTCGCGGAAAATGATGTAATGATGAGTATTATTTTTGAAATCGGCATACCAATTATGTTTAGAGTCCAGTGCTCTGCTGATTATTTCCGCGACACTAGCAACTTGATTTTCTGGAATTTCAACAGTGTGAAGAGTCCATTGTTTTATCCACGGAGTTTTATGTTCCTCGACAACTTCCTCAACTTTTGTTTCTAAAATTTTAACATCCTTTAGAATATCTTTATTTTCTAAACTTTCTTCAATTATTACGCCAGTGTAATTCATAATTTTATTGTTTAACTCTAACTTTTTCTGTCATTGCTCTTGTGCTTATATAAGCGAGAGCATCATTATCTGGGTCAGATAATTCAACCATATCTAAATCAGGACGATCAAATACTTTTGCTCCGTTAATTTGCGAACCACCTTGCAAAGATTTTTTAAGCTCAATATATTTTTCATCATCAAGAACGAAATCAACATCGCCAACTTGTGCTCTGTATTGGTCTGGTCTGCGAATGTAAAGATATGTGTATGTAGTTTCTGGAACATCTTCGTGAGAAGGAATAATTATCGAATTGTGGAGACGAAAATATTTTTGATTAAAATTGTCAGATTGTTCTGTTAGTTCTTCGCGCAATTTTGTAAGGAATTTATATTCATCATCATAATGACAAAATATTCCCATATTTCCTGCCACAGGGAGATATTTTCCAAATGCTTTTTTGCACAATTCAAAACAAGCAAAGTGTGTATGCTTTATTGCTTCTAGTAATTCACTATCATTTTTTATTGGACTGAATCGATATAGTTTCATAAATTTATTTCAAAAGTTCGTCAGCAGATATCCCAAGCGCATTAGCCAACTTTTGAATTGTCGCAAGGGTGAGGTTTTTCTTTCCGCTTTCGATATTACTAATATAACCCCTATCAACTTCTAACGCACGAGCAATGTCGCCTTGCGACATATTCTTTTTCGTTCTAATACGCTTCATATTTTGCCACAACTTTGATGATATGTTCGCCATATAAATTATTTTTTCAGAATTTCTAAAACCTTATCCCTTAATTTCTCAAACTTGAGATAGCCAGCTCTTTTATTGAAATGTCCGGCGTTCGGTATAAAAGAAAGCTCAACGCCAAGATTTTTTGAAAGTTCCTTACCATTTTCTAAACCGACATAAGGGTCATTGTCAGATTGAAAAACATCAAAATGTTGAGCTTTCTTTCTGATTGCTTCCCAATCGAAAGCAAAACCACTAAAACTGCTATCTCTGTCGTAATTTGCAATAGGCCGAACGCCGACAGGCGTTCCGGCAAGAATAGCGGCTTTTATTGGATGTTCTAATTTTTCTAGTATTCGTAGAGCGAATATACCACCCAAACTATGACCAATGAAAATAGTATTTTCATTTATGTATTGCTCATAGTTTTTTAGAACATCAAACCACTCTGCTATTTTTGCTGGCACTATTGGTGGCGAGGG
>MFQN01000026.1 GCA_001783065.1 Candidatus Magasanikbacteria bacterium RIFCSPLOWO2_12_FULL_43_12
TGGCGCCGGCCCAACAGGCAATGAGAGGGCGGGCGGCTGTGTTGAACACTGCCATATCGCTCTAATGGCCACCAAAAAAGACGTCCTTCCAACCATAACAATGCAGATAGGACGCGGCAACGATATCAAAGATATAAACGACCTACAAACATTATACCAGGCAGGACAACTATCGGCTTATCTGCTGTACAAAGACGAGAAACATGCTGTCTATTGGGATAAACCATCAATCATAAGCCAATACATGCGTCGTTTGTTAGCCGCGGATCGAAACAAGCAAGAATTCGATTGGCATTTTTTCCCTTTCAAAAAAAATATGGAGCGATGCAAGAGTAAGTGGGAGGCGTGGATCTGCGGACGTACCAAACAAATTAAATAGGTTATGTTGATTATAAGCGCAATCGCCATAAACTCATTCGCGGACAAACAGGTCAGAAAAATCATTCTCGCCGGTGCCGACATGCTACGCTTTAATTTTTCATACCGCACTATTGCCGAGACCATCCAATGGATAAAAATAGCCCAAGAAACGCGGTGGGAATTAAATTCGTCCATCAAATTGTTAATTGACCTCCCATCGGAAAAAATCCGCCTCGGCAACTTTGACCTTAAAACTCATACTGTAAAAGAAGGGGAGGAAATAATTTTTCGATCAGCCGACTATTCGCCTGATTGCAACCAATTTGTTCCGGTGCAAACGGTAAAGTTGGGCGAAAAAACTTATGTGGATAAAATGATCGCCGTGGGAGACGGCGATATCAGCATACAAGTGATGGAAATTATAGATACAGATACTATAAAGGTACGCATGCTCAACAACGGCGTACTTCAGGCAATGAAAGTTCTACACATTAACACGGTTGTCAACGAACAAAAGTTGCTTGAATATTATAAACAAATATTCCAACACATGGACGAAATCCAGCCGCATTATATTGCCGTCCCTTTCATCAATGACTCAATCAACCAACAAATTATTGCTGAGATACCACAAAAAAATCGCTATAAGACGATTATCAAAATCGAGAACCAGGAAGGTCTCAACAGGATGGAAACGCTTTGCCAAGATACCAACTATGACATGATCCTTGTTGATCGCGGTGAACTGGGCGTCAATCTGCCATACGAAGAATTGGGCGTGATCCAAAAAAATATTATCCATCAGGCGCGCCAATACCGCAAACCTGTAATAATTTCCACCCAAATACTTGAAAGCACCATGAACAATTACATACCGAAACGTTCCGATATCTTAGATCTTACTAATATAATTTTAGATGGGGCGGACGGGATAATGTTCTGCCGCGAAACCGGTCTTGGGCTTAGACCTGCCTACACTATCTCCGTCGCCAAACGGATCATTCAGGCGGTAGAAAAATACAAACAGAAAGCGGAATAACAACGGCACCACAGGACCAATATGTCTATTATTAAAGAAGTCACCAATAACCAAATGCCGTCTTTCACGGAATGGTTTGATAAAATCGGTTATCAAGATACGGAAAAATTTCGTCTGGAGGACAATACCAAGCGCGACCGCTTGGAAATTTTATATCAAATCGCCGGACTGCCTTACGACCGGCCCGAACGGTTGACAGTACGCGACATCGTGGATAATACACCTGCCTTTCAAGACGTGGTGCGTCGAAAAGGCGACCAACTTTGCGCCCTGCGCCTAGTGCCGACAAAACCGGAACTCCCAAAACTCCGCCAGCGCGGTCTGACTCTAAATGAATATCTGGCCGGTTGGTTTCGCGAACTTAAAATAAATCCTGATGATTATAAGGTGGAGGTGGTGCCACATAATGATCAAACTTTATACTCTCTGATTTTTGTAATTACCAAAAATGATATTTTTGGAGAAGCCTACGCCGGCCCTCTTTGGGATTTATCAACCGGCTTGCATGAAAAAAACTCAATTCCATTCATCTTCAGCTCAGGTGTATTAAAAATAGAAAATATTGATGAAGCAATGAGGCAGATCATAGCAAAAGCCGTCAATTTGTTGCAAATGGATGACAGTGGCAGACGCGAAATATTACATCAACAAATCAACGCGGAGTTTGACAGCGCAAACCGACTGATCGGTTATTTTGAGTCAGTCGTTTGGCCAAATCAAGAAATTTTCCTGGTTGACTACAATCGTCTTATCCCGGATTTATTCAGTGAGTTAAATTTTAACCAAACAAAAGATGGTGATTTGTCCGGCCTCTGCGCTAGCCCGGGACAAGCCGTGGGTAAAATAAAAATTATAACAAACCCAAACAATCAAGATATTGAACAAAACGAAATTCTCGTCTGCCCAATGACAACCATTAATTACCTGCCGCTGATGCGAAAGGCCGCGGGAATTATCACCGAACAAGGCAATATTTTATCCCACGCGGCAATTATCAGCCGTGAATTAAAAAAACCATGTTTAGTTGGAGTAAAAAACGCGATGAAATTATTAAAAGACGGACAGGAAGTTGAACTTGATGCCAACAATGGAATCGTAAAAATAGTTGGAAATTAGTGTATATTCGTGGTCGCTAATTAGTGGTTCCTCTTGCCTCCCAAGGGGCTTTTTGTTAGAATAACTCCAGATTTTTAATCACAAACTATGTCTATCAAACCACGCGAAGGGGCAATTTCTTGGGATGAGTGTTTTATGCGTATTTCCCATATCATCGCCGAACGTTCAAAAGATCCGTCCACCCAAGCCGGCGCGGTAATAGTAACCGCCAATAATGTAGCCGTTGGCATGGGCTACAACGGTTTCCCGCGCGGCGTGGATAGCGAGATATTTCCATGGGAACGCGAGGGTAATTTTGTGGATACAAAATACGCTTATGTTTGCCACGCGGAAGAAAATGCTATTTATAACGCTAATGTCCAGACAAAAGATTGCAAAATCTATTGCACGCTATTTCCATGTAATGAATGCGCCAAGACCATCATCCAAAACGGAATCAACGAAATCATTTTTGAAAGCGACAAGTACCATGACCAGCCGGTCTGGGTCGCCTCGCGCCGCATGCTGGACGCGGCCGGCATAAAATGCCGGCAATATATTTCTGATTTGGGATAATAAAAATATGACAAACAATAAAAAACATATATTTGTGTTCGTTGGTATGGCAGGAAGCGGTAAAAACACCTGCACAAATTATTTACACACCAAATACGCTGCTGACATTTTCAGCTTCACGACAATGCTTAAAGATGTAATTTCTCGTTTTTATCTGGAATTCAACCGTGATAATTTAATTAAATTGTCCGAGGCCGTTCGCGCCATTTTTGGTGAGGACCTACTGGCCAAAACAATGGCTAAAGATGTAGAAAACGCCTCATCAAATATGATCGCGATTGACAACGCCCGTCGTTTGGCTGATATCAAATATCTTTCTCAACTGCCTGGGTTTGTTTTAATAGAAATTGCGGCTGACATGAAAACAAGATTTGAACGGATTTCCAAACGCGGCGAAAAAACTTCTGATGCGCAGACATTTGAACAGTTTGTTGCCGAGCATCAACGCCCGACTGAACTATCCATCTTTGACCTTGCTAAACACGCAACCGAGCATATAAATAATGACGGGAATTCTGAGCAGTTGTACGCGCAGGTAGATGAATTAGTTAAAAAATATTCATGAGAGTAAAAATCAAACGCCTTAAACCAGACGCCATACTCCCGACCTACGCTCACCCGGGTGATGTTGGTATGGATTTGTATTCGCTTGAAGATTATGAATTAAAAATCAATGAAAGAAAAATTTTTTTGCTTGGGTTTGCCTTAGAATTTCCAAATGGCTACGCCGCAATTATCAAAGATAAAGGCAGTCTTCCACACTACCACGGTCTGCATACTATGGGTGGTGTTTTTGACGCCGGTTTCAGAGGCGAATATAATATAAATCTCATAAATTTGGGTTCAGAACCTGTAAAAATTGAAAAAAAACAAAAAATCGCTCAACTAATTATTTATCCTGTGGCCATCGCTGAACTGGAAGAGACTCAAGAGCTGTCTGACAGCTCGCGCGGCATGGGACAATTTGGGAGCACGGGAAAATAAAATTATGCAAACCTATCTCAACATCGTCCAAAAAATTCTCAATGAGGGAGTGGAAAAAACCGACCGCACAGGCACAGGCACGCTTGCGATCGCCGGCGCGATGTTTGAGCACGACATGGGCAAAGGCTACCCGCTTTTGACCACCAAAAAAATGCCGTTCAAAATCATGGCCACGGAACTGGAATTTTTTATCAAAGGCATCACTGACAAACAGTGGCTTTTAGACCGTAATTGCCACATTTGGGACGAGTGGTGCAATCCGAAAAAAGTGCCATACGCTCATGATGAAGAAACAAAATTAAAAATGAAAAACGAACGCGACTTAGGCGCGATATACGGTTTTCAGTGGCGGCATTTTAACGCGCCGTATGAAAATTATGATACTGATTATAGCGGCAAAGGCGTTGACCAATTAAAAAATTTAATTTCGGCTATCAAAACCGATCCTTCCAGCCGCCGCCTGATTGTTTCAGCGTGGAATCCCTGCGCGCTGGATAAAATGGCCTTGCCGCCCTGCCATTATCTTTTTCAAATAACCGTAATTGATGGAAAGTTAAATCTGCTTTGGAACCAGCGCTCGGTTGATGCCATGCTCGGCCTGCCATTTAACATTTCCAGTTATGCTCTCCTCTTACACTTATTAGCCAAAGAAACCGGATTAAAAGAGGGCAAACTCGTCGGCTTTCTGGCCGACACGCACATTTATTTAAACCACCTTGACGGCGCCAAAGAACAACTCTCCCGCGACCCAAACAAATATCCTCTGCCTCATATCCAAACCCTTCGGCATGGCTCAGGGCAAGCCAATAATTTTTCAATTTTTAAATGGCAATACACTGACACCGAACTTTTAGATTACGAATCTTACCCGCGCATACCTCTTCCGATTGCTGTATAATATAATAGTGCATAAGTGTATAAGTGTATAAGTGTGTAAGTAAATAAGTAACCTACACACCTACGCACTTACGCACCTACAGACTTCGCTATGATTACTTTAGTAGCGGCAATCTCCAAAAACAATTGCATTGGCAAAGATAATGCTATTCCTTGGGATATTCCGGAAGATATGAAACGGATGCGGGAAATAACCAAG
>MFQN01000027.1 GCA_001783065.1 Candidatus Magasanikbacteria bacterium RIFCSPLOWO2_12_FULL_43_12
CACCGCGACCATCAGCAACAATTCTGTCCAAGCCAAAGGTGTTAACGCAAAAATTTTTCTTAAAAACGGCGTATAAATTGCAAGCAAAAGAAAACCGGCGGTGATTAAAGAGATGTAAAGCAAAAGTTTATTGGTTTTTATCTGCTCCCATTCCCGATTGATGAGAATAAGAAATACCTGCGACAAAATTAATGAGCCGAAAGCTAAGGTCCGCCCCAAATCAGTTTGACCAAGATAAATCGCGAAATAATAATAAAAGGCGAAACAAACCGCGGTAATACTAAAACCTTGCAAAAGAATTTTTTTCCAAAGAGCTGGGTTTATCAGTGGTTCGTTAACCGAACGCGGTGATTCGCTCATCAGCCCTTTTCTGGCTTTTTCCCGCTCAAAACCCAACACTGCCGACGGGTCGCAGATCATTTCCAAAAAAATAATATGGATTGGCGAAAAAATTAAATTTTGTCCAAAAAACAAAGGCAAAGCGGCCAAACCGATAATCGGAATATGAAAAGAGAATAAAAACTCAAACGCGTGGCGAATATTATCATATATTCTTCTGCCTTCCTTTACCGCGTTGACGATGGTGGAAAAATTATCATTCAATAACACCATGCCGGAAGCGGCGCGCGCCACTTCTGTCCCTCTTTGGCCCATCGCGATGCCAATGTTGGCCTTTTTCAGGGCAGGCGCGTCATTAACGCCATCGCCGGTCATGGCCACGATTTCACCATGTTTTTGTAATGCTTCCACCAGCAGATATTTTTGTTCCGGCAGGACGCGCGCGAAAATATCATGATGCTTAACCGCCTCGTACAAAGCGTCCGGCGATAATTTTTCAAGCTCCGATCCGGAAATAATATTTTCATTGTGTTTGAGTTTAATCTGCTCGGCGATAGAATGCGCGGTGAGCTTGTTGTCGCCGGTAATCATAATAATGCGTATCCCCGCTTTCTGGCATAGTTCAATCGCTTCTTTAACTCCCTCGCGCGGCGGGTCGCTCATAACCAAAAGGCCGACAAACTTAAGGTTGTTCAAAGTTACCGACGCGTCTTTATTAGTCTCCTTATAACCAATTGCCACGATTCTTAATCCTTCGGAGAAATTTTCTTCTAAAATTTCTTCTATTCTCTTTTTTTCAGACGCTTCAACATTGCTGTATTTTAAAACTGATTCCGGAGCGCCGGCCGTATATTGAAAATACCCGTCGCTTTTGTCTTTCCAAATATGGCTGACTAATTTTGTTTTAGCGTCAAACGGCGCGTCTTCCACCAACACATGCTCATCATAAAATTTTTGCGCGTCAACGCCCAATTCCTTGGCAAAACGTTGGGTTTCCAACTCAATCGGATCAACGGCGATTTGCTCTAAAGAAAGCAGGGCGGTTTTGAAAAAATGTTCGCAATCCGTTTGATGTTTTTTCGCCTGCGCCAAAGTTAAAAGCCGGCCGGAAAAATAAATTTTTTCCAAAGCCATTTTTCCTTCAGTGAGCGTGCCGGTTTTGTCCGTGCAAATAACTGTCGCCGAGCCCAAAAGCTCCACCATCGCCATTTCCCGAATCAAGGCTTTTTCTTTAGTCATCCGCCACACGCCCATGATTAAAAACACGGAAAAAACCACTGGGAATTCTTCGGGGATTAACGAGATGGCGACAGTTAGTCCGGCCAAGAGACCCGCGGTCCAGCCATTTTTTATAGCTAAAAATAAACCGACAAACACCGCGAAAAATATGGCCACTAAAGCGACATAACGAACAAGATGGTGGATTTTTTTCTGCAACGGAGTTTTTAAAGAAATAATTTTTTCCAATAAGTCGCCTAATTTGCCGTATTCAGTATCATTGCCGGTTTTTTCCACCACGATGTAACCTTCTCCCTGATTCACCAATGTGCCTTGAAAAACTTTATTTTCTTCTTTAATCACTTCGGAATTTATTTCGGCCTTGGTCGCGGAAAAAGATTCGCCGGTCAAAATTGATTCATCAATTTGCAAACCGGGAGAATTCAATAAATAGCCATCAGCCCCGATTTTATCGCCAGCAGTGACATAGACCAAATCACCGGGAACTAAAAATCTGCTTTCTAATTTTACAATCCTGCCGTCGCGGTAAACCATGCAATATTCTGTTATCATCTTGTCTAATATTTTGATAGCTTCGTCGGTTTTGGATTCTTGGGCGAATTCAATAACTATTATTGGAATAATGGAAATCAAAAGAATGGTCGCTTCCAATTGATCGCCGATAAAATAATAAACCGCCGCGGTAGCCAAAATAAAAAGGATCATCGGCTCGCTGACAATGCTAAACAAACGCTTATACCACGTCTTTTGTTTCACGCCTTGACGAATATTTAACCCGTGCTGTTTCACTCTTTCCCGCGCTTCAACAGAAGTAAGGCCCTTGTAGGTTTTTTGTGTTATAGTTTGCATAACTGGACTTATTTTAACAGAATATGGTAATAAAAACAAAAAACCACTCAGTATTTCTATTAAGTGGCTTCATTTTTTTTCAAGACCATCTCCCTAAAGCGACAAGTCATTATCATTTAAGGGAGTTGAGTGGTCTTGCGATCACACTCAACAGATGGCTGGGTGTGATGGCGGCGGGAAAGAACGATGTTGGCGGCATCATGGAACTTGAGTTAGTCCTTGGCCAAAGTTAATCTGTACCGCCACAGAGAAACCGACCATGGAAGCCTGTGGAACCGCCACGGTCTTCGAGAGCGCCGGGCGTTTCTCTCTTGATGAGCAAGGTTGATCCTGACCCCGCTCTCTTTTGCCTTGCGATCCCCATTGAACCGCATTGCCAAGCCGACAGCGACCGTGGCGAGAGGCGACATCCTCTCGAGCTGACACATGTCGAACCTGCACAAGTCGATGACGATGTTCCTCCACGGGTTGATGAGCTCTACCGGCACTATCAGCCTGCGCTCCATGGCGCGGATGAACGCGGACATCTGCGCCGCGCCGCCGCTGAGGTAGATACGTGAAATGTCGGCGTTTATCGTGGTGGCGGCGAAGAAATCCAGCGAGTGCCGAATCTCGGTTACGAGCGTTTCGGAAACGCACCCACTAATCTTCTGCACCTCCCTGAACACGGCGGACGACGAGAGAGTGTCGTCTCCTTCCGTTTTGTGCTTCTCTGCATCTTCCCACGAAACATTGAGACCCTTCATGATCTCCTCGGTCAGGAACGACCCGCCCATAGAGATGTTGCGAGTGAACACCGTGATGCTGTTGGAGACCACGCTGATGTTGATTTCGGAGTCACCAACATTGACGAGCGCGACGACCTCGTTCAGCGGGAAGCCGTAGTTGAGCCAAAACGCGTTCTGGCAAGCGAAAGTGTCCGCGTCCACGACCACCGGACGAAGTCCCGCTTCCTCGGCCACACTCTTGTAGTCTCTGACGATGTCCTTTTTGCCCGCGACCAGCAGAACATCCATTGTATCCTGTCCGGCATCAGGGTTGAGAATCTGTACATCCACGTTGATATCTTTGATATCAAACGGGATGTACTGCTCCGCCTCCCACTCGATGCATCCTTCCAGCTCCTCCATGGTCATTTTGGGAATATTGATTTTCTTGATTATGACACTATGATCGGAGATGCTGATAGCGCAATCTGCGCCTTCCACACCGACTTTTCGCGCCAGTCCACGAATGCACTTGACCACCGCGTCGAAGTTGAAGATGCGACCATCTACGATCGTCTCAGGCGGAAGCTTGTCTGTCTCAAAAGCCACGAGTTCCACCCTTCCGGAACGATAGCGACGCAGTTTCGCGAGCTTGATCGTGTGGGACCCGATGTCCAGCCCCACGATCAACTTAGAACGAAAGAACATTTCCAGCGCAAAGTTCCAGAGCCATACCAAGATTCCCATTGTCGTTCCTCCTTTTTGCCTAAAATCCTAAACATGGTTAGAGCACCCGGAACCATTCCGGATAGTCTTGGCCATGTTTGAATTCAATACTTGCCTAATGTAAAGTTATCATAAAGATAAAAAAGTTTCAAGATTCTATGGTCGTTTGACATTTTTTTCAAAACACTATATTATATACGCGTTGTTTTTATAATGGAACAAATAAGGCCCGGTAGCTCAGCTGGTAGAGCAACAGCCTTTTAAGCTGATGGTCCCGGGTTCGAGCCCCGGCCGGGTCACAAAAAAACCGCTCCATAGAAATATGAGCGATTTTTTGTTATTGACCATGAAGCAGACAAGTATCATTTCAGCCCCAAATCACTCGCCGCCCTCTTATAATTCTCTACACTCATCGTCTTAGCGTCTGATAAGCCAAATAGTTTGTCGTGCATTTCCCATGCCTTACCCTGCTCTTTCGCGCATTCAAACGCTTCACCGGCTTTCTGGGCATTAGCATGGAAGGATAGAGGAAAATGGCGGAAGGTGTATCTTATTTTATCGCCATAATTTGCCAACACTTGTTTCATTGAACTATCAAACTTACTGCAATAAGGACATTCAAAATCAGCAAATTCAACTAAGGTAATTCCGGCATTTTTGTCGCCGACCCAAATCGTGTCGGCAAATTTCGGCATATTAACTTTTGCCAAGACGCCTTTTTCATCTTTCATAAAATCAAAATTCGGTTCTTTGCCTGCCAATAACGCGTCAATCACTTGTTTAACCATTTCATAGGGCAAAGCGCCGGAAATCAAATAACCATTGGCAAATGTGGCCGGTGTCCCGCTCACACCTAAAGAGGCGCCTAACTGTGCGTCTGTTTTCACTGTCGCGGCCTGTTGGCCTTCATCCAGGCAAGCGCTGAATTTTTTTGGCGCTTCAAAATCTAACGTTTTGCCGGATGTTCCTCCGCCAAAACTTAATCCCTCGCCTCTCAACTGCAGACCAAACAAAATAAAAAACCCAATCGCGCACAAAACTAAAAAACCTGCCACCCCTCCGACTACGAAAGTCTGCTTCGGGCTCATAAGGTCAAAAAAACTTTTCTTTTGTTCGTCCATAGATATTAGATATTAATTATTAGATATTAGATATTTTATCAAACCAAAGACTTTCTGACAAGTCCCTCATACACATCCGACAACCTACTGACAATCATCCCCCAATCATACTTTTCCTCCGCCACTTGCCGCGCTCTTGCTTGCCAATCTGATGCCGCATCTTTATCTGAAAAAAATCCCGAAATCGCGGCGGCTAATTCTCCCGGGTCATTTGGTTTTACAATCATGCCGGCATCTTGCGCCACGGTTCTGACACCCGGTAAATCTGTCGCTACCACCGGGACACCGCTTGCCATCGCTTCCAACAATACCATACCGAACGCTTCACCTTGGTTGATTGATGGCAAAACGAACAAATCAGCCAAGTTGTAATAATACGGAAGTTCTTCATCGGTAATTTTGCCGACAAATCTCGCAAATTTATCCAAACCGGAAAACTTGGCTTGCGCCTCAAAATCTTCGCGCAACTCCCCTTCTCCAACAAAAACACACTGTATTGGCGTATTATTATCTTTCAAAAATCGCAACGCGGAAAGTAAAACCGGCGCGCCCTTGAAATAATGCGCCGCGTCCATTCCTCCCACAAATAAAACAATCGGCAGGTCTGATGATAACTGGTGGTGTTTTAATAGCTCTTCCGGTTTTTCACGCGGCTTAAATTTTTCCAAATCAACGCCAAATGGAAGTTCCGTCCACTTGTCCGGATTTTCTTTGTATAAAAATCCGGCATCGCTGGTTTCCAAATAATCAAACGAACTGGCAATCAACTTATCCGCCGAACGCAAAATTTTTGGCATCCAGAATTTCGCGTAATATTTAAAAAACAGCCCTTTCCAGCCGGGCGCGCGCGTATCCATGTGGTATGTAATGACTAACGGTTTGCGCGAATTGCGTTTTTTCCACTTTCTGACTAAATTCGCCACGCCAAAAAATGGATAATGCAAATGAACTAAATCAAACCGATCCAATTCATTTTGAATTTGCGGAATATATGCCGCGTTGCCATATCGCAAGGCCGGTTTCAACCGTGTGGCATAATCAATTTTTTCTTGTATCTTTTCTTCATGAACTTCCGCCGGTCTTTCTGTTCTAGATTTAATCTCTTCCGCCGGATAATAATCCGGGGTCAAAACTTCCACTTCATGGCCTAACTTCGTCAACTCACTGGCTGTCTGAAACACAACATTACCCATGCCGGCGTAGTAGGGAGGGTAGGTGCAGACGATATGGGCGATCTTCATAAATAAAAAATACAAATATCAAAATGTAAAATTTTTAATTTTGATTTTTAAATTTTTCATTTTCCAATGATTTCGCCCTAACAACCTTCGTAACATCTCTCCCCAGACTTTCTAATTTGACATTCAATTTAAACAAAAGATAAAAAATCACAACCAGAGAAACATAGAACACCAAATCCGCGCCGCGGCCTATTCCTAAATAATTCGCCACCACTCCGGTGCTATTCGGCCACAAGACAAGAATCACTGCCAACAACCAAAAACCAATCCAAAAAATCATGCCTTTTGGACCAAGCAGACCCTCGCGCTTGCGTTTAATCACGCTGATGATGGCAAACAGAGAGAATAAGATAAATAGAAGTTGGAAGAGAATCAACATAGGACGGACTTAGGACTTAGGACTTAGGACTTAGGATACAAATCCTACGCCCTATGTCCTACGCCCTCGTCGCTCTCCATCATATTTCCTACACCTCATGCCTTTTACTCAACAAACTTTCCAAACACCAAATCCCTCACCACTCTAACGCCGCCACTAATCCCTTGTCCATATTCACGATACACTACTCTCACCGGAAATTCAATACATTTTAATCCAAATTTTTTGGCCTGCGCCGGAATTTCGCTGGCATGCGCCATGCGGTCTTGGGTGATGTGAATTTGCGCCAAAGCGCGCTGATTTAAAATCCGGAAACCATTGTGCGCGTCAGTCAAACTAATACCGAAAAATACGCGATTGAACAAACGGCCTAAAGGCAGTAAAATCACCCTTTTCAACCATGGAACTTGCGAACGTTTGTCTAAAAATCTGGAACCAAATAAAATATCCGCGTCGCTCTTTTGTAATTCAGCCAACGCCGGTTTAATATCCATAACATCAAACTGTCCGTCAGCGTCAAAATCAACAACATAATCAGCGCCTATTTTCAAAGCAAATTCATGCCCGGTTTGCAACGCCGCACCTTGCCCGCGATTGATTTCATGATGAAAAACAACCGCTCCCGCCAGATGCGCTTCGCCCAAAGTATTATCAACTGAACCATCATCAACCACCACGACTTTATCCGCATGATTAAAAAGGCCGCTGATGACAGGGCCGATGTTTTTTTCTTCATTGTAAGCTGGAATTATTGCTACTAACACATTTTAGATTGAATTACCCACACTCAAGGTGATGCAGTGATGAGGTGATGCAGTGATGAGGTGATGCAGTGATCAGTTGTGGTTCAAACCTACCGCTTCTTTCCTGGCAATCGCGTAATCAATCGTTCTTTGCAAACCGTCTTCCAACTGATAAAGCGGCACCCAGTCTAATTCTTCTTTGGCTCGCTTCAAATTTGGTATGCCTTTGGAAGTCAAAAAGACCAGTGGCTGTTCAAAGACAACTTGCGAGGAAGACCCGGTCATTTTAATTATCATCTCCGCGACTTCTTTCATTTTATAGACTTTGTCATGGCCGAAATTAACTAAATAAACTTCCGGTTCCGTCGTCATCAATCTGATCAATCCATCAACCATATCAGTAACATAACACAAAGATTGTTCCAAACTGTCATCGCCGTAAATCACCAAATCTTTCCCTTCCAGCGCGTCAATGATAAAATCAGGCACCAGCAGACCGTCGCGCAGTTTCATACGCGGGCCAAAAGTGCTGAAAACGCGCGCGATTTTTGCGTCCACCCCATAAACCTGCCGGTAAGTCTCAACGCAAGTTTCCGCGAACCGTTTGCCTTCATCATAACATCCGCGCGGTGAAAGATGGTTAACAGCGCCCTCATCGCCTTCAGAAAAAATGTTATGCTCCGGACTCGGCTGGCCGTACACAACGGAGCTGGATCCGAACACATACTTCGCTTTATATTTAACCGCCAAATCCAACGTGTTTAACATGCCGCTAGAATTCGCCCACAACGAATGCAGTTTTAAATTTTCAAAATTCTTCGGACTAGTCGGGCAAGCCAGCTGATAAATTTCTTGCACGCCCTGAAACTGAATTTTAAATTTCGCCAGCTCATCAAACGCGTTCAAATCAATCGGCTTATTCACGTCATATTTAATAAACTCAAAATCCGGATATTGCAAAAGATGGTCAACGTTCTGAATCGTTGAATTTGACAAATCATCCATGCAGATGACCTTGGCTTCTTTCAGCAAACGTTCGCACAAATGCGAACCCAAAAAACCCGCGCCGCCGGTTACCAGCACATTCTTTTTCTCAAAAATTGGCGTATCACCCATCATATTATTCTATTTTACCACAACTCTAAAAAACCAACAACTTCAAACCGCCAAAACCGGCCGGCGGGAACCATTCAAACAGCTTCTTGCCGCGGTAAGTCCACACTTGCACCGAACCGTTGACAGACAACGGCGCGGTAAAAATATCATCCTTGCCATCCTTGTTATAATCGCCCAACTGCAAGTCAAACGCGTCGGAAGAATCAGAAAGTTTAAATTTGCGTTTATATTTGCCGGTATTATTATAGATTGCCACTACTGAATCTTTGCCATCAAAACCATTCATAATATATTCAACCTGACCATCACCATCCACATCACCCGCGGCTAAATCGCCGCGAGATTGAAGCGTTGTGATTTTAACCGCGGTCGTTTCTTTTAAATCGTTGTCAAATGGTGTTAATTTTAGGCTGCCGTTATTCTGATATAAAATCGCTATTTTTGCCTTCTTCACGCCAACCTTTGGCGACAAGGCAAAAGAAATCCCTTGGTGGCCGCCGGATAAGATATACTCTGTCTGTTTTTTACCGGATTGGTCGTAAATCCGCCACGCCCAATCCGCCGAATATTGCGGAGACAAAATTATTTCCGCCTCACCATCTCCGGATACATCGCCCACCGCGATACTTAATTTTCCTTCACTGGCAACCGACCATGATTTTTTCTTTTTCCAATTCTCATCATAAATCGTTATGCGGCTGGCCGCGCTATTTACTCGTTTAACTGTAAAAAATAATATCTCTCCGCCTTTTTTATATACCGCCCAATCATCAACTCTCGCAAATAATTTATTAATCTGTATCTCTGCGCCTTCTGTCCAATCAAAACCAGACAACTTGCCATTTTCCAAACCCAAAATCAAAAACCGGCTGGCTAAATGTATCGGACCTAACTTATCCAAAATATATTTTACCGCTCTGTCTATTCGCAACAAACCAGCGCCGAATAAATTGGCGTAAACGACTTCGTCTTGGCCCGGGGTATGTTGAACTGTTCTTAACAAAATATCAAAAATTTCATCCGGCCCCCAACCCGGATGTATACTCTTAATCAAGGCTGCGGCGCCGGCGACCAGTGGCGCGGCAAAAGATGTGCCGCTCCATCCGCCGACATAACTCGTTTTCAAACCATTGTTTGGAGAATAACGAATTGTGCTGGACATATTCTGCCCGGGAGCGGTTATATCTATACAATCAGAACCAATATTAGAAAACAAGGTAACATGATGGTCCTCGGTCACCGCACTCACTCCCAAGATCGACTCAATGCCGGCACCGACATCGGAACAAATCGGATAAGATGGGACAACATTTAAATTGTTAGAATTATTCCCGGCCGCGGCAACGACAACCACGCCGTGTTTGTAAGCATACTGAATCGCGCTGTCAATCGCGATGTCATGGGTGCCGCTCACCATGCTAATATTAATCACATCCGCCCCATTGTCAACCGCGTAACGAATCGCGCGCGGCAACTCATTCAAAGTTCCGGCGCCGGTATTGTCTATCATCTTAATGTTCATCAGCTTAACCCGCCAGTTTACGCCGGCTCCATCTCTACCATTATCACCGCGGGCGCCAATCAAACCAGCCACGATTGTCCCGTGGCTAAAAATCTCTTCTTCTTTTTCATTAGCGCTTAATTTTGTAACATTCGGGCGTGGATTATTATTCCCCAGTTGCTCTTTTGTGTCTACCAAACCATCTCCATTCACATCTTCAGCCACGAAATTCCATCCCCAAACATCATCTGCATAACCGTTGTTATCATCATCTATTTTATTATTCGCGATTTCATTCTCATTTTTCCAAACATTGTCTATCAAATCCGGGTGGAAAGTGTCAAAACCAACGTCTATGACCGCCACAATCACATCTTTTGAACCAACAACGTAATTCCAAGCGTCGTAGAGCCCGATATCTTCATATGCCCATTGTTTAGCCCCCGGATCATTTGGAACCTTAGCCGATGCCAAAACTGGCGCAATTAAAAAAACCATTAACAAAAAAATTAACAAGGGTTTTTTTACTCGCTTTATCATAACTTAAAAATCGATCATGGCTCCTTTGGCTGTGCGCAATTGTGGTTTAATAATTTTTGCGTCTGACTTAACCAGCTTATTCTTTCCGGCGCTGAAGTCAATCTTTACCGCTGAGTTAATAACAAATTTCTGATCAAATTTATTAGTGGTAAACACACTGTCTTTGGCGGTCTTAGATACATAATAATATTTGCCATTATAACTGCGATAAAAATATTTACCGTCGGAGACAATCAATGATCCCATTGGGTGAGAATATGAGCCTTCTAACGCGGCATCAATATTACCTGCTCCGACAGGAGAATGCAGGGACACTGTTTCTGCGCCATCTTTGTATCCATCGCTGTCGGTGTCAACTTCAGCCGGGTCGCTAAACCAATAATAAATTTCCTCAAAATCGCTCAAGCCGTCTTCGTCGCTGTCTCTCTTTGAATCCAAAGTCCAATATTCTTTCTCCACATCTTTTTCCACCCCGTCCCTATCTTTATCTATTTTGCCGGCGTCATAATCAGGATATTCAATTTCATAATATCCTTCCAAAATCGGATCGAGTTCCAGCACCCGTTTGGCCCAATTCGCGCCATAAATTATTTTCGCTTCGGTTTCCGAACGCAACAATCTCAAACGACATCCCGGTTCTGCCGCGTAAACGCTTGGCTGGGAACGAAATTTCACCAACCAGGTACCCTCGCGCACGCACATCGGCCGGCCAACAGGATATTGCCCCAATTTAACATTGCTGATTGCCTGTATGTCATCAAAATCAGCATACCAAGAATGATAGAGCGCGCTATTGGAAAACGGATGAATTTCACCATCATAACCAAGGTAATAGACAGTGCTACCCTGTCCCTTTAACAAACTTCCTTCCGCGATATAAAATTTCGGCTGATTATACGTAACTTTTTTGGAGATAATTTTAGTTCCGCCGGCAGCATCTTTAAATTCAATAAAAATGGTTTTTTCTCCTGACCCGGGAGATAAAGTCCACTGTATTTTCCCATCAATATCTTGCCATTCTGATATGCTAAAATCCGATGTATTGCTCAATCTTATTGATTCCACGCCAACGGAATAAGCAAGTGTTAAATTGACAAAACGCGAATCAGTCTCTTTTGCCTCCTTGCCTTTGGCATCAGGATTGATTTTGAAGTCAACCGTCATTTTGTCCGGCAAAACCAAATTAATCGTGTCTTTATATAAATTACTGACAACGCCTTTTTTATCTTTGAACTTCACGTACACCGTCTGCGCGCCT
>MFQN01000028.1 GCA_001783065.1 Candidatus Magasanikbacteria bacterium RIFCSPLOWO2_12_FULL_43_12
CATACGAAAGTAAATTGGACATATTGTATACATGGGTTAAGTGAATAAAAGTTATTCTATTATCCCATTTACACAAAATATTATACAGACTCTCGTGCGTGGCTGGGGTGTCATCAGGACACCACGCCAAGCAAGCACACACTATTGACAGTAGTATGCTGACACAGATATACTGGACTATAATGAGAATAAGACCAGTAAGTTGATGTCAGATTGGAGGGGAGAGCACGTAGGGGATGCCCTCCTGCGACAACCTTTGCGAATGCGTGTGTTCCCCGCATTTTCACCAGCCACCCTTGCCGAGACGCAGACGGCGCGCTGGTGGATCGACGGGGGAGACCCGAGATCCAGTGACGCGTGTGTTCCGCGCCCGGCATGGCCCAGTGATCGCTGGGCCGAGTCCTTGGGTTTCCCCAACCCAGACCCTGTGTCAGACCGGCGGCTGGGTGCCATCAGTCCAGAACAGGGACATCAAACAAGAGAACCCATATGGAACTGGTATCACAAAATATATCAGCAATAAGCCGATTATAATGAATCAACTGTGAGGCTAGGCGGAACCTGTTGAGGAGCGGGTTTGGCCACCTAGTGTGACCAAACAATGGAACACACTAGAAAAGGCGAAGTTCACCCGATATGACCGACGCAACCAAGCCTCTCAGACTGATTACACCGATCAAGTCATGGTTGACCTTCCATTTCCTTCGGGGCACACGGTTCCCGCAGAAAAAATCATACGACCTCAGCAGAGCATGTCAAGATCCGTTCACGCAACACCCGAAAAACGCAGCAGAAAAGCGTCACGAGAGAACCACACAGCCAAGACTGCTGCCTTGAGAATCGTCGGCGTCTACCGTTTCTGACCACTCTTTGGCAAGCAGCATCGTCGTCGCCACCTCGGCCATTGCCATCGGGCATCCCGACTCAAAATACTTAACAAGGTGACGCACGTGTCTCGTTCGATGGTCGTCTACTTGCGCCCGCTTATGTCATTTTTAACTAAAATCTTCGGTGATTCGAATGTTAAAACACTGAAAACACTTCAGCCTGTTGTTGGCGCGGTAAATTCGCTTGAGGCGGAAATGCAAGCGTTTTCTGATGTTGAATTGAAAAATAAGACTGTTGAGTTTAAAGAAAGATTGGGAAAAGGCGAGAGTTTGGATGATTTATTGACGGAAGCGTTTGCGGTTGTCCGTGAAGTCTCAAAACGCGTTACCGGCATGCGTCATTTTGATGTACAGTTGATTGGCGGTATTGCTCTGCATCGCGGTATGATCGCGGAAATGCGCACCGGTGAGGGCAAGACTTTGGTCGCGACTTTGCCGATCTATTTGAACGCTTTGCAGGGTAAAGGTGTGCATTTGGTAACAGTGAATGATTATTTGGCCAAACGTGACGCGGTTTGGATGGGAAAGATTTATGATTTTTTGGGATTGAGCGTCGGGATTATTCAAAATTTGCGTGTCTCTTATAAATATGATTCAAGTGTTCAAGCTGAAGTCCGAAGTCTGGATGCTGAAGTCCAAAAAGAAAGTTTCAAAATTGAAGAAGAATTTTTGCGGCCGTGTTCAAGACAGGATGCGTACAGGTGCGATATTACTTACGGGACTAACAACGAGTTTGGTTTTGATTACTTGCGCGACAACATGGTCCAGAGTTTGGAAGAAATGGTGATGCGGCCGGGTGATGAGATGCATTACGCGATTGTGGATGAAGTTGATTCCATTTTGGTTGATGAAGCGCGCACGCCGTTGATTATTTCCGCGCCGGCGGAGGAGGCGACCCAACAGTATTATCAGTTTGCCAAATTAGTCAGGCAATTAGTGGAAAATAACCCTTCGGATCCCTCAGGGCTGGGAGATTATAATGTTGATGAAAAAATGCGCAGTTCCACCTTGACTGAAGCGGGGATCGCGAAATTTGAAAAATGGCTGGGGATAGAAAATATTTACGCGGAAGGCGGAATTCGTACCGTGCATCACGTTGAACAGGCGTTGAAAGCGGAAGTTTTATTTAAACGAGATCGTGATTACATTGTTGATAATGGCGAAGTGATTATCATTGATGAATTTACCGGCCGCAAGATGCCCGGCCGGCGTTATTCCGAGGGTTTGCATCAGGCGATTGAAGCAAAAGAAAATACTAATATTCAACGCGAGTCGCAGACTTTGGCGACAATCACTTTTCAAAATCTATTCAGAATGTATCGCAAGTTAGCCGGCATGACCGGAACAGCGTCAACTGAATCCGAAGAGTTTGCTAAAATTTATAATCTTGAAGTTTTAATTGCTCCCACTAACAAACCTGATCGAAGAGTTGATTTGCAAGATCGAATTTATCGGAATGAAGCAGGCAAATACAAGGCGATCGCGGAGAGAATTAAAGAGTGTCAGACAAAAGGCCAGCCGATTTTAATCGGCACGATTTCAGTTGAGAAGAATGAGGCGTTAAGTGAATATCTAACCGGTAATGGAATTAAGCATGAGATTTTAAACGCTAAAAACCATGAACGAGAGGGGGAAATCATCGCTCAAGCCGGCCGTCCTGGCGCTGTCACTTTGGCAACCAACATGGCTGGCCGCGGTGTTGATATAAAATTGGGCGGCGCGTTAGCCGCTGGAGAAGAGCATGAGAAAGTGGTTAAAGCGGGCGGTTTATTTGTGTTAGGCACGGAACGGCACGAATCACGCCGTATTGACAATCAGTTGCGCGGTCGGGCGGCGCGTCAGGGTGATCCGGGCGAGACGCAATTTGTTGTTTCCACCGATGATGATTTGATGCGTATTTTCGCCGGCGATCGTTTGAAATCAATCATGACTCGGCTAAAAGTTCCGGAAGATATGCCGATTGAGCAAAAAATGATTACCAAGATGTTGGAAACCGCGCAGAAAAAAGTTGAGGGGCATAATTTTGATATCCGAAAACATTTGTTGGAATATGATGATGTTTTAAACAAGCATCGCGAAGTGGTTTATAAAAAACGGCGGCAAGCGCTGGCGCCAACAACTTCATTGAAAGAAATGATTTTAGATTTGATTGAACAGGAAGTTGAATTCGTGGTATCATTCCATACGAATGTTGAGGATAGAAAAGAATGGAATTTACAAGAAGTTTACGAAACCGCCAGCACAATTTTTCCTTTTTCAGACGTGGAAAAAGAGGAGTTGTTAAAAATGAATACAAGCGGCGATACTAAACTGGAAGATGTTGAAGCGCGTGATAGTATTGTCAAATTTTTCTTGTCAAAAGCCGAGCGTGAATATGAGGCGATTACAAAACAAGCAACAGATGCGGCTGGAAACGAGGCAGCTGGCGCGAAGTTGATGCGGGATTTTGAAAAAAATATTTTGTTGCGCTCAATAGATAGTTTGTGGGTTGACCACCTTGTTGCCGTAGATTATCTGCGCACCGGTATTGGCTTGCGAGGTTATGGCCAGCGCGATCCATTGGTTGAATATAAAAAAGAAACCTACCAGATGTTTAACGCGCTGTTGTCCGGCATCCAGAAAGAAGTGGTTTATAGTTTTTACAAAATCGGCGCGGGATTGAGGTTAATATCCGCCCCGCAATCAGTTATGGCCAATGACAAATTAGTTTTGAAAGGCGCGCAAAAGGCCGCTGACGACGCTGTTGGTTCTGTTTACAGCAAGCCACGTGATGATTCTGGAAACAAAATCGGTAGGAACGATTCGTGTCCGTGTGGGAGTTGAAAGAAATATAAGAAGTGTCATGGAAGCGTTTAGATGAGAGATCTTTTGGGGAAGCGAGTCTGTCATTGCGAGGATCCTGCGCATTATTTCACTATAAATAATAAACAGACATATTAACAATTATTATATGCACGAAAGAGAACCCATAGAGCAACGAATTGCAGCTTTGCAGATGGCAAAGACACGACTAATAAAAAATCACCTTGATGATTTAACGAACTGGATGACAATTTCTGACGAAAAAGTGGCGGAAATAAAAGCTTTAATAAAAAAAACAATCAATTTGCCGGCAGATACAGAATTAAGTTTGGCCACTTTCGGCGATAAGAGATCCGCCTTTTTGAACTATGGTGGACCAAATCAAGATTCTAAAGTCGCAGTCAAAGTGAATGGGAAATTAACAATATGTTTTGAAGATATAAATGAAAAATGCGGCGGTGAAATGGCTTTTTACACCGATTTGGGATTTGGCGATCCAGCGGATGAGCCAGAAATTAAAAAATGTGAGGCGCTGAAAAAGCTTGTTGAGTTTTTTAAATCGGTTGGCGCAAATTCGGATGATCTGAAACCGCTAAAAGATCGATTGGTCGGGGAACACAAAGACATAAAGCATTTAGACTGTGTTTCCTTGACAGATGGTAGAGTGGCAATCTATATCGATGCCGAGCCAAAGGATTCTGAGGATTTTTATTTACTTGAAGATTCTAAGTTTATTCGTTTGCATAAAATATCCAGAAAAAAAGGCGGACACGTGACAGCCATAAGACGAGACGGGCAGTGGCGATCTATATTTGAATCGCCAAACGGCGAGTATTATTTAGTTACCTATAGTTATTCGTTTTCACAGAATATTACCAGTATCAGAAAAGCAAATGGTGGTAAGTTGGAAGAAAGTGAAACATGGCAGGAAGAGGTGGGGGATGAGCGCATAATGTATGGTGTGCCTAATAAATAATAAATTCAACATGTTGCGAGAATCCGAATTCGTCAAAATTAGAGTCACAGTACCGCGCGGTGAAGTGGCGGAAAAAGTTAGGCAAGTTCTTGGTGAGGCTGGAGCCGGCGTGCAGGGAAATTATGATAATTGTTCATTTTCTTACCCGGTAGTTGGGCGCTTCAGGCCTTTAGCTGGCGCCAACCCTGCTATTGGGTCAGTCGGCAAGCTGGAAGAAGTTGAGGAAGAAATGATTGAAATGCTTTGTCATAAAGATAAAGTGGAAGAGGTAATTGCCGCGTTAAAAAAGGCGCACCCATACGAAGAGCCGGCGATTGATATAATCCCGCGGTTAGAAGTTGGCTAAGTTCGCTAAGTTGTGCCGAGATAGCTCAACTGGTAGAGCAGCGGTATCGTAAACCGCAGGTTGTGGGTTCGATTCCCATTCTCGGCTCAAAAATGTTATAATTATATCAAAGGTCGAGTTTATTTATTTAATATTTCTTTTACTATGTTCAATACACGTATTAAGGCAGTATTATTTTTGTTAGTTTTTGGTTTAGTGTTATTAACAATTCCAACCGTTTTTGCTCAAGGAGAAGATGTGGTAATTTCAGATGTAGCGGAGTCGAACTTTTTAGCAGAGGCACAATGCGAAATTAACGGGCAGCCGGTTCCTTGCGACCAGCTCACTGAAAGCATCGGCGGATTTTTAGGGTGGGGAATTGCTGTTGTAGTCGTGTTGTTTTTAGTGGGCATTGCTGCATTCATCTTTTGGATAGTAATGTTGGTTCATGCAGCTTCCCATCCCGTGGAGAATAAGGCGATGTGGATTATTCTTATGGTGTTTACTGGAGTTATTGGTTCACTTATATATTATTTTGTAGTCAAAAGAAAGTTCGCTAAGCAGATTGCGCAACAAGGTCCGAGCGCTAATCAAAACGCTAAATAGTTACTACGGCATTTTTCGTGAAAACAAACGGCAGACAACGGCCGTTTGTTTGTATCATAACGCGGTCCATGCTATAATATTTCGGTATGATCAAACTCGCGAATGTTTCCAAACACTATACCAAAGACAGCATCGGGCTTGATGATGTGAGTTTAAAAATTGAGCCAGGAGAGTTCATTTCCGTGGTCGGACAAAGCGGTACCGGTAAGACAACGCTCGTTAAATTGATTATCGCCGAAGAAAAGCCGACGGAGGGGAATATTGAAGTAGGCGGCTGGGATATCACAAAGATACATCAGCGCGATGTGCCATTTTTGCGCCGCCAGATCGGCGTGATTTTCCAGGATTTTAAATTATTGCCAAAGAAAACTGTTCAAGAAAATGTCGCTTTCGCGCTGGAAGTGGCTGGCGTTCCGCATTCGCGCATTCGTGAGGTTGTTCCGAAAGTTTTGGATATTGTCGGGTTAAGGAAAAAAGTGGACAGCTACCCGCATCAAATTTCCGGCGGAGAACAACAACGAGTGGTTATCGCGCGGTCATTGGTGCATCGCCCGAAAATTTTGGTGGCTGACGAGCCGACCGGCAATCTTGACTCAATCAACACCGAAGAAATTATTGAAATATTGAAACGGATAAACGAATTCGGCACCACGATTCTTTTAGTCACGCATAATCGCGAAGTCGTCAATCGTTTGCGCAAGCGGGTAGTCACCTTACATAATGGTAAAATTATCGCGGACGAAAAAGAAGGAAAATACCGTTTATAAATTTCTAATTTCTAAACGCGAGTGTTTGTTATGTTAACCTTGTTTCGTATTATAAAATTTGCTTTTCAAGATATGGCAAGAAATGTCGGCTTATCGTCCATGACTGTGTTGATTTTGGTTTTGATGTTGTTGTCTATAAATACTCTGGTAGTGATTAATGTGTTTACCAACGAAGCGGTAAAATCCATCAAAGACCAGATAGATGTCAGTCTCTATTTTAATTATGAAGCGACAAACGAGGAGATAAACGAAGTCAAGAGTTATGTGGGCGGGTTTCCGGAAGTTACCGAGATTATTTACTTGAATCGCGACGAGGTTTTGGCGAAGTTTAAAGAACAACAAAAAAATAATCCTGAAGTGTTGTCGGCGCTGGATGAATTGGGTGAAAATCCGCTCGGTCCGACCATGATTGTGAAAACTCGTGAACCAAAAGATTATGAAAAAGTTATTCAGGCGTTGAATGTGCCGGAATACGAAAATATCATAGAAGCAAAAACTTTCGGCGACACTCAAAAAGCGATTGATCGGATACATATTATTACCACCCAAGTTCAACGTTTCGCCATCGGCTTAAGTTTATTATTTGCTCTGATCGCGTTTTTAATTATTTTGAATACGATCCGCGTGGCCATTTACACTCAACGGATAGAAATCAGCATTAAAAAACTCGTTGGCGCGTCAAATTGGTTCGTGCGCGGGCCGTATGTTGTTGAGTCTTTATTTTTTAGTATCGCAAGTATTTTAATTATCGGCGGTTTACTCTGGATTGCCTTCCGCTTGCTTGATCCGTACACCGCCATAGTGTTTCAGAAGTCAAACTTGCTTTTTGATTATTATTTGAATAATAGATATCTGCTGATCGGCATTCAGTTGGGTTCGGTTTTGTTCTTGACTGTGGTATCAAGTCTGCTGGCGATGAGAAGGTATTTGAGGGTATAATTAATGGTTGATGAAGTATGGAACGAGTCGGAACGGCTCGTTTTTAATTTAAATAGATGATATTGACTAAGATAAAAATTTGTGATACAATTTTTTCAGTTATGGGGTATTAGTATACCATTAGTATCATTAGTACCATTTGTATATTAGTATCTTAAATTATTCCGAGATCGTCTAAAGGTAGGACAGCAGCCTTTGAAGCTGTTTATCCTGGTTCGAGTCCAGGTCTCGGAACAACATTTAACGTCTTCTATGGAAAAAGGGGAACCTGAACGCGGAATAAATTATAGCAGCTTTCGAGAATCAATAGATATCGCGTTGGAAAAAAAGCAGTTACTTTCTTGGCTAATTTTTATAAATCATTTGGATTTAGAGAAGATGGAATGACGAAAGCGGGGAATGTTAGGTTGGTTAAACCGAGAATATAATTTCTGATTTACTAAACTGTGAGAGGCGCTATTTATTTATGTATATTTTTCTTGACGAAAGCGGGCAATTTCATAAAAATCATTCTGACAGCTATTTTGTAATTGGTTCTTTTACAATTGGCGATACCAAGAGGACGGCAAAAAGATTCAAATCGTGGTGTCGCTCAAAGTTTCCCAAAAAAATACGTCGGCAATCCGAAATCAAGTTTTCTGATTCTGGGGTCACTGATAAATTAAGATTAAAAACCATAAAATATATCTGCAATCTTGATGTAAGGATTAGATTTAGTTTTATAAAAAAGGAAAACATTCCATACGAATACCGCACGAAGACAAGTGTTGAGAGTGGACTTCTATATACATCAATAGTTGGTGAGACACTGGAGATGTATCTGCCGACCAATGATTTGTTGTTTCATGTTTTTTGCGATCAGCGTCCGCTCAAGGGCATAGGCAGGAGAGAATTTGTAGAAAAAATCAAAACTCACCTTTTGCCTAATTTGCCAAAAGGCGGACATGTAAAAATAGAAATGGTTGATTCTAAAGAGTATCAAAATATTCAAATTGCTGACTGGGTGGTGGGTGGATTGGCTTGTTATTTAAATAAAAGGCATTTGGGAAAAGAAATTTTTAGTTTGTTAAAAAATAATATTATTGGCGAAGGCAAGGAGATGTTTAAGGACTATTGGGAAAATAAATATAACAAAAAACCTAATCGGCAAGATTAGGCGTTTTGTTGAAGCAGCGTCTTACGGAATGTAATCTCCAGCTTAAGCCCCGAGACACTCGGGGGAACACTAAAGCACTCCATAAGTTATTATTGCATGCTTCGTTTCTATTATAAGATAATCTTTTGTGTTTGTCAAGTTATCCACAGCATTAGATAAAAATAGTGTAAAATAAGGTAAAAAGATGGTTTAATAATATTGAATTATGCTTCTCTCAATCGACACCGTAATCAACACATTTCTCTCCTCCATCCGCACCATGCCAATGGTAGAAATATTTTTTGGCGTAACTCTGTTTGGCGAAGTTGTTACTGTCGGGTTTTTCGCTTTTTTGATTTCAATATTTTTGTGGCGCAAATGTTTAAAACAAGAAATTATCGCCATTTGGATGGTGTTAATCGGTAGCGCGCTTACTACTTATTTAATTAAAATTATCATTGATCGTCCTCGGCCAATTGACGCGTTTGTGTTTGAAGATACCGCCTCTTTTCCGAGCGGGCATGCCACGGTCGCGGGAGCTTTTTACGGTTTTTTGACGTATTTGTTGTGGCGTAATTTTAAAAATACAAAATATCGCGAGCTGGTTATTATCGCTGGCGCGATATTAGTTTTCTTAATCGGCTTTAGTCGTCTTTACCTTGGCGTACACTATTTGACTGATGTGCTTGCCGGGTATTTGGTTGGGCTGTTGTGGTTTTTTGTGGGTATTAAAATTGACAGAATCACGCGCAAGTGATTTAATATAGATTCAAAACATGGTGAAGGGAGGAAAAAACCATGGAAGGGACAGAAAAGATCTTTAGTGGGAAGAGCCGAGATGATGTCGATGCGCAGTTCAGGAGGTTCTTGGATAGCGCCCCGACCGATGTGTGGACTCTCGGTATGGAGTACAGAGAACCGGATAACGAGTCCGGACAATGGCAGTTGATTTTCAACTTCCATATCACCTCTGTCGAGGATCCATGCACTGTCACAGCGCGCAAGTAGAAAGTAGACCACATGCAGCCGGAATCTAAGGTGGCGCGACGCGAACCTCGCTCGCCCACCTGCTATGGGGTTGATTTTCAACTTAATAGCAGGGAGGAACGCGAGCGAGGTTTAAATCGTGCTGAATGTTTAATCGCCAAAAGGCGCTTTTTTATTTTATTTCAATTATTTTGTATTCAACTTCTTTTTTATCAGCCAATTTAATTTTAATTTTCTCGCCAACTTTGTGTCCAATCAGCGCGGCGCCCAAAGGGGAGTTGTGAGAGATTATGTCTTTTCCAGGATTAGTTTCAGAAGAACCAAGTATTTGGTAAGTTTTTTCTTTGCCGCCGTTAGTAACTGTGACTGTACTGCCAATTTGAACCGCGCCGTTTTTTGATTGCGGCTCTATAATCACCGCCTGCCTCAATTGATTTTCTAAAATAAGAATTTTTTCATTAATTCCTCTCAATCTGCCCTTGGCCATTTGATATTCTACATTTTCCGAAAAGTCGCCGAGTTCGGCCAATCGCTTCACTTCTTCAGCCGCGCGCGGCCGGCTGATATTTTTTAATTTCTCCAACTTATATTTAAGTTCGTCAAATTTGTCCTTGGTTAAAAAAGGATCTAATTTCGTTTGGCTGAATTTGCCGGGTTTGCGATAGGGAATTTGCATAAAGTTAAGACAAATGGATTGCTTCGTCGGCCGACGAATGTCGGCCTCCTCGCAATGACAAACCGCTATTGCTTATAAGTCATAAACATTATATAATGAATAAAGATGAAAAGCTAATTTTTAACTTTAATTTTATGCGCGGATTTAACACGAACATTGAGCAAGCAACAAAAGAAAACAAAGATTTTCGTAATGTGCTTTACACCGGCAAGCATAGTCAGCTAGTATTAATGTCATTAAAACCAAATGAAGAAATCGGCATGGAAGTCCATCCGGACAACGATCAGTTTTTTCGTTTTGAAACAGGCTGCGGAAAATGTATCATTGATGGAAATGAATATGAAGTGAGAGATGGTGTCGCCATAGTTGTCCCTGCCGGAGCTCAACATAATATTATAAATGTTTCTGATTCGGAAGATTTGAAATTATACACGATTTATTCTCCGCCACACCATCAAGACGGAGTTATTCGCGCCACGAAAGCCGAAGCGGAAGCGGATAGTCCTGAGTTTGATGGGATGACGACAGAATGATTAGACAAAATTGACTAACTTAAAAAACCATCGCAGATATTCCGCGATGGTTTTTATTTTCTCAACTCACCCCCCCCTCTCCACAAAAGAAATAAATTTCTGCTGTGGGGAAGGAGGGGAGGGGGGGTTGTGGTGTGGGGTCACAGGTTGGATTGCTTACTTGAGTATCTGGGTGCCTTTCTTGAGGATGCGGGTTTCTTTGGCAGTGAACATGTGGGGGCGTTCGTGAGGTATCTGTGTCCTCACGATGCGTGGTTCTCTCCGGTGAGTCGCGGTAGAGCCTTCGCGAGCTGTTACGATTTTGGCGAGGATTTCTCGATTGCGTTCGCGCAGGTCTTCTCCCCTCCAGCCGCGGGGCGCACCTTTTGACAGTTTTTCTATCATGACACACTCCTTACCGCCAAAGGCGGATTGTTGAGATGTATGAATAATAGGGCAACAAATGTCCGTTGTCAAGCGTCTATTGGCTTTAAGCCGCAAATCTGCTAAAATGTAGACAGATTTATATGAAAAATTTTACCAACTCCACTCTAAAAATCTACTGGCAACACACTATCAGACATAAATTTCTGATGCTTTTGACTTTGTTTATGGTAGCCGGCGGCGCTTTGGTCAGCGTTGTCGTGCCGCTTTATTTAAAAAGATTTTTTGATTTGATTTCCCAGTCCGGCAGTCAGGACACAGCGAGTCTTCTGGTGGCTACTTTGCTTTCAATTTTGGGCATTGAATTGATCGGTTGGTTGTGTTGGCGCATTGCCAGTTTTTCCGCCGGATATTTGCAGTCAGGAGTTATGGCGGAATTGTCAGACACGGTTTTTAGGTATTTGCATCGCCATTCGTTGTCTTTTTTCAGTGATAATTTTATCGGTTCGCTGGTAAAAAAAGCCAATCGTTTTATTTATTCTTATGAGCGTTTGAGCGACCGTCTGTTTTGGAGTTTATTAAATCTTTTTGTCAGCGTCAGCGCGATTATTTTTGTTTTATTCACTCGCAGTGTTTTGATCGGCTCCGCGTTATTGATTTGGGTCGCGGTATTCGTAATAGTGAATATTTTTTTAATCAAGTATCGCCTTAAATATGATTTAGTTCGGAGCCAAGCTGAATCGTCAGTGTCCGGTGATTTAGCCGACACTTTGAGCAACCACACCAATGTAAAACTATTCAACGGCTATGAACGCGAGGTCAGTACTTTTTTTGGTTTGTGTCAGAAAGTAAAAAATCTTCAACGCCGAGTTTGGAATATAGAAAATACTTTTGAGGCGATTCAGGGCTTATTGGCGATTAGCATTGAAATTGGCTTGATGTATGTTGGCGTAACTTTATGGCAAAAAAATCAGTTTACAATCGGCGATTTTGTCCTTCTGCAAAGTTATTTATTGGCGGTTTTGATGAAGATTTGGGATTTGGGCCGTCTAATGCGCGATGTTTATCACGATTTATCTGACGCGGAGGAGATGACGGAAATTTTGAATACTCCGCACGAAATTCAAGATGTTTCACGGGCAAAAGTTTTGCGCGTGCCGCGCGGCGAAATTAAATTTGAGAATGTCGTTTTTAATTACAAACAAACCCACAATGTTTTGACTGATTTTAATTTGGATATTGTGTCAAAAGAAAAAATCGCTTTAGTTGGTCCATCCGGGGCGGGTAAAACCACGGTGACGAAAATACTTTTACGTTTATACGATATTCAGAGCGGTAAAATCAGTATTGACGGGCGGAGAATAGACCGGGTAAGCCAAGAAAGCCTGTGGGCCAATTTAAGTTTAGTGCCGCAAGATCCGATTTTATTTCACCGTTCTTTGAAAGAAAATATTCGTTATGGCCGTCCTGAAGCAACGGATAAAGAAGTTTATAAAGCGGCTAAACTGGCGCATTGCCATGAATTTATTTCCAAATTTCCGGAAGGCTACGAAACTTTTGTGGGGGAGCGCGGCGTTAAATTATCCGGCGGCGAGCGTCAGCGGGTGGCAATCGCGCGCGCGATTCTTCATAACACGCCGATTTTAGTTTTGGATGAGGCCACTTCCAGTTTGGATTCCGAATCCGAGCGCTTGATTCAAGAAGCGTTGGATAATTTAATGCGGAATAAAACTGTTATTGTCATCGCTCATCGCTTATCAACTATAATGAAAATGGATCGGATTATTTTGATTGACGGGGGAAAAATAAAAGAAGAGGGGACGCACGATGAACTATTAGAAAAAACAGGCGGTATTTATAGAAAATTATGGCAACTGCAGGCTGGAGGATTTATTCGTTGATTGTCATTGCGAGCCTTCGCAGGCGAAGCAATCCACATTCGTCAACCGTTGACGACTGGATTGCTTCGTCGTCTGCGGACTCCTCGCAATGACAGCGGTTATTGCATATCAGAAAGCACAGCAAAAACAGAATCTTTATATATGAATCAACTAAATCCGTCACAATTAAAAGCGGTTAAATACAGCGATGGCCCGTTGTTGATTGTGGCTGGGGCGGGAACCGGAAAGACGACGGTGATTACTAAAAAAATCGCGCATTTGATTGAAAGCGGACTGGCAAAACCCGAAGAAATTTTAGCCGTCACTTTTACTGATAAAGCCGCAGGCGAGATGATAGAACGAGTTGATCAAGAACTTGACGCAGGTTACGCGGATTTGCAAATTTCAACTTTCCACGCTTTTTGTCAACGCTTATTAGAACACCATGGTTTGGATATTGGTATTTCCAATCAATTCAAGCTTCTGACCCAAACTGACGCGTGGCTTTTGGTTAGACAAAATTTGGAAAAATTTAATTTGGATTATTACCGTCCGCTCGGCAATCCTACGCGGCATATTCATGAACTGATTAAACACTTTTCTAAATGCAAAGATGAGCTTGTCAGTCCGGAGGAATATTTGCAACACGCCAAAGAACAACAATTAAATAAAGATTTCACCGAAGAAGCCGGACGTTTGTCAGAGATCGCCAACGTTTATCATGTTTACAATCAGCTTCTTTTGGATAACAACACCGTGGATTTTGGGGATTTGATTTATTACGCGGTAAAACTGCTTGAAAAGCGGCCAAATATTCTTAAGTCGTTGCAAGAGAGATTCAAATATATTTTAGTTGATGAGTTTCAGGATGTGAATTGGGCGCAGTACTATTTCATCAAATTGATAGCGCAGAACGGACGCTTGACTGTTGTCGGCGATGATGATCAGTCAATTTACGCCTTCCGCGGGGCATCGGTATCAAACATCCTGCGTTTTAAACAAGACTTTCCCAAAGCCAAAGAAGTGGTGCTGACGGAAAATTATCGTTCCGGGCAAGAAATTTTGGATTTGGCGTATAAGTCAATACAGAATAACAATCCTGACAGGTTGGAGGCGAAGTTGAAGATTGATAAGTCATTAAAGTCATTAAAGTCATTAAAGTCGAAAGTTGAACACTTGCATTTTGACACTGTGCTGAATGAAGCCGAAGGCGTGGCAAAAAGAATTAGTGTCATTCGCGATCTTCCGGGATTCGCGGGCTTGGATGGGATTGCCATTCTGGTGCGGGCCAACAGTCATGCCGAGCCGTTTATTACGGCATTAGAACGGGCGGGGATATCATATGAATTTTTGGCTTCCTCCGGATTATTTCGCCAGCCAATAGTTTTAGACGCGTATAATTTTTTGAAAGCGGTTGATTCCTATCATGAGTCAAGCGCGGTGTTTAGATTGTTGAAATTGCCGTTTTTTAATTTTTCGGAAAATGATCTGCAGAAATTAACGCATTTCGCGAAGAAAAAATCAATTTCTTATTATGAAGCGTTGAAACGCGGACAAGAAATCGGTTTGTCAAAAGAGGGGATTGAAGTGTGTGATAAGTTAGTAAGTTTGATTCACGCGGGGATGCAACAGTCAAGAATAGCGAAGCCAGCCGTGATTTTAGTTGATTTTTTTGAAACTAGCGGATATTTTAAATATTTAACTCATGAAGACGGAGTCGGAAATCAAAACGTTATACGCCAAATTCATCAACTGCGTCAATTTTTTGAGGAAGTAAAAAAATACGAAGAAACAATCAAAGACGCGAATGTAAAAAGTTTCGTTGAACATTGCCAGTATTTAATGGATGCCGGAGAGGAAGGCTCAATGCGCCAATTGGAGGACACGCCGGATTCGGTAAACATCTTGACTATCCACAGGGCCAAAGGTTTGGAATTTAAATATGTTTTTGTGGTTAATTTGGTTGAAGACAGATTCCCTTCTCGTTCGCGCGGCGAAGCGATTGAATTGCCGATGGAATTAATTAAAGAACAATTGCCGGAAGGGGATTTTCATATTCAAGAAGAACGCCGTTTGTTTTACGTGGCCATGACTCGCGCGAAAGAAGGTCTATTTTTAACCAGCGCGTCAGACTACGGCGGCGTCCGGACAAAAAAAATCAGCCGGTTTTTAGCTGAGTTGGGATTTGCGATTGAACAAAATAATGGTAGAGACAAGATATCTCCTACGTCCTACGTCATACGTCCTGAAAGCAGACAAAAGCCAAACAAACAGACTGCTGTTTCTTATGTAATGCCATCCTCCCTCTCTTACTCCAAAATAAATTCTTACCAACGCTGTCCTTATCAATACAAACTGGCTTACATTTTAGAAATACCGACCAAAGGCAGCGCCAGTTTCAGTTTTGGATTGACCATGCATGGCACAATGCAAAAATTTTATCAGCGCGTGATGGAATTAAATAGCAAAAAGCAGGACTCTTTGTTCGGTTTACCAAAGGAATCCGCAGTAAAGAATAACGGCGGGATTAAAGTCCCCGCGTTTCAAGAGTTGTTGGAGATTTATGAAAAAACATGGATTGACGATTGGTATAAAAATAAGAAGCAGAGAGAAGAATATTTTGCCAAAGGAAAAAAAGTTTTGAAAGTTTTTTACGAAACGCAGGAAGATAATTGGACAATTCCCGCGGCATTGGAGGGCTGGTTTAAAATTAAAGTCGGAGATTGTTTTATCAACGGTCGGATTGATCGAATTGATAAGCTATCCGATGGTTCGTTGGAAATTATTGATTACAAAACCGGCAAAACCAAAGAGAAAGTTACCGGCGATGAAAAAAATCAGTTGCTGATTTATCAAATTGCGGCGCAAAGTCTGCCAGAATACAAAAATTTAGGCGCGGTGGCGAAATTAACCTATTTTTATCTGGAAGATAATGTCCGGACGGAATTTTTTGGCAAAGACGAAGAATTGAAAGAATTGTGCGAAAAAATTTCAGCTACGATTGACCGCATCAAAACGCAAGATTTCACCGCCACCCCCGGACCGCATGTCTGTGGATTTTGCGATTTTAAAGATATTTGCGAATACAGGAGGCTGTAAACAGCAATCACGCTGTCTGATGCTTACTTCCTTCCATACCAGAGCAGTATGATTTAAAGTAATAAGCCAAATTATAGCATATTTTACGCAAATAAAAAACCAGTTCGTATAAAGGTAGTTCAGCGACATCGCTCGCTCCGCTCGCGTATGTCGCTGAACGGGGCGCGTTTCCAGCGTTGTTCAGCTAGTCGCTCGCGCGAGCTCGCGACGTCGCCGAACAACGCTTCTCCGGTTCGCTCCGCTCACCCAAATTTTGCCCAGTCCGAAAACTGCGGTTTTCGTCCGAGGCAAAACTTCGGAGAAGCGCGCCCCGTTATGCGAAATAAATTTTTTTCAGCCTAATGCTAATCAATATGATAATTAGAAAAGCAAAAATCAAAGATGTTCCAATTATAGTAAAACTTGCAATGGAACTGCTAAAATATCACAAAGATTTTGATTCATATTTCGCTCCCGCTAAAAATGCTAAAGATGATTATACGAAATTTTTCAAAAGATGTATCCATTCTCCAATAAAACAATTATTCGTGGCAGAAAATAATGGCGAGATTGCTGGTTATGCTTTGGGAGAAATTTGCTCAAGACCGCCAGTATTTAAAATAAGAAATATTGGTGCAATAAACGATATGCTTGTAGTAGAAAAATTTCGCAAAAGTGGTGTAGCCAAACAGCTTTTGACCGAATTATTAGATTGGATAAAAAGTAAAAAGTCAAAATATCCAAAACTTGATTATATAGAATTATCAGTACATACAGAAAACTTAATTGGTCAAAAGGCGTGGGCGAAATATGGCTTTAAGGAGTTCATGATCAAACAAAGAATGAAGTTATAAACCCGGCTGAAAAAAATTTACATCACTTAACTAATTATATCTGCAATTTTATGAATCAAAAAAGTTTAATCACAATTTTAGGATTTATAGTTATTATTCTAATCGGTGCAATTATTTATTTTACAACAATCAATAAGACGAGTCAGCCAACTAACGGGACCGCGTCATGGCAGACACATCAAAATGAAAAATTTGGGATTGAATTTGAATACCCCCCAAATATTCAATTTGATAGCGGAGACGAAAACAGCAACGGATGGTACAATGTGAGCGCTAATTATGATAATTCTGGCGATAATTTTTTTAGTTTTACGGTTTTGGACAAAGTAGAAGGAATGGAAAACATTAATTCGTTAAAGTATAGAGACAAAAATCTATTTGTCGCAAATGAATTAAACTTTCAAAATGGAAAATTTATCACAGTTGATGGTTATGGAACCGCAAATTATTATTTTGTTGCTGCTTATTACGAAGGGAAAGATTATGTTTACCATTTTATGATGAGCAGACCGGACCACTCAAAGGATATGCTTGAATTATTTGAAAAAATACTCGTTACCGCTAGATTGACGAAATAAATTAGTTGGAAAAACTTTATGCTAATCATAATTTTAATTTTGCTGGTATTCTTCTTACTTTACATCCCGCTTTTGTTATATATTGTATACATGGTCTACGCCACCGTCAGCGGCGCGCCTTTTGTGCCGACGCGGAATCGCAATGTTGTTAAAATGATTGAATTGGCAAATTTAACCGGCGCGGAAAAGACGATTGACTTGGGTTCAGGCGAGGGAAGAATCGTGTTCACGGCCGCTCCGCATTGCGAGCAAAGCGTTGGCGTGGAAATAAATCCTTTTTTGTATTGGATCAGCAGGTTGAGGCAAATGAGAGCCAACCGTAAAAATACACTGTTTATTAGAGATTCTTTGTGGAAAATTAATTTAGCGGCGTATGATGTGGTTTTTATTTATTTTATACCGCACCGGATGCAAAAATTAGCGGAGAAAATAAAAAAAGAGATGAAACCCGGCAGCCGCGTGGTTTCACACGCTTTTACTTTTTTTGACTGGCCGATAGCGAAAAAGGATGGTAGTATTTATGTGTATGTTGTTTGATTATGCCCCTCTCATTTTTAGGTGACACCTTAAAAAACAGAATCGCGGCGCAAACTCCGTTAAAAAAACAACTGCAAGCCAGCCGGATTGTTGAGTGCGCGAAAGAATTGTTGTTGGAAATGTTCGGCAAGGAGCAAGAAAGAAACATTGCCGCGCTGTTTTTGAAAAATCGCACTTTAACAATATCCTGCGCTAATTCCGCTGTGGCTCAAGAAGTCCGTCTGCGCCAGCAGGAGATTGTTAATGGAGTCAATGCCAAAATCGGCAAAAATGAAGTGGATAGGATTAGGTATTTATTGTAATTTCACGCCCTTGCCAAAATCCGGCTAAAATAGTACACTATTCAGTGGTTAAACCTACTGTTTTTTGTTTATAGCAATATGGTAGAAGGCAAAGGTCATGGGCAAGAAGTCGTAGAAGGTGAAACATACGACTATTCAAACGTAAAAAAATTTATTAGCAGTTTAGAAAACGATCCTAAAAAATTGGAGCGTTTAGCATATTTTGGCCAAAAGAGAGCCGATCATATGTTTGAGACCGCCGATTTAGGTTCTGAAGTTAAGAAGGGCGACAGAGTGTTATATATCGGGACCGGTACCGGCCACATGCCGCGTAATTTAGAGAAAAAAACGGGGGTTAATTTTTTCAAAATAGATTTAGCCGACATTAGAACGTCAGACAATAAAGATAATAAGTTCGTGGTTGCGAACGCGCGGCGTCTTCCTTTTGCCGATACTTCTTTTGATGAGGTCTTTGTGAGCGATGTGTTGCATCACACTGAAAAGCAGGGAGAAATTTTGGCCGAAGTTAAAAGAGTGTTAAGACCCGGAGGCAAGGCGGTAATTTTGGAGGACACGATTCCAGAGGCGATTCATCCAACCGCGAGAGTTTTGTTTGATAAATTAACCGGCTGGATGGATGATGCTCTTAATTTACAATCTAAAGGTGTTAACCCGCATAACCGTCATTCAGTCATAGAATGGGAAACAATGTTTGCTAACGCCGGTTTTGACCCCAACATAGACACTAAAACATGGTTTTGGGGATTAAATCTAATGATGGGCAAACTCGGTTCTGAAAAAAGAACAGCCATTTCACCGTTTGAAGAAAGTTGTTTTAAGATAAAGAAACCGCTTGATAAACCAAATGATCCAACAATCTAATTAAATTTCAAATTCCATGACCCTTCGCCAATACATCACCATCATGCTAATCGCCACGGTGCTTTGCTGGACAGCGTGGTGGATCGTTATCACAAATATTGATCCGTTTCAAGACACTGGCGTTGGTTTTGGATTTTTTTATTCAAGCTTATTTTTCGCCTTTTTTGGCACAATTTCTTTGCTGGCATTTTTAGCGCGGCACTTGTTAAACCGCGATTATTTAAGCATGTATAGACAAGTGCATAAGAGCTTTCGTGATTCATTAATAATTTCCACCGCGCTAACTCTTCTATTGTATTTGCAGGGCAAACAATATCTTAATTGGTGGAATACATTGATGTTTTTCGCGATTATATTTTTAATTCTGTCATTTTTTTGGTCAAACAAAGATTCTAAACAAAATTTTATCCAATAATCATTATGCGCCAATCACAACTTTTTACCAAGACATTGCGCGAAGCGCCAAAAGACGAAGTCAGTTTAAACGCCCAGCTTTTAATTCGGGCCGGATTCGTGGACAAACTGATGGCCGGAGTTTATACTTATTTACCTCTTGGCTTGCGCGTATTGAAAAAGATCCAAAATATTATCCGTGAAGAGATCGATGCCGTTGGCGGGCAGGAAGTTTTGATGCCGGCGTTGAGTCCGAAAGAAAACTGGGAGATAACCGGACGTTGGGACGGATTGGATGTTCTATTTAAATTGGCAGGCACTGGCGATAAAGAATACGCTTTAGGGGCTTCTCACGAAGAAGTGGTAACGCCTTTAGTTCAACGTTTCGTGAAATCTTACAAAGATTTACCGGTGGCAGTGTATCAAATTCAAAATAAATTTCGCAACGAACCGCGAGCCAAGTCCGGCTTGTTGCGAGGCCGTGAATTTAACATGAAAGATCTGTACAGTTTCCATCGCGATGAAGCTGATATGGATGCCTATTATGAAACGGTCAGCGCGGCTTATTCCAAGATTTTTCAACGTTGCGGTTTAGACGCTAAAATAGTTGAAGCGACCGGCGGCACATTCAGTAAGTTTTCTCACGAGTTTCAAGTGTTTACCGAACACGGCGAAGATGATGTGTATGTTTGTAATAAATGCGGTAAGAATCAAAACAAAGAATTAGTAACTGATTTGAAATGTCCATATTGCGGAGTGGAAAGAGAAATTAAAAAAGCGATAGAAGTCGGCAATATTTTTAAATTAAAGACAAAGTATTCCGCTCCGTTCGGTTTCAAATATAGCGCGGAAGATAGTGGAGAGAAAGACGTGTTTATGGGATGCTATGGCATTGGACCATCGCGAGTGATGGGCGCGATTGTTGAAGTCGGTCATGACTCCGGCGGCATAATTTGGCCGGAATCAGTTGCTCCGTTTGAAATTCATTTAATTTCCTTGGCTAAAGATGAAGCGGATATAAAACTCGCTGATGAAATTTATGGAAAATTAATTAAGTCTGGAAAAGAAGTGCTATACGATGACCGAGCCGGTGTTTCCGCTGGAGCAAAATTCGCGGACAGCGATCTAATCGGCATCCCTTATCGCTATGTCGTAAGCCATAAAACACTGGAACAAAACAGCGTTGAAGTAAAAAAGAGGAGGGCAGAAGAAATTGATTTGGTGAAGATATAAATTATGTTTAGAAAGTTTTGGCCGAAATTCAGCTCGGAATTGGGGATTGACTTAGGGACAGCCAGTACTTTGGTTTATGTGCGCGGGAAAGGGATTGTCATAAACGAGCCGTCAGTTGTGGCAATAAATACCAAAACCGAACAAATTTTAGCGGTTGGTAATGAAGCAAAGAGCATGTTGGGCAAAACCCCGCCGCACATTACAGTAACTCGACCTCTGACAAACGGAATTATTTCTGATTATGAAGTGACTGAAAAAATGTTGAAATATTTTATTGACAAAGTTAATGAGGACAGATTCATGTTTATCAATCGTCCGAAAGTTATTATCTGCACGCCGCTGGAAGTTACTGAAGTGGAGATTAAAGCAGTGGAAGACGCGACAATCTCCGCGGGCGCGCGCGAAGTTTATGTGGTACAGGAGCCAATGGCCGCGGCAATCGGCGCAAGAATGCCGATTCAAGATCCGGTTGGCAATCTGGTGGTTGATATCGGCGGCGGCACCACTGATATTGCCGTCATTTCTTTAAGCGGCGTTGTCACATGGAAATCAACCCGCGTGGCCGGAGACGAGATGAATCGCAATATCATGCAATACGCGAAAGAAGTTTTTAATTTATATGTTGGCGAGAGCCACGCGGAACAAATAAAAATTAAAATCGGTTCAGCTATTTCGGCCGCGGAGAAGATGGAATTTCCAATGCGCGGCCGCGATGTGATGACCGGTTTGCCGCGCGAAGTTATGGTGACAGACGAAAATATCCGCGAAGCATTGGCCCGCTCGGTGAATACCATCGTTGAGCATGTAAAAATGACTTTGGAAATTACGCCGCCGGAGTTGACAGCGGATATTCATGAGCGCGGATTGCTGTTAACAGGCGGTGGCGCGCTGCTAAAAGGCCTGGATCGGGTTATTGCCAGGGCCGCGGAAATTCCAGTGCGCATTGCGGACGATCCATTGACAGCTGTGGTGCGCGGGACAGGCATATTGTTAGAAGACCAGGAATTGTTAAAAGAAGTCGCTTTACCGTCAGCCAGAGTAAGCCGCTGATTATGCGGAAAAAATTTTTTACGCTTCTCGCCATATCAATCGTGCTCGCAATAACGATTTTAACGCATTATTTAGGTTGGCTAAAACCGGTGGAAAGTTTTTTTCGTTACATAGTCAATCCTGGATCCAAAGCAATGTATGCTTTAAGCGTGAAAATAAACAACACCGAAGAAGAATTCACCACGTCAGAAGATCTCTTGGAAGCTTATAAAAAAATAAAAGACGAATGGTTAAAAAACAAAATTAATGAAGTAGAGCTGGAAACTCTGCGCCAGGATAATGAAAATCTACGGCAGGAGTTGAATTTCATCAAAACAAAAAATTATGATTCAATCGGCATCGAAGTTATTGGAAAAAATATCGATCCTACCGAAAGCACACTGATTATTAATCGCGGATCTAAAGATGGTGTGAGAGAGGGAAGCCCGGTAGTCGTTGGTAATGGCATACTGGTAGGAAAGATTGCAAAGGTGGAAGAAAAAATATCAGTTGTTCGTCTTTTGGATGATAATCAAAGTAAAGTCGCGGCGACGGTAATTAATTACGAAAAAAGCGTTGGGCTGATAGAGGGCGGATACGGTATTAGCGTGCAAATGAATTTTATACCCCAAAGCGAGTCAATTGGTGTTGGCGATATTGTGGTAACTTCCGGTTTGGAAGAAAAAATGCCGCGCGGCTTGCTGGTTGGGGCCGTCCAAGCAGTGGAAAAAGAAGCTCACCAGCCATTCCAGAAGGCGGTGATTAAACCTTTTGCCAAATTTGACAAAGTAACCATTGCTTCCGTCCTAATCAACGTTGAATAAACTATGCGTTCAATATTACGATTTTTATTGATCCTATTGGCGATAGTTTTTTTATCCGCTTTCCATATTGGTTTAGCCTTTCTTTTACCATTTCCCTGGTCCAAAATTAATATTATTCTAACCGTTCTTATTGTCCTAATGTTTTGGTGGGATTCCGGTTTTATTATCTGGCTTTCTTTTTTCTCGCATTTAATTATTGAATTATACACTACCGCGCCGTTTGGAATTTTATTAACTTCGGGAACATTAAGTATATTATTATCCTTTTGGCTTTATAAATATCTTTTTACCAATCGTTCGTGGTACGCGGCGGGAGCGCTTGGATTGCTGACAATTTTTATTTATCGAGCAATTTATATCATGGCAATTTTATCACTTAAATTCTTTGGACTCACTCAAATATTGCCTTGGCAAAATATCATGCAGACTCTATCTTGGGAATTGCTTTTCAGCGTGCCGGCTATCGCATTGCTGTTTTTTATTGTTTCACGTTTTTCTCGGCGGCTGAATACATCGCTGGATCACTCAGCTTTATTTAAGGTTTAGTTATGGCAAACCGTTATGAATGGGTAGAGGAATTTATTGTTTTTGAACAGCCCATCGGCCGCCAAATACCACTGCCGCAAGACAAAAATTTTGTTGGAACTAGACTCACTAACCAAATAGCGCATTATTTTTTTATTGCTTTGCTTCTCGTTTTTGTCCTAATTTTTTTCCGCTTATTTTACTTGCAAATTATTAAAGGGCGAGAGTATCGCGCCGCGGCGGAAGGCAATCGGCAAAAAATTATTCAGATTTTCGCTGAACGCGGCTTGATTTTTGACGCGAACGGAGCGCAGCTGACGAAAAATATTCCGAATTTTTATCTGGCATTAGTGCCGCAGGAGCTGCCAAGAGACTTACAAAAAAGAGAAATACTGATTGAAAAATTGTCTGGTTTAATAAATCAGAACAAGGAAGAAATACGACAAAAAATTAAAGAATATGGATCTTATAGTCATAAATCTGTCGTCATTCAGGAAGATCTTGATTATGACACCGCCCTTTCAATTTTGATAGCTTCTTCGGATTTGCCCGGCATAGAAATTCAGCGTGGCAGTAAGCGTCTATATTACAATTACAACTCTAACTCTGTTTGGGATGTGGCCACCTCAACTCCATATTCTTTATCTTTGCTTTTGGGCTATATTGGCAAGTTAAATCAGAGTGATTTAGCTAGTTTATATAATCAGGGATATTTGGCATCTGACAATATCGGTAAAGTTGGCATAGAAAAAAGCTATGAAAAAGAATTACGCGGCAAATATGGCAAAAAACGCGTTGAAGTTGACGCGGGCGGCAAGGAGCGGGCCACTTTAGCCGAGGAGGCGCCGATATCTGGAGAGCATGTTTATTTGACGATTGATGTATCCCTGCAGAAAAAATTAGAGGATTTGATCAGCGTGGTATTAAAAAATAATGAAAAAAAGCGCGCGAGCGGTATTGTTTTAGATCCAAACACCGGAGGTATCTTGGCAATCGTTAATTTACCGGCGTTTGATAACAATGATTTTTCCGGCGGTATCAACCCTGAAGTTTATAAGAATTATTTAGAAGATGAAAATAAACCACTTTTTAATCGCGCGATTAGCGGTCTTTTTCCATCCGGTTCGGTAATTAAGCCGGCAATCGCTTACGCCGCTTTGCAGGAGGGCATCATCACGAATCAAACCACTTTTTTGAGCGTTGGCGGCATTCAAGTCGGTGATTGGTTTTTTCCAGATTGGCTGGCTGGCGGTCATGGCTTAACTGACGTAAAAAAGTCCCTTGCTTCTTCTGTTAATACTTTTTATTATTACATTGGCGGCGGGTACAAAGATTTTGTTGGGTTGGGAGTTGATTTGATTGGCAAATATTTAAAATATTTTGGTTTTGGGCAAAAACTTGGGATTGATTTGCTTGGTGAAAAATCCGGCTTAGTCCCGTCTCGCGAATGGAAAGTGGCGACGACTGGCGAACGTTGGTATGTCGGCGATACTTACAATCTTTCTATCGGTCAGGGCGGTCTACTGGTTACTCCATTACAAATCAGCTCGCTTACAGCGGTTATTGCCAACGGTGGAACATTATTTCAACCACACCTGTTAAATTATTTTGAAAATCCGTTGACAAAAAAACAAGAAAAATTTATTCCCAAAAAAATCAACAGCTACTCTTTTACCGATAAATATCTTTTTACTGTAAAAGCCGGTATGACGGATTGCGTTAAGTATGGTTCTTGCCGTCGTTTGGCGAGCTTGCCATTCTCTGTAGCCGGAAAAACCGGCACGGCGCAGTGGAATAAAAATAAAAGCAATCACGCGTGGTTCACTTCTTTCGCGCCGGTTGACGAGCCGGAAATCGTGGTAACGATTTTAGTTGAAGAAGGCGGGGAGGGTGGCAGTATTGCCGCGCCGATTGCGTACGAGTTTTATAAGTGGTGGTGGGGATATAAAAAGCGAAATTTTTAATTTTCTAAAATTTTGTCAAGTTTACAGGACGAAACGAGAAATTCCTTGCACCGTACCGTCCGCCTCCTGGTGGACTGGTGCTGGTGTGGATAACTCTCTTTTCCCCACTCGCCAGTTTTGTTATACTACCAGTACCGCGAATGGCGGGTATTTTTATTGACAAAATTTATGTCTGACGAGCAATCACAATTCATGACCAAAGAAAAATTCAGCGGGTTGGAAAAAGAACTCCGTGAGTTAAAGTTGGAAGTTTTACCGCGGATTGCCAAACGGATTGATGACGCGAGGCAGATGGGCGATCTTTCAGAAAACGCTGAATATCACGCGGCGCGGGAAGAAATGGCATGGAGGCAGAGCCGGGTTAACGAAATTCAATATCTTTTGAGCAACGCGGAAATTATCTCAACCGCGCAAGGACAAGGGAGCACGATCACTATCGGATCCACTATTGTGGTGGAATCAAAAAACGGCAAAAAAGAATACGTGATTGTCGGCGCTCAAGAAGCCGAACCAACTAAAGGAAAAATTTCTAACGAATCTCCATTAGGTAGCGCTTTTCTGGGAAAAAAGAAAGGCGAGAAAGTCAAAGTTCAGTTGCCGTCAGGTGTTCAAGAGTATAAAATTTTGGAGGTAAAGTGATCGCGCGAGACCTCACCCCTCCCCATCTCTCGTTCCGACTCGAAGCCTACGAGGAGAGGGGATAATTGTATCCCCGCTATGCGGGGATTTGTGTTTTTATCTAAATTTTAGTATAATAACTCCATAATTTTAGTCAATTAATTTGCTATGGACAGCCAAGAAAAAACAAACATTAACGACGAGCGTAAAATCCGTCTAAAAAAGATGGAAGAGTTGAGAGCGGCGGGAATTGACCCGTATCCGGCTGAATCAAACCGTAAACACACCTTACAACAAGCTCTGGTTGGTAAAGACGGCGAAAAATTCACTGTTGCCGGACGGATTTTAACCAAAAGAGAAATGGGCAAGCTGACTTTTTGCCACCTGCAAGATGAATCCAGCAGGATGCAAATTGCGCTTAAACAGGACGATGTCGGAAAAGAAAATTACAATTTGTTCACGAAAAAGATTGATATAGGTGATATTATTGAAATTGAAGGCGAAAAATTTTTAACGCACAAAGGCGAACCGTCTATTTTAATAAAAAAATGGACGCTGTTATCTAAAGCCCTCTTGCCTTTACCGGATAAATTTCACGGCTTGCAAGATGAGGAATTACGTCTGCGCAAACGTTACTTGGAACTAATTACTAATCCGGAATTGAAAGAATTGTTTCGCCAGAAGAGTTGTTTTTGGCAGGCAACTCGGAATTTTTTGTTAAGCGAAGGATTTTTAGAAGTTGAAACTCCGGTTTTGGAATCAACCTGCGGCGGAGCGGACGCGACCCCGTTTGTCACGCATCTTAATACTTTGGACATGGTTGTTTATCTGCGCATTTCTATGGGTGAATTGTGGCAAAAAAGATTGATGGTCGCCGGGTTTGAAAAAACTTTTGAAATTGGACGGCAGTTCAGAAACGAGGGCATGAGCCGTGAACATCTTCAAGATTACACGCAAATGGAATTTTACTGGGCTTACGCTGATGATGAAAAGGGAATGGATCTCGTAGAAAGACTGACAAGACATATCGCGCAAGAAGCATTCGGCACGCTTAAATTTGATATTGGCGAGTTCAAAGACATTGATTTAAATAAAAAGTGGGAAAGAATTGATTACACTGATACGATTAAAAAAAATCTGAAGATTGACGTGCTGAAAGCTTCTGATAAAGAAATTAAAGCTAAATTGGACAGTCTAAAGATTGAATACGGTAAACAGGAGACAAAAGGCAGATTGATTGATTCTTTGTGGAAACATTGTCGAAAATCAGTGAAGGGTCCGGCTTTTTTGGTTGGACAGCCGGTTGTTGTCTCGCCGTTATCTAAACGCCGAGTGGATAATCCGGAATTGACTCGGCGTTTCCAAATTATTCTTGCTGGCAGTGAGCTTGGCAATGGTTACGCGGAGCTAAACGATCCGATTGATCAGGCGGAAAGATTCGCCGAACAGGCAAAAATGCGAGAGGCGGGCGACTCGGAAGCGCAGATGCATGATAAAGATTTTGTTGAAGCTTTGGAACACGGCATGCCGCCCACTTGTGGTTTTGGTTTTTCTGAAAGAGTATTCGCATTTTTAGCCAACAAGCCAATGCGAGACTGCGTCTTGTTTCCTTTAGTAAAACCCACGCAAGATTCTTAATATGAAATCAACCGTCATGGTGTTTGGAACTTTTGATATCCTGCACCTCGGCCACATCCACATGTTTGAAGAAGCGCGCCAATATGGAGATAAGCTTGTGGCAGTAGTGGCGCGTGATATTAATGTTGAAAGAGTAAAAGGGATCGGTCCATTTCATAATGAGCAAGAGAGATTAAAATTTGTAAAACATATTAATTTGATTGACGAGGCGGTTTTGGGGGACAAAACCGATGTTTACAAAGTGATTAGAAAAATTAAACCGGATGTTGTCGCTTTGGGCTATGATCAAAGGATGTATGTAGATAAGCTTGGTCGCGCTTTGGTCCAACTTGGTCTGAATAAAACAAAAATTGTGCGTTTGAGCGAGTGCCAGCCGAAAAGAATGAAGACGACAAAGATTAAAAAATATATTGAGAGGATGATATGACGAAAATCTTGATTGCCACAACTAACGAAGGGAAATTTGTGGAGATAAAAAGTTTTTTAAGTGATTTGCCGGTAAAATTTGTTTCTTTAAACGATTTAAAAACAAAATACAGAGAACCGGTTGAAAATCAGCCAACGTTAGAGGGTAACGCGATACTAAAAGCCAAATATTACGCGGAGAAAACCAGATTGATTTCTTTGACTGACGATGGCGGACTATTCATAGAAACTTTAAACGGTTGGCCGGGGGTGAAGAGCGCGCGAGTCGCCAATAGTAAAACAAAGCGGAATGAGCTGGTGCTTGCTAAATTGAAAGGTATTTCGTGGAAAAAACGAACAGCAGAATTTAGAGCAGTCCTCGCGATTTATGATCCGCAAATCAAAGATTTACATTTGACTTATGGCGAAACTGCCGGTCATATTTTGGAAAAGCCGATAAATTCAGACAATGGCTTTGGTTATGATCCGATTTTTTACGTTGACAAAAGGAATATGGCTTACGCGGAAATGAGTATTGTGAAAAAAAATTCTTGCAGTCACCGCGGCAAAGCGCTTGCGCGAATGAAATATTTTTTACAAAAACAATATTCATAAAATAAAACTATGTTAGACATCAACAAGATCCGCGAACAAAAAGAAGCAGTTAAGAACGCGCTTTTGAAGCGCTTGGATTCGGCGCAGTTTGATTTGGATAAAATAATTTTCTTGGACGACAATCGCCGTAAATTAATCGCGGAAATGGAGATCTTAAAAGCTGATCGAAACCTCCATTCAAAAACCAAACCAACTCCGGAAATTATCGCGCAAATGAAAGAGGTTGGCGGACAAATTCAAATTTTTAAAAATGATTTGCGTTTGGTTGAAGAACAGATTAAGACCGCGTTAAGCGAACTGCCAAACATTCCTGCCGATGATGTTTTGCCTGGTGGAAAAGAAAATAATAAAGTAATTAAAACTTTCGGATGCAAGCCAATTTTTAAATTTAATCCCAAGGACCATGTTGAGATAGCGACTAGTTTAGATTTGGTTGATTATGAACGCGCGGCAAAGATGTCCGGCGCTGGTTTTTGGATTTACAAAGGTGATGGCGCGTTCTTGGAGTGGGCATTGTTAAATTATTTCGTGGAATTTCATAAGAAAAATAAATATACTTTTATTTTGCCGCCGTATTTACTAACCGAACAATCAGCATTCACTTCCGGTCACTTGCCAAAATTTAAAGATGATTTGTTTTGGACGCAAGATGGAACCTGCCTCAACGCGACTTCGGAAATGATGCTGGGAAATTATCACCGCGATGAAATATTGGCGGAAAAAGAATTGCCGTTGAAATATTTCGCCTACTCAACTTGTTTTCGCCGCGAAGCCGGCAGTTATCGCAAAGAGGAGCGGGGGATGATCCGCGGGCACCAGTTTAATAAAATAGAGATGTTTCAATTTACCAAGCCGGAAAATTCGTGGAAGGCGTTCGCCGAACTGATTAAAAACGCGGAAAAATTAGTTGAAGGACTGGGTCTGCATTATCAGACAGTGCAATTGGCCGCCGGCGATTCTTCCGCTGCTATGGCGAAAACTTGCGATATTGAAGTTTGGATTCCGAGTATGAATACTTTTAAAGAAGTAAGTAGTGTTTCTAATGCTTTAGATTATCAAGCTCGTCGCGGGAATATCAGATTTAAAGATTCGGCAACAGGCAAGAATGAGTTCGCGCACACGCTTAATGCCTCCGGTTTGGCCACCAGCCGTTTATTGCCGGCGATTCTGGAACAATTTCAACAGAAAGATGGTAGTGTCAAGGTGCCGAAAGTTTTACAGAGGTGGGTGGGGAAGAAAGTAATTAGTTATTGCGAGGAACGAAGCCGAGCGTAGTGACGAAGCAATCCAGTCACCAATGACTAACGAACGTGGATTGCTTCGTCGTCTGCGGACTCCTCGCAATGACAGTTGTCCATCATACTATGACAGATAAACCAGTATTAATCATTCTCCCCGGCTGGGGCGGGACAAAAGAAACTTGGCGCGATTTTACCGAATTAGCCAAGGACTCTTTTGAAATACAAGTGATTGATTTGCCATGTTTTGGCGAAGAGCCTTGTCCAATGGAAGTTTGGGGCGTAGAAGAATACTCCAACTTCGTCAAATCGAAAATATCCAATATCCAATATCCAATATCTAAACCTATTCTTCTCGGCCATTCGTTCGGCGGACAGGTGGCAGCATACTTTACCGCGCAAAATCCGGAAATGATTAGTAAACTAATTTTAATCGCGCCGGCTCTGTTCAGGAAGAAGAGGGGATTGCGGCGGCTATTTTTTGGTATCATAGCCAAAAGCGGCCATTTAATTTTTAAACTGCCGATAATTGAAAAATTTGATGTTTGGGCAAAAAAAGTTTTGTATAAAGTCGCAAATTCTCCGGATTACGGTGAAACTTCCGGAATCAAACGCGAAATTTTTAAAAAAATCATCCGTCAGGATTTAACGAATATCTTGCCAAAAATTGCCGCTTCGACGCTGTTGATTCATGGCACGTTAGATAAATATGTACCCGTTAAAGATAGTAAAAAGGCTGTTAGTCTAATCTCGCGCGCCAAATTAGAAATAATTCCATTGGCACGGCACGGCGCGCATTTTCAACAACCGGAAAAATTATTGTCAATAATAACAAAATATGCTCTCGGCGATTAATTTAACAATTTTCTTTCTATGGCTTTTGAGCGCCGTAATTGACTACTCTGAATTTTGCTACATTTGGCAATTGAAAGAATATCGCTGGGATCGTTTTCATGATTTTTTGACTACCCAACAGGGAAAAACTTATTGGGTAAAATATCGCTTGCTTTGGCGTTCCACCATCGCTTTTTTTATTTTTTTCTGGCCGATGAATGATGTGCTTACGGTAAAGTATATCTTATTACTTTTATTCGCCGTTGATCTGGCGTATAACGCGTTCAAATTCTATGGTTCGAGTCTGATGCACCCAAAGTACACGCAAAAAGCGATGGTGATTATCGCGGCGGCGATTTTGTTTGAAGGGTTGATTTTTGTTTTCGCTAGAGATTGGGTGCTGTTTTTGGTACTGCTGATAATTAGATTTTTGATTATCACTGGCGTTATTTTTATTATCAACCAAATATCAAATATCTTTAAAAAGTTTTTAATTCAAAAAGCTACGCGTAAATTATCGGAGCATAAAAATTTGTTGGTAATCGGCATAACCGGCAGTTATGGCAAAAGCACGGTAAAAAAGTTTCTTCACCATATTTTGGAGCAGAAATATCATGTGATTCGGACTCCGCGCAATATCAACACGGAAATCGGCGTGGCCCAATTCGTACTCTCCACCGATTTAAGCGGAGTGGAGGTGTTTATCGTGGAAATGGGCGCGTACCAGATCGGAGAAATCGCTTTAATTTGCCAAATGGTTAAGCCAACGATCGGTATCTTAACCGCGATCAACGAACAGCATTTATCGCTGTTTGGAAGCATAGAAAAAACCCAGCAAGCAAAGTACGAGCTGTTAAAATCTTTGCCGGCAGACGGATTGGCAGTTATTAATTTTGATAATGATTATTGCCGAGAAAAGGCGGATAAATTAAGATGCTATGTCGTTTCGTATGGTTTGGATGCCGATCAGAATCCAAACTGCTTGGTAAAAGACGTAAAGTCAAATCTAAACGGCATAAGTTTTGTCGCTGAAATCGGCGCGGAAGAATCAGAATTTTTAACTCCAATTGTCGGAGAACATAATGTAATGAACATCGCGCCTTGTTTGTTAATCGGACAAAAGATTGACGTGCCCATGGAGACAATGAGAATCGCGGTCGCGACACTGCCGCCTTCGCTCAAAATTTTTAAATACGGAAACAGCGATATTATTGACGATAGTTATAATTCCAACCCCGATGGTTTTAAAGCTGCGCTAGAAATTTTAAATAAATATCCGACAGAGAGAAAACGCGTGGTTGTTACGCGCGGCATGCTTGAATTGGGGGATGAAAGCGAAATAATCCATGAAAAAATAGGCGAAGAAATATCAGTTGTCGCCGATGAACTGGTTATAATCACCAAAGATTTTGTAGAGCCGCTGTCTCGAGGTGTTGCCGGCAGGTTTAAGACTGTTGTCGTTTGTAAACCAGACCCAGCTGAACTTTTAGCATACCTGCAGGGATTGAAAGATTCATCCGCTGTTATTTTGCTAGAAAATCGCATTCCGGAAAATGTAATGCGAGAAATAAAATATGAAGATCTTTCGTAAGCCTGTTTTTACCGGCTTCGCGCCGAATTTGACGAAAAGTGACGTGTCGATCGCCGCTGCTTTTTTGTTTTTTCCTTGGAAATGGCCGAAATTAAAAATCGGAAAAAACACAGTTAGGGCTGAACAGTGGCTAAAAAATTATTTTTCCACTAAGCATTGCCTCGCTTTTGACAGCGGTCGCAGCGCTCTTTTTTTTATTTTAAAAAGTTTGGATTTAAAACCAGGCGATGAAGTGTTGATCCAAGCCTACACTTGCGTGGTGGTGGCTAATTCGATTATTCAGGCCGGTGGAAAACCAATCTACGTGGATGTGGGTGATAATTTTAATATAGATTGCGTTGACTTAGAAAAAAAAATTACTCTGCGGACAAAAGTATTAATAATTCAACACACTTTTGGTAATCCTGCCAACCTTAATTCGTTGCTAAAATTGGCGAAAAAATACCAGTTAACCATAATAGAAGACTGTGCTCATGCTTTGGGAATAAAGTGTGAAAACAGATGGTTGGGGACTTTTGGCGATGCGGGTTTTTTTAGTTTTGGCAGCGATAAGCCAATTTCTTGCGGACGAGGCGGAGGAGTGATAACCAACGATGAAACGATTGCGAAAAAATTATTCGAGTTTCAATCAAGCCTTCCAGAGCCGAATTTAATAAAAATTTTACAACACCTATTTTCCTTTTTAGTTTTTGATAATGCCAAACCGATTTATAATTTAGGAGTAGGGAAGTGGATCTTGTGGTTCTCCGGAAAATTAAAACTGATAAACAAGATTATTTATCCGGAAGAAAAACGCGGACAGGCAGTCGGATTTTACCCATCGCTCTTGCCGAATTGTTTGGCGGCAATTTTATTGAACCAACTCTCAAGACTCGAGGAATTTAATCGCCATCGTTGTGAAATTTCCGGTATTTACCAAAAACAAATCAATAATCAAAAAATCAGTCTGCCAAATCCGGAAAATTTTGCTATTCCGTGGCTTCGTTATCCAATTTTAGTTGCTGAATCAACAAAACTTCTGGCATCAGCTAAAAAGAATGGCATCATCCTCGGTAATTGGTATGACGCCCCAATCGCGCCAAAAGATGCGGATTCGTCCGTCGTTGGCTATCAACATAGATTTTGTCCAAACGCGGAGAGACTCGCAAAACAATCGGTTAATTTACCAACCGATATTTCCATTAGCCGAAGTGACGCTATACGCGTAGCTAAACTATTAAACGCTTTTTGAAGTATGTTTGCTGTCTCTGAAATTACGGAAAAGAAAAAATGGGAAGATTTTGTTTTATCTCAAACCCATACTATTTTTTTGCAGTCGCCGCAGTACGCTGAATTTTATAAAAAGTTGGGTGAGCAAAGTTGGATTTTTGGAGTTTTTGACGCGAAAAAATTAGTTGGCGGAGCGCTGGCAGTGACGGTTCACGCTAAACGCGGGAGTTTTCTCTTCTTACCATATGGACCGATCGTAAACGAGGAAAAAAATTATCATGAAGCGCTCCAAGCGTTAACAATTCATTTGGCGGATTTTGCTAAAAAACAAAATCTGGATTTTCTTAAAATCAGTCCATTTTGGGAAAATAATCCCAGCAACCAAAATCTTTTTAAACAATTAAAATACAAAAACGCTCCGATGCACGTACTCGCGCAGAACACCTGGCTGTTGGATTTGGGTCCGAGCGAAGATGATTTGCTGACAGGAATGGAAAAAACTCATCGCTATTTAATCCGACGCTGTCTGAAAGAAGGTGTCACTGTGAGCCAAACAAGCGAGCCACAAAAATTAATTGATTTCAACCAACTGCATGATCTGACAGCGCGACGGCATAAATTTCATCGATTTTCTGATGAATACATCCAAGCTGAATATGATTGTTTCTCGCCGCGAAAAGAGGCAATTTTGTTTAAGGGGATACTGCCTGATGGGCGATTGGATTCAGCGGCTGTTATAATTTTTTATGGCAATATGGCCGCTTATCGGCACGGAGCTTCCGCCAATTTAGATCATAAACTGCCCACTTCTTATCTGGTGCAGTGGGAGGCAATCAAAGAGGCCAAAAGACGCGGTTTTTCTTGGTATAATTTTTGGGGCATAGCTCCGCCAGAAGCGGATAAAAAACACCCTTTTTACGGAATCACACATTTTAAAAAAGGTTTCGGCGGATTTAATTTGGATTTACTCCACTGCCAAGATTTACCGGTGACAAAAAAGTATTATTTTAATTGGCTGGTAGAAACTTTCAGAAGTTTAAGGAGGGGATTTAAATAATTTTTAAATGTTTAATCGGCATCGCTTAAAACGCAAATGGGGCAGGGGAATAGAAAAAGTCTCTAATTTTTTGGCGCAGACAAAAAGTCATGATAGGGTTTTAAAAGATTTTGCTTGGCACGCGATAAAACAAAACCCGCTTTCCGTCGGTCATCAGACCAAAAAAAGATTTAAACTGCTGTTTACTATTTTAATTGTGTCATTTTTAGCTGTCTTGATGGTTGGCATTTATCATCCATTCTTTTATGTTAATAAAGTGGTCGCAACCGGTTTACAGCGAATAAGCCAAAAAGAGTTTGAAGAAGCGATATTGGGAATAATGGATTACCGAAAACTCTTTTTTTTGCCGGGTAACTCCTATTTTTTAGTTGACGTTGAAGAAATAAAAAATATTCTTAAAGAAAGATTCCCGATTGAGTCAGTAACGGTAAAGAAGAGTTTTTCTGCCACACTATCCGTTCAAATTGAAGAAAAAATTTCCACTCTAATTTATGATAATGGTAAAGAATATGGCTACTTGGATGGAGGCGGCAACATCGTTGAAATAATCAGACAGGTTGGAGAAGACGAGTGGATTAAAAAGACTTTAACCACCACCAGCACGAATGAAAAAGGCGAAGTAGTTGAAGAAATCAAAATTTTGGAAGCGATTCATACGCCAAACACCAGACAAATTGTTGAGGAAATGGGCGATTATCCGATACTTTTTGACAAACGATCGCAGACAATCGCGTTAAATACCTCCGTGATTAGTAAAGAGATGGCTGCGGGTATTATAGACTGGTTTAATCTTTTAAATAAAAAAACTGATATTTCTTTCGGTCACGCGGTGATTGAGGATGGACGCGGGGAAGGGGAGATAATAACCGGCGCCGGTTGGCGTTTGAAAGTTAAATTAACAGAAAATGTTGATTTGCAATTTGTAGAACTTCAGCATTTGTTGGTTAAAGAAAAAATAAATTTAAACAGTCTAAATTATATTGATTTAAGATACCTGGGCAAGGTCTATTGGCAGTGATTTAGGCGGGGGAGAAGTGAGAGAAAGCCTTTTTATGAGGTATAGACTGCGTCGCACAATATATCTTATACGACACTATATACTCCGCCTTAAACTCTTTTTGCCGTTTCTCTGTTTGCTTATTTACCAATCCCTAACCAAATAATTCAACGGATTAACCGGAATGCCATTCTTTCTTGTTTCAAAATGTAAATGCGGGCCGGTGACGAATGGTCCGGCGCCAGCTGTTCCTGGTGTGCCGCCGGTATAGCCAATAATGTCTCCGCGAGTCACAAATTTATCTTCAGAGACAACTATAGAGCTCGTGTGCCCATAAACAGTTGATAATCCGTCAGCGTGCACGAGCATTATATAACTATAGCAACTACCAAGCGAACATTTTTTTGCTCTGGCAACATAGCCGGACGCGACCGCTTTAATCGCCGTGCCTTGCGCGGCCCTAATATCTATTCCCGGATGCTCAAAAACATAACGAAATGGGTAATCCGGGTCATAAAAACTCGCGGTAATGTAGCGGCTTTGCGTCGGCCAGCTTAATTTAGCGCTCGAATCCCCTTCTGTTTCCAATTGTTTTTGGCTTTCAAGTTTTTTACGCACCTCTCGCTCAATTGATGTTACTTCGCTTTCCACGGCTTGATATTGGTCTTTGAGGTTCGCCAACAATGTCTTAAATTTGAGTTCAGACGAGTATGTTTGCACCAATAAACTCTGTTTTAACCCCGCCTGTTCGTTTAGATCATTCTTTTTCTGTACCAATTCTTCATTTAAAACCGCGTAAGATTTTTTACGATCCTCGGTTTGCTTCTTTTTATCCTCTAGTTCTTGTCTCGCGTCGCGCAAAGAATTCACGCTAAGCGTTAAATCGTTTTGTACTGTTTGCAAGTATTGCACTTGGCCGTAAAAATCAGAAAAATTAGCGTAAGCCGCGGCGATTTCTAGGTAGTTTTTTCCATCCTGCTCGTGGTAGGCGCGGATTAACTCGGCTAAAATCCGTTTCTGCTTGCTAATTACTTTCTCTTTATCCTCAATGCCAAGAGTCAGCGCGTTAATCTCAAGAGTCAGTGATTCAAGTTTTTCTTTGGTAGCTTGAATGTCCAATTCCACCTGTGAAACACGGTTATCTATAATTGCGACTTGATTGGATAAAGAAACCGCCTCCAGCCGCTTTTGGTCAATTTTCTTTTTGTAAGCCGCGATGCTCTCTTCAATCTGCTTTATTTTTGCTTTTTTTTCCGCGATTTGTTGGTTCAAGACATCAACCTCTTCTTTGTTCCCGCCAACATTTTCGGACAAAACAAAACTGGGGGCTACAAATAATCCTATAAATAAAACTAAAAAAATAATTGCCGCTAATCTCATAACTTTTTATGCAAAGCTGTCATTGCGAGGAACGAAGCCCTAGCGGAGTGACGAAGCAATCCAGTCGTCAATACTCACCGCTGCTTCATTCCAATTTTTTAATCGCCATTCGCAATCTCTCTATTGTTTCTTCTTTCCCCAAAACTTCCGCAATTTCAAACGGTCCCGGTGAATTTTTTTGCCCGGATAAAGCCACCCGCATTGGCCATAATACATTTCCAGTTCCAAATTCATTTTCTTTCATCCACCCCCCTACTCTTGACTCCATTCCGGTCTTTGTCCAATCTTGAACACTAATTTTATTCAAACAATTTACTAATTTTTCCAGCACATTTTTTGTTTCTTCTTTACTACTTTTTTTCCAGACCAAAATTTGCGCCTCATAAGGCGTGTCCTCAAACACAAATTTTATGCTTTCCACAAGCTCAACCAGCGTTGTCACTCGTTTTTTCTCCAAACTTAATACTTTCCCCAACCAATCGTTATCTCCTATCTCGTATCTCCTATCTCTAAACATTGGCAAACAAATTTTTATTAACTCAGCAGAAGGCATCTTTTTAAGATACTCCCGATTAAACCAATCCAGCTTCTCCAAATTAAACACCCCCGCCGCCTTGCTAATTTTTGCAAAATCAAATTCTTTAATCAGACTATCTAGATCAAACATCTCTCTCTCGTCGCCTGGGTTCCAGCCCAAAAAAGCGATAAAATTTACCATTGCTTCCGGCAAATACCCCTTATCAATAAAATCCCGCACCGCCACATCGCCGTGGCGCTTGCTTAATTTTTGTTTTTGCTCATTTACCAACAAAGAGAGGTGAGCAAATTCCGGCGGCTTCCAACCGAACATTTTATAAAGTTCAATATGTTTTGGCGTGGATGGCAACCACTCCTCTGCTCTGATAACATGGGTAATTTCCATCAAGTGGTCGTCAACCACCACAGCGAGATGATAAGTCGGAAAACGATCAGCTTTTAATATAACTTGATCATCAATCAATTCATTTTTAAATTCAACATCTCCGCGGACTAAATCCGTAAATTTCGTAATACCGGTTTTTGGCATTTTCATTCTAATTACATGACTCTCCCCTGCCGTAACGCGCTTTTTCGCTTCAGCTAACGGCATTTCGCGGCATAACCCATCATATCCTGTCGCTTGTTTGTTTGCTTCTTGGATTTGACGCAATTCCGCCAATCGTTCTTTTGAACAAAAACAGTAATAAGCGTGGTCGTCTTTAATTAACCGATCGACGTGTTTATGATAAATTTTTAATCTCTCTGATTGTATATATGGCCCATTTTTACCTGTCTGGATTACTTTGCCACTCTCGTCTAAATCAATACCTTCATCCGGTTTAATTCCAGCCCAACGCAATGATTTGAGTATATTTTCAATCCCTCCATCTACCAGACGCTCGCGATCAGTATCTTCAATGCGTAATAAAAATTTGCCGCCATGATGTTTGGCGAATAAATAAGAAAATAGAGCGGTGCGCAATCCGCCGACATGTAAAAATCCGGTTGGTGATGGGGCAAAGCGAGTTTTGACCATAAATTCAAAAAATTTTCTTATACCTTTTTTCCCGCGCGAGTTGTATTTTCTCCTTTATTTTCAAATCCACGCTCGTCGTCTTCGCGGTGAAGTTTTTCGCATTCGCTTTGTACCAATTCAATCAAACCAAGCATGCCTAAAGCGCGCCCCAAAGCGGATGGATTGTCTTTTACCTCCGGAGCCGAGCGCGCAAGCTCCAGATGCTTTATCAATAGTTTTACCGCGGCCAACGCTCTTTCTTTGGTATCATCAATTTTTTGAATCTCCGGTTTTCTAAAATAATGCAAAAGCATTGTTTTTGTGTGTTCCATGTGGGGAATTCTCGGGTCAGCGTCTACCGCGCTATCAAAAACCGTATCAATCAGCATTAAGAAGAAACTTTCTTGTAAATCTATTTTTGCCATATTAAATAATACAAAAAAACGATCGTCGCTTTAAAAATTCTTTTCACTCGCCACGGCTCCAAAATCAACCGCCACAACCACTCTAATCCAAAGACTCGCATAAACTTCGGCGCGCGCTTGGCTTTTCCGGCCAAAAAATCAAAACTTCCGCCGACTCCCATTGCCACTTTAACGCTTGGCATTTGGGGTAAATTTTCATAAATCCATTTTTCTTGTTTGCCATGCCCGAAACCAACGAACAAAATATCCGGCGCTTGCATTATTATATCATATAGTATATCTTCATTTCCAGTTTCATCATAGGTAATCTTATCATCATCTGTTTTTTCAATCTTTATCCCGCCATTAAACCCGCAAATCTTTAAACCGCCGAATTTCTTTTTTAATACCTCGGCCGCGTTTTTAATTACATCTTCGTCTCCGGAACCAAGCAAATAAACACTTTTGTTTTTTTCTTGCGCTAAAGCGCAGATGTTCAGCATAAAATCAACGCCGGAAATGCGAACAACTGACGACTGGATTGCTTCGTCGTCCGCCGAGTGGCGGACTCCTCGCAATGACAGTTTTGTTGCCAACCAAAGACCAAACCCATCGCAAATATTCAAATCTCCGCTGTTCAAAACCTCGCGAAAATATTCATCCTTCTGCGCGTCAACCAGCATTTCCGGATTGGGGGTGAATACGGTGTTTTGCTTTTGCGAAACCAAAAACACTGCCACCATCTCAAGCGCTTCTGACTTTGCGATTCTGTCCACTCTAATTCCGAGGATCTCCATTGTTCTATGTTCCATGTTTCATTCCTTATATGTAAGATTTAATAGCGCTGTATATACTTTCACAACTACCGGGTAACAAGTCTGTCATTGCGAGGAGCT
>MFQN01000029.1:0-15909 GCA_001783065.1 Candidatus Magasanikbacteria bacterium RIFCSPLOWO2_12_FULL_43_12
GAAGAGGTGGAGCGACTAGAGACAGTCGCCGTTGTGAACGCAGCCGAAGCCACCGCCAGGAAGATAGCAACAGCCCTGCTTTCCGTCAGCGAGATGGCAGACGCAGTCCACGGGAACCACGCTGAGGGTGACCGAGCAGGTGCCAGATGGCGCCTCGTCCATGGTACCGGGACCCGTGGCGCCGGAGATCCCTGCAACGGCCTTCCCGAAGGCATCCCACCACCCGTAGGCGGTGCCGGCAGTGGCTTCTATCCCGAACGGGAAGCATCCACTGACCGGTGCCTTGCACTCGTTCTGCCAGCAGACCTCCCCTTCGGCGCAGTCGTCGTTGACCTCACAGCAGTTTGGAACTGCCGTGAAAACGCAACCGATGGCCGGATCGCAGGAGTCGGTAGTGCACGCATCGTCGTCGTCGCAGGAGATGGCCGCGTAGGCGCAGCCGGTTGCGGGAACGCACGAATCTGTCGTGCACAGGTTGGTGTCGTTGCAAGCGATGGCCGCGTGAGCGCAACCGGTTGCGATGTCGCAGGTGTCGGTCGTGCACAGACTCTGGTCGTCGCAAGGTTGCGCCGGACCCGGCACGCACGCGTTGTCCGCGCAGACGTCGCCCGTGGTGCAGGCGTTGTTGTCGCTGCAGGCCTTGCCGTCGCAGTCCGGGTCCGCGCAGTCCGCGTCGCCGTCGAGGTCCCCGTCCACGCCGTCGTTGCAGATGCCCTCGATGGCATCACACCAACCGTCGGCGTCGGCATCCTCACACTTGGCGCAGACGCCGTGGTTCACCTGCGAATCGGTTGGAGGAAGACAGCCGAACGAGTATTTCCCGTCCGACCAGTATGTCTCGCCGGGAACCGGAAGGAATCCGGCGGGCGGCGGAGCGCAGTCCGCGTCCTCCACACAGCAGTTCGAAACTGCCGCGTGCTGGCAACTCAAGATCGAGTCGCAGGAGTCCGTGGTGCAGTCGTCGCCGTCGTTACAGTTGAGCGCCGCGCCTGGCACGCACGCGCCGCCTGCGCACGCGTCGCCGTTGGTGCACAGATCGTTGTCCGTGCACTGGTTGATGTTGTTGACGTGCTGGCACCCTGCCAATGCGTCGCAGGAGTCGTCGGTACAGAGGTTGTTGTCGTCGCAGTTGGGCGCGACACCCGCGACACAGCCGGTGGCCTTGTCGCAGGTCTCAACGCCGTTGCACGCGTCCTTGTCGTTGCAGACAACCGGCGTGTGAACGCACAGGCCAGTCTGCGGGTCGCAGAGATCAAGCGTGCAGGCGTCGCCGTCGTCGCAGAATGCGGCCGCGAAGACGCAGCCGGTTGCGGGAACGCACGAGTCCACGGTGCAGGGGTTGAAGTCGTTGCAGACAACGGCCGCGTGAACGCAACCAGTGACCGGGTCGCACGAGTCGGTCGTGCACTTGTCACTGTCGTCGCAGGACTTGGCCGCGAAGACGCAGCCGAACCCCGGGTCGCACGAGTCGGTCGTGCAAAGACTCTGGTCGTCGCAGCTCTTCGCCGCGCCCGGGACGCATGCGCCATTCGCGCAGATGTCGTTGTCCGTGCAGAGGTTGTCGTCCTCGCAGTCCGCGGTGTTGGTTGCGTTGTGACAACCGGAGAACGGCTCGCACGAGTCGTCGGTGCACGGGTTGAGGTCGTTGCAGTTGATGACAAGTCCGACGCATGTGCCGTTGGCACAGGTGTCGGTGTCCGTGCACTTGTTCCCGTCGTCGCAGGCTGCATTGTTGTTCTCGTTGACACAGCCGAGTGCCGCGTCGCACGAGTCATCGGTGCAAGGGTTGTTGTCGTTGCAGTCCAGCGGCGCACCCTCGCAACCGCCGTCCACACAGGTGTCCGCGGAAGTGCAGGCGTTCTCGTCGTCGCACGGCTTCTTGTTGTCGCACTCGTCCGGGAGGAACTGCTTGTCGCAGTTGTTGTCCACGCCGTCAAAGACTTCAACGGCGCCCGGGTTGATACAAGGAGCGCAGACCGAGTACTTCTCGTCCGCGCAGTTGAGTCCGCCGTCCGAACAGACGGCTGGGTCGTCAGCAACCACGAAGTCGCAGTCGCCCTGGCCCTTCAATGCGGCAGTGTAGGTGGAAACGCACTGCTCCTCGGTACCCTTGCTGGGAGCATTCTGACAGGTCTCCTGGATCGTACCAGTGAGATCGCCACCAGGGGTGCCGAGATCGGCGTAGCCGTCGCCATCGAGATCCAGGTTGCCATTGATCGAGAACGTGTTGTTGGTGGTCGTCCCACCACCGCCCTTGACCGCCGGCGCCGGCTTCTCCATGCAACCGAGGTTGAGCACGAAAACGCACAGAACGAACAAGAACAAACAGCACTGATTTCGAGGCTTCACTAGATTTCTCCTTTTGTTGAAGCCAGACACTGGCGTCGGACAGGAACATTCCAGCCGACAATCTTGAACCGCGTCAGGGGTTTTTATCTCAAACTTAATCGAGCGTATAACCAAACCCCTAACACGGGGGTTTCCTGTCGCGGAAAGAAAACGAGACCGGACATAGGGCGTAGGACATATGGCGTAGGATTCAAATCTTATGTCCTATGTCCTACGTCTTACGCCCTCGTCGTTCCGTCCTCTTTCCGCGACAGAAAAATCCGCGACTGTCATTGCGAGCCTTCGCAGGCGAAGCAATCCAGTCGCTATTTTTTCTTTCTCACTCAATTGTAAAGAGCTAATTTTCACTATCAACTCTCAAAACAAATTGAGGGCTGAATGGGAAGCCGCTCATTGAAGAACGGCTGTGTCTTATCCGCCCGATTGGGCATGACCAGTTGCGCGACACAAGAATGGTGCAACTGTGAAGAAAGAACTATGGGAAAGTAACCCCGGCCTCAGCAATGCCGCCGATCGGCATCCACTGGATCGGGGCGTAGGTGCCCAGGGCCGCGCCAGTAACGGCGCTGGCTTGGATGAACAGCCAGCTCCACGGCTCAACGCGAGCCGTGGCACCGCCACCCCAAGAGAGATAGCGGTTGCCGTCCCTGACCGCCCCTCCGACGAGAGTACCGGTCAGACCGAGCGCGATGGACTCCCACCGGTAGAGCAGGTCGGCTTTTGCCAACCATGCCGCCGATTCGAGCTTATCTGCCCAGTCCCAACCTTGCCCGGCTCCAGCGCCGAACCGAACCGCCCAGTCGCCATCCTGACCAAGGGGCCAAGTAATGGCTCCGAGCCAGCCCGCGGCCATGAAGCCGCGAGACAAGAGCCCGAAGCCGCCGGCGTCAAAGCGGATGGCTCGGCGAGAAAGCTGACGCTCTACCCCGCGGAGACGGTTGTTGAGGGCTGTGATTTGCACATGCAGTTTGGCAAGCCGAGCAGAGAGAATCCGTTCAATCTCTCCCAACTTCTGATCGAAGTTAAATCCGGTCGCCACTGCCGGAGGTTCAGGCCCGGAACTGGCGTCTTGGGACACAGACGTGCCCCCGGCAGCCTTGATCACCTCCGCAATCATCCGCTCTATCTCGGCCTTGCCGACCAGATCAGTCGGCAACCGCGCCTTGGCGTCTTCCAACGCCTTGACGCGGTCCTCCAACTTGCCGAGCCGGGCACGCGCCACCGCGTCCATAGCTGACTGGACGCTGTCCCGCTGGCCTTCCAACGCGTTGAGTCTGTTGCCGAGCCGCAGGATGTCGTCATCCTGCCCGGCGTCAACGGCATCGCCGGTCTGCCGCTGACCGGTGAGGTCAAGCGGGTTGTTGGCGGGTACCAGTGGCGGGGGCGGGTTGAGCTTGGCGAGAACGGATAGAGAAAACAAGCACGCGACGAATAGCACCAGCACCGTCACTACGAACTTCATCTAAATTCTCCTTTTTTCAGTTATCCAGAGAACCGAAAACTCTCGCCAACTGGAACACCCAGCAGGCAAAACTGTCTCCGCAAAGGAGCTATACAGCCCCAACGCGGGGTTAATCCTGTCGCGGGAAGAAAACGAGACCGGGCGTAGGGTGTAGGGTGTATGACATAAGACTTAAGATTTTAACCACAATCTTACGCCATAAGTCATACGTCCTACGTCTTACACCTTCGTCGTTCCGTCCTCTTTCCGCAACAGGAAAATATTATTTTAATGAGCGATTTTTTTCCTATCAACTCTCAAAATAATTTGAGGGCTGAATGGGAAGCCGTTGTTTTGTGAAACAAACGGCTGCGTCTTATCCGCCCGGGTGGGCAGGATTGCCGCGCGACGCGAGAGAGGTGCGGCGATGAAAAGAACTATGACTTTGGTGCGGGTGGGGGTGGGTACGGAGCAGGCTGTCCGAGGAGCGCATTGCGGATTTCCAACCGGCACTGGGCGCCGAGAACCAGTGGCTGTTGTGCCCAGTAGGCACAACACCTCATGGCGCAGGCCTCGCTCTTTTGCGCCATGCAGTCCCCCACTGTCGGGAACTGGCCCCACGAGCACTCGGGCTCCGTGGGCTTGGCCCACGTCGGCGCGGCAGCGAGGAATTCCTCGCCGAACGCCGCCTTGAGCTTGGCCTTGGCCGCGACGCCGGCGACCTTCGGCATCTCGGCCTTGGCCGCGTCGATCCTCTCGTCCACACGGTGGCTGTCCACGATGTAGACGCCAGCCGCGATGACGACGATAACGACGATGACGGCGACCAGCCAGCTGATGGAGGCACTGGGACCGGCCGGACCGCGGTCACCCTTCGGGCCGGGATCACCAGAATCGCCATCGCGACCTTTGAGACCCTGATCCCCCTTGTCGCCCTTGGGGCCAGGATCGCCTTTCTGTCCGGGATTGCCATCCCGACCATGGATGACCAGAGGCGGAGCTGGCGCCAACTCAGCGAAGATGGCGTCGGAGACGGTGGTGTCGCCCACCATGACGACTCCTTCATGCTCCAGCCACTCCTGGATCTCCTGTTGTGTACCGCCAGTCAGGATGGCCGTGTAGATTTTTTGTGGCAAGTCTGCGTCATCCCAAGACGAGAGCAGACTCGCGATTCCTTGTACAGTCAACATAGCACCCTCACTTTCTTTTTTATTCGCACACCAAGAAACTGTCATGCAACGCGTTCACCCGAACGATTGCAATAGGTTGAAAAGAACATTTCGCGCCAACCATTGGCACAACAGAAACGATGAGGTTTCATCATATCTGCAATGCCAACGACAGACAGAACACAAAACACAATTAACAGAACACACTACAAATTTTCAATTTAACAATTTAACAATTTTCTCCACAATCACTACTTAGCAGACTTAGTCAACTTAGCTACTTAATAAACTTACGCTCCTCACTCCCAATTCGCCTGTATTTTAACAACTAATCGTAGCATATTTTACTATGTTTGTCAAGCGGTATCCATCCCCAGAGCAAATCTTGGCTAAAATAAGACAAAAAATAGTCGTTTTTGACGACTGTTTTGTTTGTTTATTAAATGTTGTATTTACCAGCGTTGTTTATACTTTTATATGCTTTGGGCTGCAAGCCTGTCATTGCGAGGAGGAGCTCGCGCGACAACGAAGCAATCCAGTCGTCAACGATTAACGGGTGTGGATTGCTTCCCGCCACGCTTCGCTCGCGGCTAAAGGCCCGAAGGCTCGCAATGACAGAACCCTATCCTCTTTTTACAATCGCCACTGCCATTGCCAGCGCGCCAACCACAAATCCGAGAACTAAATTCAAAATAAAATTCGGACGGACAGGCCAATTAGTAACTACCGGGGTGTTCACGACTTTCATGCCAATATCACTACCAACATATTCCCAACCACTGCCAACCAAAGTGTCCGCGACAGCGCCGGCCCACTCTTTAGCTTGCTCTTGATTTTTATTATAAACACTGATATTCAAAACTCCGGTGCCGTAAATCGCTGACGCGTCAACCATTTTACGCCACACTTTTCTTTTCTTGCGTTCGGATAAATCGTTTAACTTGCTCAAATCCAAATTATGCCCGCCTTGCATGGTAACTTTTTCGTAAAAATCATTGGTCCCGACAATCTGGACAACGCTTCCGCTGATCTGCTCGGCGGATTTCGCGGCCGTGTATGGATCAATGCCATAACGCGATTTGGCGATAACCAAAACCTGCGCGTCAGCGCGATACTGCGGCGGGAAAGTAAACACCAAACTTAACAATACGGCAAAAAACGCGACTAAAGCCCCTGCGAACACCAACAGCCGCCAACGTTGGATTAACAATTTGAACGGAGAGTGAGTGAGAAACATAAAGCGAAAGTTAAAAAGTTAAAAAGTTTATAAAGAACCCATGGCGAATCCCGTCTGTCATTGCGAGGAGTCCGCAGACGACGAAGCAATCCATCGTAAATTTTTCTCTGGGATAAACGCGACTGGATTGCTTCGTCGGCCGACGAACATTGGCCTCCTCGCAATGACAGAGAGCCGCCATTTTGAACGACTGGGTTGCTGAGCCTGTCCCGAGTGGAGACGAAAGATCGCGCGAGCTCCTCCTCGCAATGACGGACAAAATCTGACTTAATATTATACTTCACCAACACCCGCTTGTCAAGGTTTGACTATCTCTTTCTTAACCGCCGCCTCAATCTCCTCTCCATTCCGCCAAACTGTTACTTTAAACTCGTCCGGCGCAATAAAAATTTTCTCGGTCAATGTCTGCTCCAACACCGCGTCGCCGTTAATTTTAATAATTACATCCCCAACTTTAACCGCCTTATTCGCGGCCGATCCGGATGCTTCGCTTACATAAAATCCATTGAGATTCTTCTTTTTTCCTTCCCATTCAACGCCATTGACCATCCATCCTTTCCAATTCACCAGGTTATACTTAACCGTGTTTTTTTCCAATAGCGAACCAATCTGGCCAGAAATAAGCCAAGCGGGCACAACTTGTCCGGTATCAACCGCGCCAATCAACTCGCCGCTATCATTAAACAGAAGCGCGCCATCGGTTGTTTCTGACGATAAAGAAAAATAACGCGTCGGCCGCCAAATCGGCGTTGCTGTTTTTGATTCAACCAACGCCAATTCACCCAACGACACTCGGCGCCAACCATCTTTTCCCACTGCCCACAGCCCTTGACCGGATGTTAAATTGCGTGAATCCGCGAAAGAACTGATTCTAAAACCGGCGCCATTGATTTTTACATACAGCAAATTAGCGACTTTGTCATAAGCGGTTTTTTCAAAACTATAATATAGATTTTTATCATCCACCGCTTCCCAATTCTTTTCCTCGCCAACAATGTAAGCTGGGTAAAAAATAACCGCCCAACCATCTGAACTCAACATTGCCGCCTTGCCGACCAGCGCCTTGTCCGTATAAAACAATTTGTTTGTTTTCTTGCGGCGGTCAAACACTGTAATGATTTTCTGTTCTGTTTGACGGACAAATTCCGGATCAGTTGACTGGAAAAGAGAATCCTTGCCATTGCCAACCGCATTCTGACGATACCCGATAGACGCGACCTGCGCCGGGGTTATCCAAGCCGAGACTGACAGCGCCGCCGCGGTTCCGCTTAAAAACGAAATTAGAATCAAAAAAACCGTCCAACGCAAACTGCGCAAACGATAGTGCGTATCAACGCGGCAAGATTCTGGTGGCAGATGGGGAGGATGACCTTTCATATTTATATGCGAAATTACTAACACTTACGAAATTACGAACTACGAAAATAACAATTTAGCAATTTAATAATTTAGCAATTCAATCACTGCTTTAAAAACTTTATGACTTTATGACTTTATAGACTTCGTCGTCAAATCCATCTCACAAACATCCACAACATCAAAATATACAATACAACGTTAATTGTCAAAAAATACGCCTGTTTTCGCCAGACTATCCCCTGCCGGCTCAAGTGAAACCGTAGGAATAATTGCATAATATACCAGACCCAAGTCGTAAGCGCGCCCAGAACCAGATAACCGAATGGCAGAAAATCCTGCGCCCAAATCGTTTCCCAAACCGCCAAAGCGATAATTAACGACCACAAAAGCAAATTGCGCCAGTCCACCGCGAAATACATTTGCCAAATCAATAGAGAAATAATTCCAACAACCGCGCTTCCAACCAAACTTTCCAACCAAAACGGCAACGCCGGGAAAAAACTACCCAAGGCGTAAACCAGCGTCAAAACAGAATAGGCGACAAACACCCACAGCATCATACGCATCCGGCGATATGGTTTTTCTTCATAACTTAACCCGCTCGCTCTCCGCGCTATTTGAGAAAACAAAAAAAATATAATCAATCCAATAAAAACTACGAGACCGTTACGCCATAAATCATCTTCCAAAAGCACTAACAAAATTGTTCCTGCCGCGGCGCTAGCCAGAGTCAATGGCAGATCTCGGCTAATACCATGCTGACGATTAGCGTTAAAGTACCAACCGACCACTCCCAAAACTACCAGCCACACCAACCACACAACCACAAACTGCCACCGGCTTTCTATTTTGATTAAAAAAAACAAAACCGCCACACTCGCCGCGCCCATGATTAAACCAAAAATATAGCGTCCAATCATAATGCTTCTGCTTTTTTGATCAACCCGTCTAAAATCAATAGTATTTTTGTTTTGTTCTTTTGCGCGCCATTCACATCCCAAAAAGCTTGCAGATGGTCATCCAACAATTCTGCCGGAACTCGCATGGCAAAAAATTGCGTTTCAAAAGCTTTCTCCCAATTTACATCGTCAGCCGTTTGTTTTCTTAAAGCTGACAAATCTTCTTTATACTTTGCCTTAACCGCGGCAGGGCTTGAATTTTCTATCGCCTCGCCAACTGATTTTATGCCTTCGGCTGTCCGCAACACCCCGTTTTTAGCCTTGTCGGCAACCATCATTAATAAAACCGCGGTTGATATTACTATTCCTAAAGCGATGAAGCCGAACATCATGAACGGCCAGTTAAATTTTTTCTTATGCCAAAACATAAAATTTTAATATAGACAAAGGACGACAAATCTGTCATTGCGAGGAGCTCGCGTGATCCCTCGCATTCACTCGGGACAGGCTCCGCAACCCAGTCGTTCAAAATGGCGGCTCTCTGTCATTGCGAGGAGGCCAATGTTCGTCGGCCGACGAAGCAATCCAGTCGTCAACGATTAACGAGTGTGGATTGCTTCCCGCCACGCTTCGCTCGCGGCTAAAGGCACTAAGGCTCGCAATGACAGAACCCTTGTGATAAATATTGATAAGAGTATAAACAACGCTGGATTTTCTAACATATTATACTATATAAATGGACAAAATACAAAATACCTGTAATAATATACCCATGAAAAATTACGCCGAAAACAAAAGGGTGGAGTTTGATTATGAAATCATGGAAAAGCTTGAGGCTGGTTTATTATTAACCGGACAAGAGACGAAGTCAATCCGAACCGGACACGCCAGCCTAAAAAGCGCCTACATAACGCTTCATGGCAACCAAGCTTTGCTGACAAATGCTCACATACCAAAATACAAATTCGCCGGACAACTGAAAGATTATGATCCGGAACGCAGTCGTCCACTACTCTTAAAACAACCGGAAATCAATTATTTAAGAGGAAAACTGGAGCAAAAGGGCTTGACAATCGTCCCGCTTTCGTTATATAATAAGGGTCGTCATATTAAGTTGGAAATCGCCATCGCCCGCGGCAAAAAGCAGTATGACAAACGCCGGACGATAAAAAAGCGAGAAACCGACATAGAAGTAAGGCGGGCTTTACGGGGATGAAAGGACTCGATGAATGGAATAAGTTAATCGGCACAGGCATGTCGAGGAAGCGCTGATCCTCGTAAATCACATAGCGCGACATACAAATGTCAATTTTGTATCAAAAGTGAAGAATGCTTTGGCTAACGCCTTTAGCGTTCCGACCTTTGCAACAGCCGTCGCTTAATCGCTTCGGCCATCGTCTCCGCTATACTCGCTAACGGATAAACGGTGTAAACCCAGCGAGAGTAGGATTGGACCGCCGCCATAACGGTTTAATCTGAAAGTTAATTATGGCTAGTCGTCGCTTTTTGGCCGCTTCTTTAAGCAACGGCGAATTGCCAAAGCGGCTAAACATGTAGTCTGTTCTATTAACCCATTCAGACCCGGGTTCAATTCCCGGCATCTCCACTTAGAAGTTATGAGAATCTCCCGTAAAAAAAGACCTGATAAGCCGATTATCCCCCATTTCAACACCAACGAACGCATTGTCGCGACTGAAGTGCGGGTTTTAGACGTGGAAGGAAATAATGTCGGTGTGATGCCCATTACCCAAGCTTTGAGTTTGGCGCGCGAACAGGAAATGGATTTGGTGGAAATTAATCCTAAAGGAGCGCCGCCGGTTTGTAAAATAGTTGATTTTCGCCATTTTAAATATCAAAAAGAAAAAGAGGCGCGCAAACAAAAAGCCAACGCGCATGAAAGCGAAGTCAAAGGCATTCGCCTCTCAATAAGAATCGGCGACCATGATATGGGAGTACGCCTGACGCAAGCGGAAGGATTCCTAAACCGAGGCGACAAAGTCAAGCCGGTTATAATCCTCAAAGGACGGGAGAACGCGAAGTCCTCGTTGGCGTTTGAGATGTTTAAAAAATTTCATAATTTATTGCTGGAAAAAATGCCTATCCGTTATGAGCAAGAACCAACCAGGCAAGCCAATCAAATCACCGCGATTATCGCCAAGAAGTAGCCCTTGACATTTCCAGATAGATCATATAGACTTCTGACATAATAGAACATTTCATAATTATGAAAGCAAAAACCCATAAAGCAACCTCAAAAAGATTTATTGTAAAAAAATCAAAGAAGGGCGTCAAAATTCTGAAACGCGCCGAAGGGCAGGATCATTTTAATTCCCGCGAATCCGGCAAGACCAAACGCAATAAACGGTCTGATAACACAATGTCAAAAGAAATGCGCAAGACGATTCTGCTCGCTCTACCAAACGTTTAATCCCTAACAGTAAAGACGCTGCAATGCGTCTCTAATCCTATGTCTAGAGCCAAAGGCGGCGTTAAACGCGCCAAACACAGACGCAATATATTGCTGAAAACCAAAGGCTTTGAAGCGGGCCGCAAAAATTTGATTAAGCTGGCCAAGACCGCGGCCATGAAAGCCGGCGCTCATGCTTATCGCGATCGGCGAGTTAGAAAAAGAACTTTCCGCCGGTTGTGGGAAGTGAGGATCAACGCGGCTGTGCGCGAACTGGGCACGACCTACAGCAGATTCATGGGCAGTTTGAAAAACAAAGCGGTCAAGCTTGACCGCAAAGTCCTCGCGCAGATTGCCAAAGATTATCCGCTGGCATTCGCGAAAATCGTTGAAGCGGTAAAATAATACTTGACAAAAACCAACAATTTTGCTATGATATATTAGTTGGAAAGCTCCTGAGGCGTTCGGCAGATGGGCAGGGAACCCCCTCCTTTTCCCTTTACCATCTCCGAACACCGTAGGAGCTTTTTTGTTTACAAAATCAACCTATTGACAATCCCGTCATGACCTTGTATTATTATTAACATTAAAACATAAAGCATCAAAAATATGGGGAGACGAAAATCCTACAACGCTATTATAAAAATAGAAAGAAAAAAAGCTAAAATCAAACGCGATAAAAATAAGCTGAAGAGAGCGCGAAAACTTGCCGCTCCTGTTAAATAATAGAAAAATAGGCGGGTCGGTAGTTCAACTGGTTAGAGCACCGCCCTGTCACGGCGGAAGTTGCGGGTTCGAGTCCCGTCCGACCCGCCTATTTTTTTAAACCATCCCTGCCTGCCAGCTCACAAAAAATCACCCTTTCGGGTGAATTTTTGTGAAAATTCTTAATGCGCCACATCTACCACCTTATCAACTATCGGATCATACATAATGATTCCCTCGGCGCTTATAAGCAGCCGATCTCCGTTCTTTATATATTTAAATGCCTGGGGATTCTGTCGGCGCAACGCTTCCGCGTCATTCACCGTCGCCACGGTTATTTCTCCAGTCGGCAACAAAATGTGCTTGGAAACCTTCTCAACCACTCCGCCGACTTCCGAATCGGTATTTGATAAATTTAATGTTCCCTCTTTCTTGTCACCCAAGTCAACCACCAGCTCTTCTTGCAGCGACACTTTGGTAAAACTCTCAAACTTCTTCAATTTGCTGTTCATCACATCAAAAATATACCAGCCCAACCCAATTACCACTAAAATCACCGCAACCAAAATTATCACTAAAAGTTTCTGCCATTTGTCCACGCGCGGTTGTGTGTCCATAAAATCATTAATATTGTTTAATTATGGATATATAATAAAAGACTTATCAAAATTTGTCAACCTCACTCCCCACACACTTCCCATCCCTTCGGCGCGTCGCAGGGCGTGGAGAACATCTTGCATTCGGAATTTTTGTTTTCCCGCGCGTAGATTATCATCTGGACGCACAACCGTTTTTCCAAAACATCCCACTTATTCGGCATCAGGGAATTTTGTCCTTCCACAAACTTAAACGAGGGAATGATTTTGTCGTTGTTTTCCACCAAAGCCACATCAATCTCTAAAACTGCGTCTCCTAGTGGAACTTCGTAAATCGCCGTTAAAAGTCCAGTTTTTGCGGCATCAAGCACCGCAATCGTCGCCGGTTGACCATCAACAGTAATCGGTTGTTTTTTATCCGGTTTTATTGGTGGTTGAATCAGTTGTTTAAACACGCTCACATATTCACCCGTATCCGAATCTTTCACTGTCACTCCGCCATTCCAATGTTCCACGGTCCAAGTTACGGGATATTGCATAGTAAAATTGGCAAAACCATTTTCTTTCAAAGTCGTCGTTTTCTCGCTAAACTCTTTGTTTTTAACTTCTGTAACCTTTTTTACTAACTCAGCCGGAGAGGAGTATGACGAAGATCCTGTCTGTGCTTGTTTGTCGTCAACAAAACCGCAACCAGCGCCCAAACTGATCAACGCCGCGCCGAGAACACCAAACCAAACCACCAACCCCAAAAACTTCGCGCTGGTCCGCCGGCCCATTTTACCCAAAGTCTTTTCCACGAAAGCGATTCGTTCGCGGGTTGAAACCACCGTGTCCGGGTTTAATGAAATACTGTCAATGCCTTCTCTAACCAAAAACTCGGCAAATTCCGGATAATCGCTCGGCGCTTGTCCACAAATGCCGACTTTCCTTTTATATTTATGGGCAGTGTGGATAACTTGGCGAATTAAAGTCGTCACTGCCTGGTTTTTTTCATCATAAACATGGCTGACTAAACTGGAATCGCGGTCAACCCCCAAAGTAAGCTGGGTTAAATCATTAGAGCCAATGGAAAAACCGTCAAAAATCTTAGCAAAGTCCTCGGCTAAAATCACGTTGGATGGAATCTCGCACATCACGTAGACCTGCAAACCGTTCTCGCCGCGTTTTAAGCCATAATCCGCCATAACCGAAAGTACTTTCTCGCCCTCTTCCGAAGTGCGGCAAAACGGCACCATCACGATTATATTTTTTAGCCCCCAATCATTGCGCGCTTTTTTAATCGCCTCGCACTCCAAGCGGAAAGCCTCTTTATATTCTTTGGAATAATACCGGCTGGCCCCGCGCCATCCGAGCATTGGATTTTGTTCTTTGGGCTCAAACTCCTTTCCGCCGATTAAAGTGGCATACTCGTTTGTTTTAAAATCAGACAAACGGACAATCACGTCACGCGGATAAAAAGACGAAGCAATCCGGCCGATGCCTTCCGCCAATTTATCAACGCAATATTCTTCTTTATTTTTATAACCCCGCGTCAGCGCGGCAATTTTTCTTTTTGCCGCTTTATCTTTCAGTTTATTAAAGTGAATTAAAGCCAGTGGATGAATGCGGATAAAATTAGTAAAAATAAATTCCTCGCGCGCGAGTCCCACGCCATCGTTTGGCAAGAATGAAAGCTGAAATGCGTTGCTCGGATCCCCGACATTCATCATGATCTTTGTTTTAGTTTTAGCGATTGATTTAATCTCGGTTTTCTTAACTTCAAACGGCAAAATACCGGCATAAACAAAACCCTCATCGCCTTCCGAACAACTTACCGTGGCTTTATCACCCGTTTTTAATAACTGCCGCGCGTCTTTCGCGCCAACTAGACACGGAACACCGAGCTCGCGGGAAACAATCGCCGCGTGGCTAGTCTTGCCGCCCTGCTCGGTAACAATCGCTGACGCAAGACGCATTATCGGCTCCCAATCCGGGTCGGTAATCCGCGTTACTAAAATCTCGCCTTTTTTAAATTGCTTCATGTCTCGCGGATTTTCAATCACGCGCACCTTGCCGGCGCCAATTTTTTGTCCGACCGCAATTCCGGCAACCAAAACTTTGCCTTTCTTTTTCAATTGATAACTTTCAATCACCGAATGATTCGCGCGCGCTTTAACGGTTTCCGGCCTGGCTTGAACAATGTATAATTTTCCGGTTTGGCCATCTTTCGCCCATTCAATATCTTGAGCCCGGCCATAATAATCTTCAATTTGCACCCCCCATTTGGCAAGTTTAATTACATCGTCAGCGCTGACAGCGAATTTATCGCGTTCGCCTTGCTTAACCTGCGCCTGTGTTGTGCCTTGCTTTTTTCCGTAAATAAGTTTAACTTCTTTACTGCCTAAAATTTTGCTGATTATCGCTTTCTTACCCTGTTTAACCCCCTCTTTAAATACATAAAATTGATCAGGGGTTACTCGGCCTTTAACAACATACTCGCCCAAACCATACGCCGCGTTAATCAAAACCACGCCAGAAAAACCGGATTCAGTGTCTAACGTGAACATCACTCCGCTCGCGCCCAAATCAGACCTGACCATTTGTTGAACTGTGGCTGATAATGCCACAGCCAAGTGATCAAAGCCCTTAGCCTCGCGATAAGAAATCGCGCGATCGGTGAACAACGACGCGAAACATTTTTTAACCGCGATTAACAATTCTTTCTCGCCGCGGACATTCAAATACGTTTCTTGCTGGCCGGCGAAAGACGCGTCCGGCAAATCTTCGGCCGTGGCGCTGGAACGTACGGCAACCGATACATCGCTCGCGTTCACCGACTTAGATAATTCTTGATATGATTTTTTAATTTCTTCAATTAACTCTTTGGGAAACTCCGCTGACAAAATCTCGGTTCTAATTTTTTTTCCCGCCTGCGCCAAAGCTTTAACATCCGTCACATTCAGCCCTTTCAAATTCTTTTTAATTTTTTCGGTTAATTTCGCGCGCGCCAAAAAATCGCGGTACGCTTTCGCGGTAATCGCGAAACCATTCGGCACGCTAACGCCCTTCGCGGTCAGTTTGGAATACATCTCCCCCAAAGACGCGTTCTTCCCGCCCACCAGCGGCACGTCTTTGATCTCTATCTCCTTGAACCAAAGGATGTTTTTTGTTTGTTTATTTTCCAAAGCTACCATAAAATCCCCATTTTAATAACGCGGTGTATTATAGCACAAGCGATAAAATTAGACAAAATAGCCACAAGCTACTTTAATTGTTCGTCCATTCTTGCTTCATTCCTCAATTTCTCCGCCAAACCAAATCCCCTGCAATATTTCAACACACCCAAATACGACTGCAAACTTTGATTAAAACTCTCGGCCGTTATCTCGCCGGCCTGCCAAAGCTGTTTTTTCTCTGCCAACTTCTTAAACATTCGTCTTTTTGTCTTTGTCCGGAGAACGATGTGATGCGGCAAAATTACATAACCTAGAAAATCTATGTCTTGCGCATATTTTTTGATTGAAACTTTGTCTGGATGGAGTAAGAGCGAGAGCTCTTGTTTGATAAAATTGTCAATCGCGCTTAATTGCTGCTCAAGAGCATTTTGATTGCCGCCAAGCAAAACAAAATCATCCGCGTATCTGAAATAATATTTGACTTTAAGAATATGTTTGATAAACTGGTCTAATTCATTCAAATATATGTTAGCGAAAATCTGCGAAGTAACATTGCCGATTGGCAGGCCGCTTTTAAGCCCCCCCCCCCCCC
>MFQN01000029.1:15965-25323 GCA_001783065.1 Candidatus Magasanikbacteria bacterium RIFCSPLOWO2_12_FULL_43_12
GGCGATGATTTCTTCCGCCAGCCATAAAATCCGACTGTCTTTAATCTTTCTCTGTATTATCGCCAACAGTTTTTGGTGAGGCACGGTTGCGAAAAATTGTTTGATATCACATTTTAACACGAAAGTTGGTTTGGTGTGATTGTGGCTAGCAGAACGCAATACGTTGGACAAATTCTTGACAGCAAGATGAGCACCTTTGCCGAGACGGGAAGAATAGGAATGAAAAATAAAAGTTGGATTAAATATTCTATATAATTCCCGAAAAACAAGATGGTGAACAACTCTGTCTTTCACAGTTGCCTTGGAAATAACTCTGTGTTTTGGATCCCAGATGTGAAAGGTGTGATATTGACCATGTTTGTAAGTGTGGTTTGCTAATTCTTCTTGCATGACAAACAAATCATCTTCTAAATTGCGTTCAAACAACATTACATCCGGTCTATTATTTTTGCCGGCACGAAATTCACGCCAGGCGGAAAAAATGTTTTCTAATTTAATTAATTCGTTAAACATATATGGAAAATCAGATTAATAAAACGGAAATCCCAATACTCGCGAAATTTATCCAAATGTATAAAATATTTTACAGATATTTGGAGCTGTTCCCAAAAAAAGATAAATACGCGCTGGGCGCTAAATGCGAAACGACAATGATCGCCGTACTTGAGCTATTGCTCGCCGCGAGCCGTGCAGAAAAAAACAATAAAAAGAATTTGATTTCGCAAGCCAGCGTAAAATTTGACGCGCTGAAAATATTTACGCGCCTAACTTGGGAACTAAAAATTCTTGATGATAAAAAATACGCGGAACTGCAAACGCATCTGCAAGAAATCGGCAAAATGATCGGTGGATGGCTGAGGTCGTTAAACTAACAGGAATAGAAAAGCCCCGCAAAAAGGGACTTTTCAAAATAGACGCTACCGAGAGAGGAACAGACCAGCCGAGTAGTTGTCGTTGGCACTCAGGTCTCTGTCGTTGAAGTCGGCGTTGTCATCATTGGCCTTGCCATAGAGCGAGTTCGAGCTGGAGCCCCAGAATTTTTGCTTTTCCCCGCCAATACGCACCGAAGAAAAACCGCATTATCCTTCATTGGTTTTCCTCCTGAATTTTATCCGGTCCCGGGTTGGACCATAGAAAAAAGCAAGTAGTGTCTAAATTTTTTGCGCGCTCCAATAATCCTTAATCAACAAAACATTTGAACTACTGGACTCTGGCTCTAAAAAATAGAAATTTCAGCGGCCATGATCCGCGCCGTTTGGCGCCGACCAAAACTCATTCGCTTACTTTCACAAACATATTATCAAATCATTTAAAAAAAGACAAGCGCTCCGATGGGTATCGGAGCGCAAAAAGGGCGGAAGAAACGGCCGGCGACCAAAGACCAAGTGACAAATTACCACAAGATACAATTGGCCGAAGATCAAAGAACACTACCGAGAGAGGAACAGACCAGCCGAGCAGTAGTCGCTGGCACCCAGGTCTCCGCCGCGGAAGTCGGCGCTGCCAACATGGGCCTTGCCATAGAGCGAGTACGAGCTGGAGCCCCAAAAGAACGCGGCGAGGTCGTAGCCGGGCGTATTCCAGCTGGACAGCAGGATGTCCGGGTACAGCGCCCAGCTCACAATCGTGTCCAGACCAGAGAGGACGAACTCCTCGGGCAGGAGGGCGATGGCCTCGTGGTCGGCCGGAATGGAGAACCCCTGAAACGGAGTCGGAAAGTTGAGGCCGCACACCGGACCGTTGGCCATCTCGGCGATGACCTGCTGGAACCGGGACGCTTCCACGACCGAGACCTTGCCGGCGAGATCGCCAGCGCGGTGGTTAAAGAAAGTCCGACCCGGGAACTGCGCCTCGTACGACAGTTTGGTGATCGTGACGAGGATTTCCACGAACGTCCCCAGATCTTCGATCTCGAACTTGGGCAGGAACGTGGGGAGGTTCGGGCCATTGAGAACGTTGGCCGTCAGCTTGTCGCCCCGAACCCGAATGCGAATTTCCTCGCAACGCGCGAGAAAACCGCAGACTTCCTCTGCCGTGGGCAGAGTCAGTCCGGAGTCGGACGGGATGAACCGTGCGAGACGGGCCACACGAGCCGGCAGGTTAAACCGAACGAAATCGCACTTCGCCCAGCCACCCTTCGGCGCCTCCAGCCTGAAGTTGCGGTTGGGATCCGCGTGCGAGGCTATGATGCCTCGCGGGATGAAGCGACCGTAGCGGTCAAACAACTTGTTGACGCGTTTGACCACGACTGCTTGCTTGGTACCGCCAACGATCTCGACCCGCACAGTCAATTCACCAGACTCCACCCTGTCCCAGATCTCACGACCTCCAAGGCGATTGATCATCGCCAGCACTTTGGTGGCATCAATGCCCTCCAAGAGCTCCAACATTTTGTTCTTCATGGCACTCTCCTTTTGGGCTTTAAATGGCCCATATGAATTACCCCTATCCCCCGGGGTCCGAGGCGCTCCCTCCCATGAGAAGAGCTTCTGCACTGCTTGTATAAACAAAGCCAAAGCTCTTCTCATTTCTTTCTCTATATTTAAGTTAAAAACTGTCCCGCCAAGGCGGGATCCCGCCTCATGGCGGCGATGTAAAGAGCATATAAAATATTATATCACAAAAAAACCCTCCTGTCAAGGGCTTTTTATCTCCTTAATTCACTTCCCTCACCTCCAACAAATTCACATGTCCCGCGTGCCCGACCGGTTCGCCGGCGACGATGATGATTCTATCTCCAATCTTTACCATTTGGTGTTTTTTCAATTCCGCCAATGAGCGTTCAACCAGCTCCTCAATCGTCCGGCACGGTTCTAAAATAAACGGTACCACGCCCCAAGAAAGATTCATCTGATGTTTCACTCTGTCAGTTGCCGTAGCCACCACAATCAGCAATTCCGGCCGATAGCGGCTGATTAAACGCGCGGTCTCGCCGGAAATTGACGCGGCTAAAATCAATTTCGCGCCGACTTCCTCGGCCAGCGCGCGCGACATCTGGCTGATGATGTCATCAATCTTTTTCTTTCTGCCTTGCGGCTGGCGCATTGGCAAGTTATCATAAACCGATTTTTCAGTCTCCACGATAATATTTGACATTGTTTCCACGGTTTCCACCGGATACTGGCCGGCCGCGGTTTCATTTGACAACATTACCGCGTCGGTGTGATCAATCACCGCGTTTGCAACGTCTGATACTTCCGCGCGGGTCGGCCGAGGATTTTTCTGCATGGAATCTAACATTTGCGTGGCGACAATCACCGGCTTGGCCGCGTCTAATGCCAAATCAATCAATCGCTTTTGCACCAACGGCACTTCCTGGGCCGGAATTTCAATTCCCAAATCTCCGCGCGCGATCATAATGCCATCAGCCGCTTCCAAAATCAATTTTATATTTTGCACTGCTTCATAACGCTCTATTTTTGCGACAATTCTGATCGGCTGTATTGGTTTTAAATTTAATTCTTTTTCATATTCTTTTATTAAATAACGCAAATCCAAAATATCCTCCGGTTTGGTAACAAAAGAAAGCGCGACTAAATCCACGCCATTCGCCACGCCAAATTTTACGTCTTCTTTATCTTTATCAGTCAAAGCGCGGACAACTAGCTTGGAATCGGGCGCGTTTATGCCTTTGTGAGAAGTAAGAACTCCGCCAACTATTACCTCCGCGCTAATCTGGGTATTGACCACGCGCACGATTTTTGTTTCAATCCGGCCATCGTCTAAAAGCAGACGCTCGCCCTTTTTTAAATAAAGATGCAGGTCGCTGTAATCAACCGGTATTACGCCTCGGCTATGGTCAGCCGCGGCAGTATCAAATGTTACCATCTCACCGGCTTTTAAAGACAAACCATCGGCAGGCATTATGCCTACCCTGATTTTCGGACCTTGCAAATCTTGCATCACCGCAACCGGTTCCCCAATTTTTTGTTCAACCGCACGGATGTTTTTAATCAGCATTTGATGATTATCATAAGTGCCGTGGGAAAAATTCAACCGAGCCACATTCATTCCCGCCTTTATCATTTTTGTCAAAATCTCAACCGACTCGGATGATGGCCCCAAGGTGCAGACAATTTTTGTGCGTTTGGTTTTAAACATAATTATTGGCCTAATGTTTTCATAATCTGTTGAATCTGATCAGGCGACACCTGATTCAAAATACTGCCAACATCTAACTGTCCGCCATTTGACGCGCCGGAAAGTCCGCCAAGTAAACTTGAATATTGAGCGAATAAATCCTTAAGTAGCGGCGGCAGATAAATAAATGCTAAAATCAGCGGCACCACAATCAACAGCAACTTCAAGTAGCCTCCGACCAATAACAAAGTTAGCCGCCGCTTAATCCCGCGATTTTGTTCATAAATCACCTGCGACCATTTGATATTTTTCTCAACCAAATCCTTAAGTGTGACAGCACCCTCATCCGGTTGAACATTCTTTTTTGGTTCATCGCCAATCTGCTGGACTTTTTCCTTGGTCATAATTTTTAATTTGTCCCGTAGCGAGCGGGATCCCGCTGTGGCGGGATAATTTATAATTTTTATTCAATTTTTCAATCTCTAATTTCAAATGTCAAATTGACTGATAACATTATACCAAATAAATCAGTAAAAAACAAAACCCATCGCGGGGTCGTATTAGTGTTGATTCAGTGGTCGTCGTATTAGTGGGCTCTATAGCCCCATCTTTCTCCTGATAAACGCCGGGATCTCCAAATCAGCGTCATCGTCTTGTTTAGCTGTCGCTATCTTTTTTGGCGGAGCGGCTAAACGCTCAACCGGCTGGCTCAACATTGAATCATCGTCTTTGGTGTTGGAAAAATTGCTTGAAGCGCTAAACATTGGTTTGGTAAAAAATCCCGGCCGGCGAGGTTCTTCCGCCTTCTCTTCTTCCGCGTCTATCGCCATCGTGTCTTGCTTTTTGAGAGAATAGAACGGTTTAGAGCCGCTAAAAAGCGACCGATGCTCTTCTTCTTTCTTTTCCCGTTCCCGTGATCTAGCCACAATTTTTTCCCGCCCATCAAAACCAGTAGCCACTACGGTAATTCTGATTTCATCGCCCATATTCTCATCAATCACCACGCCAAAAATAACTTTAGCATCCTCATCAGTGGAACTGGTGATAATTTTCGCGGCTTCTGTCACCTCCTGCATGCCAAGACTCGGCCCGCCGGTTACTGTAAAAAGAATACCGCGAGCGCCGTCAATGGAAACTTCCAACAACGGACTGGAAATCGCCGCTGTCGCCGCTTCCACCGCGCGATTGTCGCCCTTGCCCGTGCCAATACCCATAAGAGCAGTTCCGGTATCGCGCATAATCGTTCGCACGTCAGCAAAATCAACATTAATTTCCCCGGGCACGGTAATCACCTCGGAAATTCCCTGGACTCCTTGCCGCAAAACATCGTCAATAATCCTGAAAGCTTCCATCAGTGTTGTTTTTTTATCAACAATTTGCAACACTCTGTCATTTGGGATCGTAATAATGGTGTCAACGCTTCTCACCAATTCCTCGTGCGCTTTGTTGGCGATAGACATTCTTTGCGGCCCCTCAAAGGTGAATGGCTTTGTGACCACAGCGACTGTCAGCGCCCCCATCTCGCGGGCAATCTCCGCGATTACCGGAGTCGCGCCGGAGCCGGTTCCGCCGCCCAAACCACAGGTTAAAAAAACCATATCGGTTTCTTTCAAAACTTCTCTGATTTCATTCTGCGCTTCTTCCGCGCTCCGCTTGCCAAGATCAGGATCCATGCCAGCGCCAAGACCGCGAGTTATTGTCTTGCCAATATGCAATTTGTGCGCCGCGCTGTTATGATGCAGGGCCTGAACATCAGTATTCATCGCCACGAAATCAACCCCTTTCATCCCGGCTTTTACCATTCGGTCAATGGCTGACCCGCCTGATCCGCCAACGCCGATTACTTTAATTTTGGCGAGTGTTTCAATTGCTGGTTTAACTTGCGGCATAAAAAATAAAGAATATAATTAGTTTTGAACACATTTTTTATTCAAAACAATTAATAATCTGCGAAGTTTGTGTTCAATACATATAGTTTATATTTTATGCTCCAAACTGTCAACCTGCCTATGTGTGTATAACAAAAAAACCCCTAAATGGTTCTAAATCGCCGACTTTATGGACTTTGTGACTTTATGGACTTTTCAAACTCTCGTCACGGCACCAACGCCTTAAACCACTCTTTCACCCGCCGAGAGATTTTCTCCACGCCTTTCTGCGATGACATACCCATCGGCGTTTTTCCCTGCCGAATCTTTGCTCCCCATTTTGCCAACCCGATCGCCGTGGCAAATGAAAGATCGTTGACTTTTTCACTCGCGCTGCGCACATCAAACGGATACCCCAGCGACGCGGGCAAACCAAGTTTATATTTCGCTAACTCAATCAATCGCGCGACTTTTGCGCCGCCGCCGGTAAAGACAACGCCGGCAGGCAAAAGCTGGCTGCGTCCGGCTTTAATAAATTCCTGTTCCACTTTCTCCAAAATTTCTTCCATCCTGGCTTGAATGATTTCCGCGATATGTTTTAAAGAGACGTCCTCATTCATTTCACCGCCCGCATTCACCAAATCCATTCTTTCTTTTTTAGAAATATCTCCGGCCACACACGCTCCAAAATCTCTTTTTACATATTCCGCAACTTCTATCGAGCTCTTCAGTCCGATTGCCAAATCACTGGTTACGTGTTCAGAGCCGATTGGGAGAACTGCGGCATGCAAAATATCTCCTTCTTCGTAAACAAGAACACTCGTAGTGGAACCGCCGATATTCACCACTCCAACGCCCAACTCTTTTTGCCGCGGCGTTACTACCGCGTCGCCGACCGCTAAAACCGAAAGAATCAGATCGTCAATATCAATACCAGTGCGATAAACCGCTTTAGTTAAATTTTTTATATGCGAAGTGGAACCATGAATAATTTGCGTGTCCACCTCCAGACGCACCCCGGTCATTCCAACCGGGTCTTTAATACCGGTTTGGCCGTCAACAGTGAAAGTACGGGGCAGAACATGCAAAACTTCGTAATTCAACGGCGGCGCGATTGCTCCGGCCGCTTCCACTGCCCTAGCTACATCATCACCCGCAATCTCTCCGTCTGATTTCGCCACCGCCACTACGCCCTTACTTTCCTGGGCGACAACATGCGAACCGGAAATACCAACCCAGGCGTGCTCAATCGGCACGCCGATCAAGCGTTCGGTTTGCTCCAAAGCATGCGAAATTGACGAAACTGTTTCTTCAATACTGGTTATCACGCCGCGATGCACCCCCTCTGCCGGAACTTCAATCAAACCAACCAATTGCAAATCAAACTTGCCTCCACCGGTTACTTGATTAGCGACTGCCACGCGAATAGCGGTAGAGCCGATATCCAGCCCGGTAATTAATTCTGATTGTGATTTGCGTCTAATAAACATAACAATCAGTTTAAATCGATGTTTAGATGCGGCCAAAAAATTATCAAACCAATCACCAGCGAACCGAATGCCGCCAAAAAAACCATCGCCGCCATAATATCTTTTACCACTTCAATCTGATGGGACAGACGTGGTTTTAATAAGTCGGCAAACTTTTCCACCGCGCTGTTTATTAATTCCAAAACCATCACTGCGATAATCAAGAAAAAAATTAATACAAACTCCGCGCGGTCCAATTTTAATACTGCGGCTGCCACCAATACCACAACCGCCGCAACCGCCTGAAAACGAAAATTTTGTTCATGCTTGAACACATATTTTATCCCCTGCCAAGCGTCGCCAAAACTCATTATTAACCGCCCTAAATTCATAAAAATTTTTTTATTAGTTTTTCCTGTAAAAGAAACATCTTTCGCTCTTCCACTTTTTTTTGATGGTCAAAACCCAGCAAGTGCAAAACTCCATGTGTTATCATCCGCGCTAATTCTTCTTTCACCTCCACCTGGTAAATTTTTGCTTGTTTTTTAATCTGCGAAAAACAAATAAAAATATCTCCTAAATCTCTACCCTCTAAACCAAACGACAACACGTCTGTTACTTTATCCACGCCGCGATATTTCTTATTTAATCCCCTAATTTTTTTCTCGCCGACAAATTGAATACTCAAATTTTTAGCTAAACTTTTAAATTGCGAGAGAATCTTTTTCGCCAGTCGTTTAATCTCCGCGTCAGTCAGCGCGCTCTGTTTCACTTTATTATAAATTAAACACTCCATAATTATGGCAATATTGTTTGCTCCGGAACTATAACCGATGTCTTACTCGGACGAAAACCCTGCGACATCATCTGCATTACATGCCGAAAAGGCACAGAGTCTGTCACGCCGGGGTTATAGACTAATACTAAAACCGCTGAATCTGTAATAAAATAGGCGGTTAAATCATCGGAACGCTTCCAGCCGGCCTCTTGAAACCGATTAGTAAACGGCTGTAAATCCGCGTAGCTCTGCCCGGTCGCCTCGCGCGCGAACCAATCTTCAAAAGTTTCTGCCGCGTCTTTTGGCGAAACAAAGACCTCCACATAATCGCCGGTAATCGCGCTGAACAAAACCGCTTTTTTTTCATCGTCAACCTCCCCCACTTGCCACTGCGCCGGATAATACACGCGATACTGCCAAATCGGATTAACATATTCTTTCGCCAAACCGGAATCAATAATTTTCATCGGCGCTACTCCGGCCGGATTATACAAATTAAATAATTCTTGTCCGTCGTAATAACCATCGCCGTCAGTATCCCATGTGCCGCTATCCGTGCCAAACACCTCTTCCTCCAAATCTGTCATTGAGTCACTGTCAATGTCAGCGCTGTTGGCTAATAAAATCATGGGAAATTGCAATGTTTGCCCGGACAAAGACGGCGATGTTTTTATCTCCTCTTCTGTCAATGTCGCAACCTCTTCTTCTAACACAATTTCCTCTGGTGGAGTTTCAACAACCGGCTCTTCCAGTTTAGGTTTCGGTTCCGGAACAGCCACCGCAGGCGCTGGTGTCTGTTTTAAAGCCGGTGATATGTAATACCAAGATATTAAACCAACCACCAACAAAAATACCGCCCCTACCAATATATAAATCATTTTTTTGTTGTGTAAAAAACCAAACTTTGACGCTCCGGCGGCTACTGACGAAAATCTGTCTGTTGACTTGCCGTTAACCGCCGTCTTTTGAACTATCGCGGCTTGCTTCGCGTAATGCACCACCGGATCTTTCGCGCCATAAAACTCCTCCGGAATTTTTAATATATTCTCGGGCGGAGTTTCCGCTTTGTGGGTTTTATCTTTTTTCCAAAACAACATAAATACCAATATACGAATAGAGTACTAATGATACTAATGGATACTAATTTTTGCGCTGAAAGTTGC
>MFQN01000030.1 GCA_001783065.1 Candidatus Magasanikbacteria bacterium RIFCSPLOWO2_12_FULL_43_12
TTCCTGGGCCGGGGAGCTGGAAACTTATCTTTATGTGACGGAGAAAAATCTAGTTGATACGATTAGAACCTGCTGGTCATCGCTTTTTACGCCGCGCGCCATTTTTTACCGCCATGAGAAAAAACTGCTCAAAACCAAAGTGAGCGTGGCCGTGGTTGTCCAAAAAATGGTTCACTCCGAAGTGTCGGGCATTGCTTTTACCGTGCATCCGGTTACCAAAGATTATAATCAAATGATTATTGAGGCCGGTTATGGCCTGGGCGAGGCAATTGTGTCCGGCTCAATTACGCCTGATTCCTACATCATAGACAAAAAAGACGAATTGATCATGGATGTCTCAATCGCCAAACAAGAAAAAATGATGCTCATCAAAGGCGCGTCCGGCGGTTTGAAATGGTCGCCAGTTCCAAAAATCAAGCAAGAGAAGCAAAAACTGCCTAGCCCCAAAATAATGGAGCTGGCCAAACTCTGCGCCAAAATTGAAAAGCATTACCAGCATCCGCAGGATATTGAATGGGCGTTGGAGGGCGGGAAGCTCTACATCTTGCAGTCCCGGCCCATAACCACGCTGTAAGTATGAAAAAGAAGAGTCTACAACTATTAGGCGTTTGGAATGAATTGCCTTTTTCCGTTTGGGTATGGCATTGTGATGCGGCAAAAAAACATTTCTATGATTTAACCAGCAGGTATGTACACACTTTTATTTATACAAAGGACGAATTAAGTTACCAATGTTTTTTAACTGATACACTGGAGTTGCTTAAATCCGATTTTGAGCGGTTGAAAAGCCGTGAGCAGATGCGCTATGTGGGACGCATAACAAAAGATTACTATAAGCGCGTAAAACCGTTTGAGCGGTACATAAATAAATATCGTGCCGCGCGTTTCCGGAGTTTTACTGATGCCCAATTGATTCGTGCAGTTCGGGAAATGGTGCGTGTTTTTCCTCCATTAACCATGCAAGCGTGGTACTCGGTGTTGATTGATATTTGGTACCCATCTTCAGAACAGCGCGTTTCCGTTAAGCGGGTTATCGGCGGTTCGCGGGATCATTTGGGTCGCCTGCATGCGCATTCAGCCAAGATTGATGATGTGCTGTTGCGAGAAATCGGCCGAAGGTCCCACCAGAACCTTCACGGAATGTACTATTTGTTTCCGGAGGAAGTAATTCAAATACTGGAGGGGAAGCATGTCTCGGATGTGGTTTTACAGCAACGAATGAAATTCTGCGTTACAACAGATACCCGTGGGCGGTATTCCATTTATAGCGGTGCGGTTGCCAAGAAAGTAGTTCAAAGGTACGATTTACCAAAACAGGGCAGCAAGAAACAGAATGTTCTGCGCGGCGTGCCGGCAAATCCCGGTACCGTGCGCGGCCGGGTACGCAAGGTAGTTTTGAATAGCGAGTTTGGAAAATTTAAGCATGGAGAAATTCTGGTTACCTTGCAGACCATGGTGCACTATCTGCCACTCATGAAAAAGTCAAAAGCTATTTTAACCGAATTCGGCGGCTTAACCTCGCACGCGGCCATCGTTTCCCGCGAGCTTGGCAAGCCGTGCATTGTCGGAATTTCGAATTTGATTGCATCGCTTAAAGACGGTGACAGAGTGGAGGTTGATGCGGAAAGAGGTATTGTCCGCAAGATTTGACAGTATATCGTTTATGATATATACTTATGGAGGAAGAATATAAATTAAGATTTTACAAAAATAGCCAAACTGGTCGGGAGCCTATTCCTGAATATCTAGCCAGTCTTGATGAGAAAAGCCGATCAAAGATTGGTAAATATGTTGAGTATTTGCGTTTATGCAAGGGGTATTTGGACGAGCCGTATTCCCGCCATATTACTGGCAAGATCAGGGAATTGAGAGTTGATTTCTCGCATAATCATTATAGAATTTTTTATTTTACATTTATTGGCAAGACGATTATTCTCTTGCATGGATTCACAAAAAAGACAACCAAGACGCCGGAAAATGAAATAAAAAAGGCCTTAGAAAATTATAATGACACTATAAATAATCCACAATTATATGAATAATAAAAGAATTGGAAAAGCAACGGATTGGCAGGATTGGCTAAAAGAGGAGCTAAAGAATCCTGAATTCAAACGATACTATGACGAATTCGGCAAACAGCTGGAAATTTCTTATCAGCTTTTACAGATGCGCAAGCGGGCCAAGATGAGCCAGGGCCAGCTGGCCAAAAAAATCGGCACCACCCAGAGCAACGTGGCGCGCATGGAAGCCGGGAACCAGAATTTTACCATTAGCATGCTGACGCGCATCGCCGAGGCGTTTGGCAAGGATTTGAATGTGTCGTTTGGATAAGGACATATCTATGAAACTTAAATATTTACACGACAAAGATTCTTGGTTGTTGGGAGAAAACATTCCCGACTGTGATATTTTCTTTTTTCAGCTGGCCGCATCCACATTCGTGGATGACAGGTCATATGCTTTTATTAGGAAGTATAAAAAGTTTTTAGGGGTGTACAAAAAGTTTAACCTTAAATTCTACGTTGGGGAAAAGGACTCTTTTGATATTGCCGAAGACGTAGTAAAAGCCTTAGTAGAAAAAGAATGGTTTGGCAAAGATTTAGACAATAACATTATCACATGGTCGCAAAAGCTGATTGATTTTTCTGCGTCAGTGGACAGCATGCCGCTTGAGAAATATTCAAATAATAAACTCTGGCAGCTTTACAAAAATCATGACGACATTCATACCAAATTATACACTTACGGCTGGCTACCCGTGGCCGTGGATTTGTACCACAGTAATTTTACCAACCGCTTAAAAGCGTATTTAAAAACAGTGTGCTCCAACGCCGAAGAAGTTGAAGAGGCTTTTGTTATATTTACCTCCCCAACAAAGAAAACTATCATATCCCAAGAGCGTGAAGATTTTTTAAAGGTATATTTGCAGCATACGAAAGAGTTAAAACAGTATAAAAAAGTTCCTCGCGTGAACGCGCTTTCCACCGCATTACACTCAAGCCTTGATGATCATGCGAAGAAATGGGGCCATCTCGGCTATATTTATGCTGGAAATCATGGCGTATTTGGCGCATCGTACTACCTGAAAGAGATGGTAGACTTGCGCAGAAGCAATATAAACGCAAAGAAAATACTGCAAGATGACGCAAAATATATCACAAAAACCCGCCAGAAAAAACAAGCCTTGTGTAAAAAGCTCGGCATTAATAAAACATATAAGCGTTTGTTTGATAATGCCGCGGATTTCGCGATTTCCAAGCTGTTTCGCAGGCATGCCCAGCTTTTTATGTTGCATAGGTTGCACAGGAGCTTGTTAGCAGAAATCGCAAGACGCTTAACGTTAACCAGGTATGAAGTCCAATTCATGCTCAAAGACGAAGTTAAGGAAGCCTTGCTGGCTGGCAGGGTTAATAAGCGCGCAATTCGCGAGCGCAGAAAACGCTGCGTATATTACGCGGAAGCCGGCAAAGAAGTAATTTTTATTGGCGCCCAAGCAAAAAAGATAGCCAAACAAGCCGTGATCTCAGTTGCTGATGATATAAGTGAAATTAAAGGCCAAACCGCGCAGCCTGGCAGAGCAATCGGGATTGTTAAACGGATTTTTCGGGCAAAGGATGTTAAAAAGATGAACCAAGGCGATATTCTTGTTTCCATAGCCACAGACCCTGATGTGGTGCCGGCCATGAAAAAGGCGGCGGCCATTGTTACTGATCAAGGCGGCATCACCGCGCATGCGGCCATCGTCAGCCGCGAATTAGGCATTCCCTGCGTGATTGGCACTAAAATCGCCACCAGAGTTTTAAAAGACGGCGACAGGGTCGAAGTTGATGCCACGCGAGGTATAATTAAGAAGCTGTAATATGCCAAAAAAGAACATCACAACTTACAAGTTAATGGCCGAGGATTATAATTGTTGCTTATTCCCGGTATTTATGGTCTGGCGCGCGTCCGGCGGCAAGACATTCAATAAGGTTGTGGGAAAAAGAATGAAGTACGGTTTTTTTGATTTTAAGGATAATAACTGGAGATTTGGCGGATTAGTTGAAGAATGGGAAGAAGTGGGCGGGCACATTTTAAAGCGCATTATTCAGGAAAAAGAAAAGTTTTTTGAACCATTCAAAAGAAATCTTTTACTGCTTTGCGATAAGCTTATCGAGGCGAGTATAAAAATAAACAAGAGCATATTGCCCGGGAAGTCAAACAAGCAATTATGGAAGATGTACAGCGAGTGGATGGACGTTTGGGAGCAGATGTATGCATACGGCGTGGTTTTTGTTTTTCTAGATTTTGACGTTCCGCATGTTTCTAATTATTTGAAAAAATATTTATCCAATAAGATAGAGAGCCAAGAAGAGATTGATAGAGCTTTTATTGATTTAACCACGCCAAGCGAGGCTTCGTTTAACCAGCAAGAGGAAGCATCTTTGCTCAAGATAGCGGCGATGGTGCGGAAAAATTATTCAAAATTAATAAACGATTTTAAAAAGAAAAATTCAGACGAACTTACTGCGCTTTTGCGGAAGCACCCGAAAATTCAATCATTGCTCAAGCTTCACGCAAGAAAGTTCGGCTGGATTGGTTTTGGCTGGTCTGGCCCTGATTGGAAGTATGAGGATTTCGTGGTTTCTTTGGCCGATGTTTTTAAGCGAAACGTGGCTGTTGAAAAAAAATTAAAAGAGATGCCTAAAGAAAAGATTTACATTAAAATCAAGCAAAAGCAGTTGTTTAAAGAATTAAAAATAGAAAAAGAGCATGAATACTATTTTAAAGTCGCGCAGGATATTTTGTTTTTAAAGCCATACCGCAAAGATGTTTTATATCATTCATATTCTCTTGTTGAGCCTATGATGCAGGAGTTTTCGCGTCGTTTGGGGCTTTCTATAAAACAAGTTAAATTTTTGCTTCCCGAAGAGCTTAAAATCGCGTTTTTGCGCGGTCAGATAGACCTGGGTATTCTTAACCAAAGGACAAAGCACTGCGCCTATACTTTAGAGGGCGGGGAGCGCGTGATGATAGGGAAAGAGCTTGAATCATTCTTAAAAAAGATACCAGAGGAAAAGATTGACGTACGTGTTAAGGAAATAAAGGGAAGCGTGGCTTGCTCCGGGAAAGCGCGAGGCGCCGTAAAGCTCATATTCAGCGCTGATGATTTACCAAAAATGGAGGATGGCGATATCCTGGTTAGCCCGGCCACCAACCCAAACCTTATGCCGGCCATCCGCAAAGCAGCGGCCATTGTTACCAATGAAGGCGGTCTTACTTGCCACGCGGCCATTGTTTCAAGAGAGTTTAACATCCCTTGCGTAATCGGCACCGGTATTGCCACTAAAGTTTTAAAAGACGGAGATTTAGTGGAAGTTGACGCAACCAAAGGCATTATTCGTAAATTATGACAAAGTAGATTATTAACAGGACTTACGCACCTTGAAAAAATAGCATAGATACAATGTTATCCGCAGTATTGAAGTCAAAACTGCAAGACCGCTTAAT
>MFQN01000031.1 GCA_001783065.1 Candidatus Magasanikbacteria bacterium RIFCSPLOWO2_12_FULL_43_12
AGAGGCGGCGGACATTCAGCCAAGCAATCCATTTTGGATAACCACGTTATCCGAAGTGCGATTGCCCGCCGCCTCTCCTGCCAATTTCGTTTAACTACTTTTATACGAACTACCCTGATTTTTATGCTTAAATACGCTGTAATGGCTGTGGATAAGTGGGTTATAGGACGCATGAGTAAAATTCCTAAAGTTCTACCACCGTCTGTCCGCCGTCGGCAGAATCTTGTACTTCAAACTCAATTTTTTTAATTTCCTCTCTCAATCTATCGCTCTCCTTCCAATCCTTTTCAGCGCGAGCAATTGCGCGGGCGTTTAAAAGTTTCTGAACTACCACTGGAATCTTTGTTTTTTTTGTCTTTGCTTTATCTAACCCTAATCCAAGCACCTTATCAAATGTCAAGAGTGTTTTATAATCGATCAGGTTGTTCTTTATTGCTTCCCAAACAATTGCTAAAGCGCCTGGGGTATCTAAATCGTCATTGATTGCTTCCAAAAATTTATCTCTTATCTCGTATCTCTTATCTCCCATTTTGTTATCTCCATCTATCTCTCTATTCTTATTATTTATTTTTTTCTCTTGTTTTAACTTCCGCACTACATCATGCAAATGTTCCAATCCTCTCTCCGCGGCCTCCAGCGCTTCCAGTGTAAAATTTAGTTTAGAACGGTAGTGCGTTGTAAGCAGCAGGTAACGGAAAGCTAACGGATTAAAATGTCTAGTTATTAAATCGCGCAGAGTAAAAAAATTATTCAGCGATTTGGCCATTTTTTGATTGTTAACCAGCAAGTGTTCGCCGTGCAGCCAATATTTTACAAATGGTTTATTCAACGCGGCCTCTGATTGCGCTATTTCGTTTTCATGATGCGGAAAAATTAAATCAACACCGCCGGCGTGAATATCAAACGGTTGGCCCAGTTCTTTCATGCTAATAACCGAACATTCAATGTGCCATCCCGGTCGGCCCTTGCCTAACGGCGTTTGCCAAAAAACCGGACCGTCTTTGGGCGTCCAGGCTTTCCATAATACAAAATCCGCTGGATTTTCTTTTTCATAATTGTCAACATCCACGCGCGCTCCAGCTTTCATGCCGGAAAAGTTTAAACGCGCTAATTTGCCGTAATTTTTAAATTTTTTAATATTAAAATAAACAGAACCATCTTTTTCATAAGCAAAGCCATTTTTTATCAATTTTTGCGTCAGTGCCGTCATGGGTTTGATGTAATTTGTAGCCGGCGCGTATTTACCGGGCGATAAAATGTTGAGTTTTTTTGCGTCTTCTTTAAAAGCCAGTGTGTAGGTAGCGGTAAATTTTTTGAGCGTTTGATTAGCTTCTTGGCTGGCTCTGATTGTTTTGTCATCAATGTCAGTGATATTCATCACATGTTTCACCTTGTATTTATTGAAAAGCAGTACCCGCTTGAGTATATCTTCAAAAACATAAGAGCGCAGATTGCCGATGTGCGCGTAGTTATAAACCGTCGGGCCGCAGGTGTAAAGGCCGACGTTATTTTTTTTAAGCGGAACAAAATTTTCTTTTTTTCTAGTTAATGTATTGTAGATTTTAAGCATAATTTATGTTATAATATGTGAGTATTATAAAATAAGATGGCGCGTAAAGCAAGGATGTGGTATACTTATTTTATAGATTTTGACGGACTGCCTATGAGTTTTTTTTCTAAAACCGAATCATACCTCGGCGTAGATATTGGCGCGCATGGGATAAAATTGGTTGAATTGCGCAAGACAAAAAGCCGGCCGCAGTTGTGGACATACGGCATTTTGGATCAAACGCTTGATATTCATTTGCCGGAAAGAAGTGACAAAAGCCCGGAAGATCTTTTAGCAAAAAAAGGCATTCTTTTGGATAAGAAAAAAGACGCGGCGAATACTGAATTAAATAGAGTATATGGCGAACGCGTTGATAAATATGCCGAGCTGTTGAGGGCGCTATTAAAAGAAGTAAAGACAACCACGACAAATGTAACAGCTAGTTTGCCTGTTTCATATATTTTTCAAGCGGTTTTGACCATGCCGCGCGTGGAAGACAAAGAAATCGGTAAAATCGTTGCCGCGGAAGTGGCAAAAATGCTGTCGCGGCCGGCCGAAGAGATGCAGGTAGTGCATCAAAAGATTCCTGAAATAGAGCCGGGGAAAGACAAAGTTCTGCGGATTTTGGTGACTGCCGCGCCGCGAACTTTGGTGGAATTTTATACTTTGATTTTTCAGAAAGCCGGTTTACGTTTGCAAGAGTTGGAAACCGAAGCTTTCGCGTTGGAACGTTCGTTGGTCGGCCATGATAAGGCCACCGCCATGATAGTGGATATTGGAGCCGAGCGCACTAACTTTTTTATTATTGACCAAGGGTTACCACTTACGCATCGCAGTATCAGCGCTGGCGGGTTTATGATTGATCGGATTTTGGCGCAGGAATTAGGAATTGAGCCGGATTTGGTGCGGAAAATTAAGTATGATTTAGCTAAGATTAGAGAAAAAGTCAATAGCGCGGTGTTTGAACCGTTTTTAAATTTATTGGTTAAAGAAATCGCTTACAGTTTTGATTTATTTTTGCATCAAACCGGCAATGAGGCGAAAAAACCGGAAAAAATAATCTTAACCGGCGGCAGCTGTGTTTTTCCATTTATCGCGGAGAATATACAGAAAAATTTTCCGATGCGCGTGTTTATCGGCGATCCGTGGGCGAGGACTGTGTATCAGGACGGCTTGCGCCCGATTTTGGACGGCATCGGCCCGCGAATGGCGGTTTGTTTGGGTCTGGCCATGCGGAATATAATTTAATCTATCCACAAGCTCTTGTTTTTAATCTTTGCGCTGTTGTTAATATTTTGCTATACTTAATCTAACGCCTGTTTTTCTTAAATATATGGTTTTGAAAAAGAAAGAAGCTAGAGGGAAAGCGCATGTTCTGTTAGTGGAAGACGATGCTTTTTTGTCAAACATTTATAAAACCAAATTTGAGATGGAGGGATTTAAAATTTCCATCGCGGAAAATGGCGAAGTCGGTTTGTCTGAAGTAAAAAAGAAAAAACCAGACATCATCTTGTTGGACGTTTTGATGCCAAAGATGGACGGATTCGCGGTTTTGGAAAAACTTAAGGCGGACGAAGAAACAAAAAATATCCCGGTAGTTTTGCTGACAAATCTTGGGCAAAAGGACGATGTTGACAAAGGTTTTGAAATGGGCGCGGCCGGGTACTTAATCAAAGCGCATTTCAAACCGTCGGAAGTAGTTGATAAGGTAAAAGAGGTGTTAAAGTTAGAGTGAAACATGCGAAATGCGAAACAATGAGAAATTGTGAAAATTTGAACAGAACAATATGCAACTAAACATCGGAAAGGGGGTGAGAATATGAATAAGAAAGGTTTTACTTTAATTGAGCTTTTGGTCGTCATCGCTATTATTGGTTTATTATCAACCTTGGCGGTGGTGGCGTTAGGTTCAGTGAGAGAGAAGGGGAGAGACACAAAACGTTTGGCTGATCTCAAACAGATAAGCACTGCTTTGGAGCTTTACAACACCGAAAACAGCGCGTTTCCGACCGCAGCTGCGGCAGTTACTTTGGGAGCAGGCAATTTTGCTTGTTTAAATGCTAGTGGTTTTGCGGCCACAGGTTGTACTGACGCTTTCATGGCTATAGTGCCGTCTGACCCAGGTACTGGTTCTTATACTTATTTATCCGCTGATGGAACGACATTTACTATTACTGCTACTTTGGAAGGTATTGTCGAGGGCTTGGAAGGCGAAACAACCGCGACACCGGGTGGTCTTCAATAATCGATTTTCCTGATAAATGTTTATTTGAAAATACGTTCTTATCAAAGAGCGTATTTTCTATTTGCGATTTGGAGCTTTTTTTGGTATAATTGGGAGCGATTAAATTATGTCCATTTTCTATTACAGCGGGATATTTTTAACCGGCCTGGCTTTTGGCAGTTTTTTGAATGCTTGGGTTTTTCGGACGCATGAGAATATCAAAATAAGCACAGGTCGTTCCATCTGCATTTTTTGTCATCGCCAGCTGATGTGGTATGAAAATATTCCGCTTTTCAGTTTTATTTTTTTGAAAGGCAAATGTCGCACTTGCCGGAAGCAGATTTCTTGGCAATATCCTTTGGTTGAGCTCGGTTTGGCCATTGTTTTTTTCTTGACTGCGTGGTGGGAGGGCGTCGAACCGTTCGTTTTAACCGCGCCGCTTTTGCGCGATTGGATTTTGGTCTTTAATCTGGCGTTCATTTTTCTTTATGATTTAAGATATGGTGAGATTTTGGATGGCCCGACAATTCCGACCGCGATTCTTTTGTTTTTCTTTTCTCTGCCATTGGGTTGGCAAACTTGGCAAAGCATGTTGATTGGCATCGGGGTCGGCGCCGGTCTTTTTTTATTCCAGTATCTAATTTCCAGCGGCAAGTGGATCGGCGGCGGAGATATTCGGCTCGGTTTGTTAATGGGTGTAATTTTGGGCTGGCCTAACATTTTAGTCGCTCTGCTTTTGGCATATATTTTCGGCGGTCTTATCAGTATGCTTTTGGTTTGGGGCAAAAAAACAAATTTACAAAGCGAAACGCCGTTCGGGACTTATTTAACTGCCGCGACTTTTGTGGCAATGTTTTTTGGTGAAAGAATAATTAATTGGTATCTAGGAATGTTGAGGTAGGGGTGGCGAGGAATTATGAATTAGGAATTATGGAACGAAATTATAAAGATAAAATTCAACGTTTGCGGGCGCAGATTGACGACCTGCGTTATCGTTACCATGTTTTGAATGATCCGGAAGTGACGGACGCTATGTATGAGGGGTTGACGGCTGAATTAAGAAAGATTGAAGAACAGCATCCGGAGTTAATTACGTCGGATTCGCCGACGCAAAGAGTGGCGGGCAAACCATTGGACGAATTTAAAAAAATCGCGCATGAAGTGCCGCAATGGTCTTTTAATGACGCTTTTTCAGAAGAAGATATTATTGACTGGATTGAAAGAATTACCCGGATGTTATCCCGCAGCGAGCGGGATCCCGCTGTGGCGGGAGAAAAAGATTTCGGAAGCGCGCCGAAAGATTTGGATTATGTTTGCGAAGTCAAAATTGACGGTCTCCACATGGTTTTAACTTACGAAAACGGTTCGCTAAAAAGCGCGGCCACGCGCGGTGATGGCAAGGTCGGGGAGGATGTGACGAATAATGTAAGAACAATTCACAGCGTTCCACTTGTCATCCCCGCGAAACTTGTCCCCGGCCACGATCGGGGAGCGGGGATCCAGTCGCTCGTCGCTGAAGGCGAGGTTTGGCTTGGACGCGGGATGCTATCGGAAATAAATAAGCAACGTAAAAAAAATAACGAGCCGCTTTTTGCCAATCCTCGCAATGCCGCGGCCGGCACGATTCGGCAATTGGATCCAAAGATTGTGGCAGAGAGAAAATTGAAGTTAACGGCGTATGATATTTCGGACATAAGACATTCGGACATAGGACATAGGACGAAAGATTTGAGTCATAAGTCCTATGTCATAAGTCCTATGTCTCAAATTCTAACACAAGAAGAAGAATTGTTAACATTAAAAAAACTTGGTTTTCTGACCGACAATAACTGGAAAGTGTGTAAGAATGCGGGAGAGATTTTGGAGTTTTATAATAAATTACAGAAAAAAAGAGATTCGTTTGAATTTTGGATTGATGGGGTGGTTATTAAAGTTAATCAAAAAAAATATCAAGACGCGTTGGGTTTTACCGGTAAGGCCCCGCGGTGGGCGATTGCGTTCAAGTTTCCGGCTGAACAAGCGACGACAAAAATTAAAGATGTTTATGTTCAAGTCGGCCGCACCGGCGCGTTGACTCCGGTCGCGCTTATGGATCCTGTCAAATTGGCCGGCACGACTGTAACGCACGCGACATTGCATAATTTTGACGAAGTTAAACGTTTAGACGTGAGAATAGGGGATACTGTTGTTGTTGAAAAGGCCGGTGATATTATTCCAAAAGTTATTCGCGTGTTAGAGAAAATGCGCGATGGAAGCGAGAAAGTGATTAGAGAGCCGAAAAAATGTCCGATATGCGGATCGGAGATAAAGAGATATGAGATAGCCTGCCTGCCGGCGAGGCAGGGAGATAAAAAAGAAGGAGTGGCATTGGTTTGTAAAAACACAAAATGTTATGCGCAAGAATTAGAACGGATAATCCACTTCGCGTCCAAGCACGCGTTTGATATTGACGGTTTGGGCGTAAAAATAGTTGAACATTTGGTCAATGAGGGTTTGATAAAAAATCCCGCGGATATTTTTGTTTTGACAAAAGGAGATTTGGAGCCATTGGAAAGATTCGCGGAAAAATCAGCGGAAAATTTAATTAGTTCAATAGAAAAAGCGAAGAAAATTACTTTACCGCGGTTTATTTATTCGTTTGGCATCAGGCATGTTGGCGAAGAAACAGCCATTCGTCTTGCAAATCATTTCAACTCGTTAAATAAAATAGTGGATGCCAGTTTGGAAGAATTACAAAAAGTAAATGATATTGGGCCACGAGTGGCCGAGTCGCTTAAAGAGTGGTTTGGTGTTAAAGAAAATCAGAAATTAATTGAGGAATTGTTAAAAAATGGAGTACAAGTTACAAGACACAAGTTACAAGATACAAGCAGTAAGTTCGCGGGTTTAGCTTTTGTCTTGACCGGAACAATGGCCGGGATGACAAGAGACGAGGCGGAACAGAAAATAAGGGAGTTGGGCGGAAAGATTTCCAGTTCAGTCGGCAAGAAAACTGATTACGTTGTTGTTGGCGAGAATCCGGGGAGTAAGTTGGATAAGGCGAGAGAATTGGGGGTGAAGGTTTTGGATGAGAAGGTTTTTATGGAAATGGTTGGAGAATAGAATCCCTCCCCCTCGTAGGGGGAGGCGAGGAGGGGGTCTCAGCGAGTGCAAAAACAATCAACCTGTATAAAATTTTTAGTGGTAGTACATCCGTTGAGACCCCTCCTTGGTTCCTCCCCTACGAGGGGAGGAGACCTTTTAAGATGGGAGAATTATTGTTAAAATGTTCAGAAATAATTACGCTTCAGGACGAGTGTTAACGAAAGAACCGAAAGATCTCCGTCTTCGGCTTATTTTTGTTTTTTTTGTTTTATTGGGGACATTGACAGCGGTTCGTTTATTTTACCTAATGATTCTACAGCGGGATTTTTACGCGGCGCTGGCCGGCGGTTCGCGCGAAGTGTTCAGCAATCTTTTTCCTGAACGCGGCAGTATTTTTATTCAAGATTCGCGCACCGGCGAGGAATTTCCCGCCGCAATGAATCGCGATTATTTTGTTGTTTTTGTTGACACCAGAGAAATTAAAAATGACGCGGATGCTGAAAATGTCACGCAAAAATTAGCCGAAATTTTTGGTTATGACGAAGAAAAAAAGTTGGCGGTTTTTTTACCGATTAATAAGCGCGATGATCCCTATGAGCCGATTGAAAACAAAGTAGACGAGGAGATGGTTGATAAATTAAAAGAATTTAATTTGCCGGGATTAGGATTTGTCAGGAAAACATTTCGTTTTTATCCGGAAGGCAAGTTAGCCTCGCAAGTCATTGGCTTTTTGGGTAAGGACCAAACAGGCAATGATGTCGGTCGTTATGGCATAGAGGGTTACTGGCAAAAAGAATTGGCGGGCAGCGGTGGATTTATGACAGGCGCGAGAAGCCCTGCCGGCGGCCTGATTCCTTTGGCTGGCTGGTCTTTTTCCGCGGCAGAAGACGGCGTTGATTTGTTGTTAACCATTGATCGAAGTTTGCAATATAAAGCGTGCGAAAAATTGGCGCAGGCTAAAGAAGAATACGGCGCTGTCAGCGCGGCTTTAATAATAATGGATCCAAAGACTGGCGCGATTCGCGCTATGTGCAGTGTGCCGGAGTTTGATCCAAATCAGTATGGATCTGCTGATTCGGCCGACGGATACAACAATTCAACAATTTTTACTCAATATGAGCCCGGTTCAGTGTTTAAGCCGATAACCATGGCAGCCGCGCTAAATGATGGGGTGATAACCGCGGAATCCGGTTTTAACGATACCGGTTCGCGTTCCGGTTTGTGTTCCAAACCGATTAAAAACGCGTCAGAAAAAATTTATAATTATCAAAGCATGAGCGAGATATTGGAAAATTCCGTAAATACCGGCGCGGTTTATTTGGCGGAAAAATTGGGTAAGAAAAAATTTGTTGAATATGTGGAAAATTTTGGATTTGGAATTAAGAGCGGAATTGAATTGGATAGCGAGGTTAGCGGTAACATTGATACTCTGTTTGAGAATAAACCGGAAAAAGTTGATTGTTATACTGCCACCGCGTCGTTTGGACAAGGCATCACTGCCACGCCGCTGCAATTGATTTCGGCCTTCTCGGCGATTGCCAATGGAGGAAAACTTCTTAAACCTTATATTATTGATGAGATCAGACACGCTGACGGCAGTGTTGATAAAATCAAGCCAAAAGAAATCAGACAGGTAATAGATAGCCGAGCGGCAATGTTAGTTTCAGGAATGTTAGTTAATGTGATTGACAAGGGGCACGCAAAACAGGCTGGTGTGAAGGGTTATTACGTGGGCGGGAAAACCGGCACCGCGCAAATTTCCGGACCGGGTGGATACAGCGCCGAGACCAACCACACTTTTGTTGGTTTCGCACCTATTGTTGATCCGAAGTTCGCAATGATTGTCAAATTTGAAAAACCACAACGGACTTGGGCCGACGGCACCGCCGCGCCGGTGTTTGGCGATGTGGCAGATTTTATTTTGGATTATTATCAGGTGCCGCCGGAGAGATGAAGGGATTTTTTGTGTCAGAGGAGGGGATCGAACCCTCGACCTTAGCGTTATGAATGCTACGCTCTAACCATCTGAGCTACTCTGACAGATTGTTTTTGTACCGCCAACGGGAATCGGACCCGTATTACATGGTTGAGAACCATGTGTCCTAACCATTAGACGATGGCGGCATGTGGTAATAATTATAAAGATTTTTTTGTAAATTGTCAATCAGATATGAATGTTTTAGCGATCTATTCGCAGTTGGTGGAAAAATACGGTCCGCAGGGGTGGTGGCCTTTGTTCATAACTCAGAACACAGGCAACAAAACACATGGTGATTGGCGAGTGGAGAATGGTTTGACTTACGGTATTTCATTTACAGCTCTTAAAAAATATAAAACCAAGTTTCGCGATCCGTATTTTGAGATTGCGGTTGGCGCGATATTGACGCAGAATACGGCGTGGAAAAATGTCGCGACAGCGATAATTAATTTGTATGAAGCCAAAGCGCTTACACCGCAGAAATTATTAAAACTGCCGACAGCCAAATTGCAAAAATTAATTCGTTCAGCCGGGTATTTTAGGCAGAAGGCGAAAAAGTTAAAACTTTTTTGCCGGTGGTTGATTGAGAATTACAATGGCGAAATCAGACAATTAAGCCGAAGTCCGAAAGCCGAAGTCCGAAGTCTACTATTAAGTCAATGGGGGATTGGGAGAGAAACGGCGGATTCAATTGCTCTTTACGCTTTAAATAAACCGATATTCGTGATTGATGAATACACGCGCAGAATATGCCGCTGGCATGGCATGGAGTTTAAGGATTATGATGAATACAGAGAATTTTTTGAAAAAGCTTTTTTAAAACAGGGTTATTCAAAGCAAAAGTTAACAAAAATTTATCAGAAATACCACGGGTTGATTGTTCGGTGGGGAAAGGAGGATAAGACTAAAAAAATTTGACAAAGTACTTTATTTGTGTTATATTTAACGTGTAAGATTTGTCAGCGTTGTATACACTTTCACAACTGCTAAGTGGCAGTTCTGTCATTGCGAGGAGCTCGCGCGATCCCTCGCATTCACTCGGGACAGGCTCCGCAATCCAGCAATCACGAGAACGCGATAACGGTGTGGATTGCTTCGCCTGCGAAGGCTCGCAATGACTTCCAGAAGTGTATACAACGCTGACAAATCTTACATTTAACGCAATAAATTTAAGTTTATTCTTAATCTTAATTTCACTCTATGAAGTGCCAAAAGTGCGGCATTGAGCTCTCTGACGACACAATGTGTTGCGAGGGTAGTGGTAAATGCCAGGCATGTTGCAGTTGCAACGAACCACCCGCGGACGAAAAATGCGATGATTGCGGCGATGATGACTGCGGTTGCGGCGATAAAGAGTAGATACGGATTTTAGAAAGCGACCCGACGTAACGTCGGGGCGCTTTTGTTTTTTAGTTATCCACAAGGCTCTATTGACCATTATCATACCAAAATGGTATTATATATTTGACAGTTAAATTTTAATCTTTATTATATGGCAGGCGGAGGATGCGGCGCGTGTTAAGCGCCCAAAAAAATCGGGTCTATACAACCCGATTTTTTTATATTATAATATCTTTCAATATGGCTTTTCAGATTGAAGCGTTGGCCATTCTAAATGTTGACAATTATTTTTTTAATGCTATAATATTTCCAGTTTATTCGGGAGTAGCTCAGTGGTAGAGCAGCACGCTGTTAACGTGATGGTCGTGGGTCCGATCCCCACCTCCCGAGCGAACACAAAAACAGACCACGGTCTGTTTTTATGAATTTGATTGATATTATGTCCGAAAATGTAATTCTGCGGTTTGACAATGTAACGTTTGAATATGGAGACAAAAAACCGGTGCTTGACGAGGTTAGTTTTAGTGTGCGTAAAGACGCGAAAATAACTTTAATGGGACAAAACGGCGCCGGGAAAAGCACGATATTTAAATTGATTAAAGGGGATATTAAACCGACTAAAGGCAATGTTTTTATTACCAATAACGCGACGATTGCCACAGCCTCGCAGGTAGTTGATAAGCAAGATTTGAATTTAACTATTGCCGAGTATTTCTCAAAAGCTTTCGTCACTGTTCCTGCTAATATTAAAAGTCAGATTCACAAAGCCATGACCGCGGTGGATTTAGTTGTTCCAATTGATAAAAAAGTTGTGGATTTATCCGGCGGTCAGCAAGCGAGAATTTTATTGGCCTACGCCCTTATCCAAAATCCGGATATTTTGCTTTTGGACGAGCCGACGAATAATTTGGATAAGGCCGGCATTGATCACTTGATAGAATTTTTGGTCATGTATAACAAAACAGTGATGGTTATTTCTCATGACGCTGATTTCTTGAATTGTTTTACCGAAGGAGTCGTTTATCTTGATGCTTTTACCAAAAAAACCGAAGTCTATGTCGGCGATTATTTTTCCGTCGTGGAAGAAATCGCCGCCAGAATTGAAAGAGAAATAAAGAAAAACGCTCAATTGGAAAAAGAAATATTGGACAACAAAGCCAAGGTAAACTTTTTTGCCCACAAAGGCGGCAAGATGCGTAAATTGGCGAGCAAATTGAAAGAAGAGGTGCAAGAACTGGAAGAAAATAAAGTAGATGTTAGACGCGAGGACAAAACCATTAGAGATTTTAAGATTCCGGATCAAGGAATAGTTGGTAATGTGGTAATTATTAAGTCAGTTAAAATAATTAAGAATCATGAACCGGAAATTAAAAAAATTGATATTATTTTAAGACAAAGAGATCGGCTTTTAATTTCCGGACCCAATGGGATTGGCAAAAGCACGCTTCTGCGTTCTCTGGTAAACGACGAGAATAAAGACGCGGTCATTTTGAAAGATACTCGTGTCGGTTATTACAGCCAGGATTTTGCCACTTTGGATTATGAACAGACGGTTTTTGATTCTTTAAAAAGCGCGTTAACCGACGGAACTGATATCCAGCAGATGCGTTCCATTGCCGCCGGTTTTTTGATTACCGGCGAGTTGATGGCGCTGAAAATTTCTCATTTGTCAGAGGGGCAAAAAGCTTTATTGTCTTTCGCGCGGCTGGTATTGATGGAACCCGGGCTTTTGGTTTTGGATGAACCGACCAATCACATCAATTTTCGCCATATTCCGGTAATCGCGCGGGCGATTAATAATTATCAAGGCGCGATTATTCTCATCAGCCATCTGCCGGATTTTGTAAAAGAGATTGAATTTAATCAAGAACTTGATTTAAGTCGGCGGTAAAAGCTGCCATTGCTAAACAGGTCATTGCTTTTTATTCTTACTTCATGCTATACTATTATTTATCCTGTTTAATTAAGTAAGTTATAAGAATATGGGTCATTTTAACAAATTTGACAAAGGTCGCGGCGGTTTTGATAGGGATCGCGGCAATAGGGGCGGTGGTTTTGGCGGCGGACGCGGGTTTGACAGGCGCGATGATGGTCCCAAGCAGATGCATCACGCTACTTGCAGCGAGTGCGGACAAGATTGCGAAGTGCCGTTTAGGCCAACAGGAGATCGTCCGGTTTTTTGCAGTAATTGTTTCAAAAGCAAAGGCGCTCCGGTTCGTAGTTTCGCTCCAAAGAGCTTCGGCGGTGGTGATCGGAGCGGAGGTTTCAGCTCCGCCACATCGGCGGACAGGGGTGGTAATGCCGGCGGCGGTGTTTCCAAAGCGCAGATTGACTTGTTGAATGTGAAGCTGGATAAGATTTTATCTCTCTTGACCGGCGCAAAAGTTGAAGCGCCTAAAGTTGAAGCAGTGGAAGTTAAAAGTAAAAAAGAAATTGTTAAGAAAGAAAAGACTTCGGCCAAGAAATCCAAAGGGAAGAAAAAATAATTTAGATATTCTTGAACCCGCGATCTAATCGGTCTGCGGGTTTTTTTTATATTGATTTTTTTATTCAGTAATGTATAATGCTTTATGTTGAATATAAACATTCTAATTTTAAGTTTTATGAAACTTCGCCGCATTTTTCTCTACATCACCAACAATGAAGAAGTATCGCGCCATGAAGAAGGATTTGATATCGCTTTTTTTATTATAAATACCGCCGCGTTGATTTTTGGTATTGCCATGTTTATTTTCTATAATGAGCCTCAGTGGATACCGATATTGGTGATAGAATACACTTGGGCGCTGGATAATATGAGACATAATCGTCCCTAAATTTTCGCTGTATCTTGACAAATTCTGTTACTCATGGCATTATTTTAACAGTCCGCCATGCCATGCCCGTCTTGGGCTGGGGGCGGATTGTTTATTTAGATTTATTTTAGGCTTGTGGAAATTCGCAACATCGCGATTATCGCTCACGTTGACCACGGTAAGACAAAGTTGACTGATGCTTTGATGCGCCAAACCGGCATGGTTACCGATGACAGTGTCAGCATGGATTCAAACGCTCTTGAACAAGAGCGCGGGATTACGATTTATTCAAAAAATACTTCCATCTTCTATCCTTCGGCAAGTTCAGGACAAGTCCCAACCAAGATAAATATCGTTGACACGCCGGGCCACGCGGATTTTGGTTCGGAAGTTGAGCGAGTTTTGCGTTCCATTGATTCGGTATTATTAGTCGTTGACGCGCAAGAAGGTCCAATGCCGCAGACAAAGTTTGTTTTGAAAAAATCTCTCGCGCTTGGTCTAAAGCCGATTGTCGTAATCAACAAAATTGACAAGCCGGCGGCTCGGCCGGAATGGACGCACGAGAAAGTGCTGGAATTATTTATGGATTTAGGAGCGAACGACGAACAAATGGATTTCGCGACAGTTTTTGCTATTGCCAAGCAGGGAATTGCCAAACTTAATTTAAGCGATGAATCAAAAGATTTAACTCCATTGTTGGAAACGATTTTAGCCAAAGTTCCGCCTGCCAGGGGAGATATCGCTTTTCCGTTTGCTTTTCAGCCGTTTAATCTCGCTTATGACAATTATCTCGGCCGTTTAGGCATTGGCCGCGTGTATCAAGGCGCATTAAAAGTCGCGGATAAAGTTTTTTTGAAAAAATCATCCGGTGAAATTATCCTCGGTAACATTACTAAACTATTTACTTTTGAAGGATTGAACCGCAAAGAAGTGCCGAAAGTTTCGGCCGGCGATATTGTTATGATTGCCGGTTTGCCCGACATCTATATCAGTGATACGGTTTGCATTGAAAAAGATCAGCCGCTTTTGCCGGCGATTAAAGTTGACGAACCGACGATTTCGTTGAATTTTTTGGTTAACAATTCTCCATTTGCCGGGAAAGAAGGCAAGTTTGTTACTAATCGGCAGATTAAAGAAAGATTAGAAAAAGAGTTGGAAGTGAACGTGGGTTTAAAAATAGACTTTTCAGCCGTGGATTATTATAAAGTGTATGGCCGCGGCGAGCTCCACATCGCGATTCTTTTGGAAAATATGCGGCGCGAAGGTTTTGAAGTGCAAGTTTCCCAGCCGCAAGTTATTTTAAAAGAGATTGATGGCGCGATAAATGAGCCATATGAAGAAGTGACGATTGACAGTCCGCAGGAATCTTGCGGAACAATTATTGAAAAAATGGCCAAGCGCAAAGGCCAGATGAAAGAAATGCGGCCGGAACAAAATCATACGCGCTTGGTTTATGAAATTCCCACTCGCGGACTTTTGGGTTATCGTAATGAATTTGTTACCGACACTCGGGGCGAAGGTATTTTATGCAGTGAATTTATCGGCTTCAAACCTCATGCCGGTGAAATCATCAAGCGGTCTGTTGGTTCCATGATTTCCGGCGAAACCGGAACAGTGCTGTCTTATTCACTTGCTAATTTACAAGAGCGCGGGGTTTTATATGTCGGGCCGAATGTGGGAGTTTATGATGGGCAAGTGATCGGTAATACTGCCAAAGGGCAGGATATGACGGTTAATCCGATCAAAGGCAAACATCTCACTAATATGCGGTCTTCAAATTCTGATATCGCTATTCAGCTTATCCCGCCGATGGAATTATCATTGGAACGCGGATTGGAAGTAATGTCCGAAGACGAATATCTGGAAATTACGCCAAAAAGCGTCCGTTTGCGCAAACAAATTTTGACCGAGACAGGGAGAGTGCAACATGGGAGGAAGAAGAGTGGGTGAGCGATTGATGAAAGATGGAGAATGGAACATGCTTGCCCGCCGAAGCCATAGCGTAGGCAGGGAACAAACGATTGGTGTTTATCTTATTAAATAAAAAACAAACGACCAAATGTCGATTGTTTTTTATTACTGCTCGTTCGGTCATTGCATTCTCCATCAATAAATTGCCGGAGAATGTGAAGGGACCGAACGCGCATCCCTCCGGTGGATTTTTTGGCGATGCCTATTTGGGCGGTCCGATAGCGCCGGAAAAGTACCAGTCGGAGAAGTCCGGGCTGGTGAGCGGGCGGTGTTTGCCGCCAGCGACTGGCGGTTGTTCCTCCTCGGGAAATCGGAGGACGCCTGGGGTTTCGCAACACACTCCTTGCGCGTCGCAACTCGCGATGTCGCCTGTTTCGTGACACCCACAAAGACAAGTAATCACAGTGTCCCTCCTTCTTTGTACGGCTGTTTGTGCCGATGGATATATTTAATCAAAATTAACTGTTGTTGTCAATTATCACCCAGCAAATCAATGTTCTTTGCTCCATGTTCCATTTTTTTGACTTTAAGACTATTTTATTGTATTATTTAAGCGTAAAAAAAATCACACAAAAATTATGTTAAATAAAATTATTGTAATTAAAATCGGCACAAATGTTATCACGAACGACAAATGTTTACTTGATGAATTAGTGATAAGCAAATTAGCGGCTCAAGTCGCTGTTTTGAAAAAACACGCTTACGCGGTAATTTTAGTTACATCCGGAGCCGTTGGCGCCGGTCGTTCGTTAGTCAAACCAAATGTAAAATTAAGTAAAGTGGAAACGCGGCAAGTGCTGGCGGCGGTCGGGCAGATAAAACTTGCCAATACTTATTTATCGCGTTTTCACAGACTCGGCATTTCCTGCGCGCAAGTTTTGACTTGCAAGGAAGATTTTCGCGATAAACAGCATTATCTTAATATGAAAGGATGTTTAAGCGCATTGTTAAAAAGCGATTTGGTTCCGATTGTTAATGAGAATGACGTGGTGGCAGTTGAAGAACTAATGTTTACCGATAACGATGAATTGGCCGGTTTGGTTGCCGTCATGGTGAAAGCTGATCGTCTGATTATTTTAACAACGGTTGATGGAGTTAAAGATGACCGAGGACGGATTATCGCGGTTATAAAAAAGCGATCTGACTATCAGCGTTTTGTTACTTCGGAAAAGTCTTCGTTCGGCCGCGGCGGCATGTCAGCCAAATGCGCGACAGCGTTGCGATCTGCCAAATTTGGGACCAAGACGCATATCATCAATGGTAAAATTTCAAACGGCATTTTAAAAGTGATGGCCGGAGAAAAAATCGGCACTACTTTCGCTCCATTAAAAAAAAAGTATGAAAAAAACTATCGGCATTATCGGCGCCGGTAACATGGGCGGCGCGATTTATCAAATTTTGAAACAAAGCCGTTTGGTTCGCCGAGTTTTTATTTGTGACCAGCACACAAACAAGATTAGCGCGTTAAAAGCAGATAATGACAGTTTAAGTTTGGCGGATTTATTAACGAGGTCTGATATTATAATTTTGGCAGTTAAACCACAGGCATTTAAAGATTTAGCGGATGAGATCAGGGTGGAAATAAAAAATAAACTGATTGTTTCTGTCATGGCCGGCGTGTCAACGCGGATTATTTGCAAGTTGTTAAAAGCAAAAAAAGTAGCGCGGGTAATGCCTAATATGCCGGCGCAAATCGGGCAGGGAGCGATCGGGTGGTTTGCGAATAAGCAAGTTATTAGAACCGAAAGGTTGGAAGTCACGAAATTGTTGTCAGCGCTTGGATTGACTATAGAATTTAAAAAAGAAAACTTGTTGGACGCGGTGACAGCCGTGAGCGGTTCCGGCCCGGCATATTTTTTCTACTTATGCGAACAACTGGAGGCGGGAGCGATTAAGTTGGGATTGGATCAAAAAATCGCAAAATTATTGGTTGAGCAGACTTTTTTTGGCAGCGCGGCATTATTAAAAGACAGAAATATCGGCGCAACGAAATTGTGTCAAGCCATAAACTCGCGCAAAGGCACGACTGCCGCGGCTATCGGCGTTTTAGAAAAAAACAAATTCGCCAAAATTTTTGAACGCGCGTTGTTGGCCGCTTTTAGACGAGCGCGGGAATTAAGCAAACTGTATGAATAAAATTGACAGCCAATTGCGTCAGGCAAAATTAGCAACTATTTGCTTGGCAGTGACGCCTGTCAACAAAGTTAATAAGGTGTTGCGCGCCGTAGCAGCAGCTATTTTGCGTAAGCAGGAGGCGATTTTATCGGCTAATCAAAAAGACCTGCTCTCAATTAACAAGGCTGATCCGCGTTATGATCGCGCTTTATTGACACCAGCCAGAATTAAAGATATCGCCGGGCAGTTGCGCGATGTGGTAAAATTGCCCTCGCCTCTAAATCAAATTTTAGAACAGCGGACAGTTAAGAGCGGTTTGCGTTTATCAAAAATCAGCGCGCCGCTCGGCGTGGTTGGCGTGATTTATGAATCTCGGCCAAATGTAACCGTGGAGGTTTTTTCGTTATTATTCAAATCAGGCAACGCCTGTGTTTTGAAAGGTGGAAAAGAAGCTGACACCACTAATACTGTATTTGTGAAAATTATTCAAAAAGTTTTGATGGCCAACAAAATTAATTCTGATTGCGTCATTTTGTTGCCAAGTAACCGCTCTGCCGTTAAGCAATTGTTAAAAGCTGACAAATATATTGATGTTTTGATTCCACGCGGGAACGCCGGGTTAATTAAATATGTACGCGAGAACTCCACCATACCGGTGATAGAAACCGGCGCCGGAATGGTGCATACGTATTTTGATAAAAGCGGGGATGCTAAAATCGGCGCGCGGATTATTTTTAACGCTAAAACGCGCCGACCGAGCCTTTGTAATGCTTTGGATACTTTAATTATTCATCAAGCGCGGCTGAAAGATTTGCCGGCATTGACCGCTCCGTTAGCAAAGTTCAAAGTTAAAATTTTTGCTGATAAATCAGCTTATAAAATACTAAAAAGTAGTTATCAGGTTGATTTATTGAAATTAGCCGGTAAAAAAGATTTTGGCCGTGAATTTTTATCTTTACAAATGTCCGTTAAGACTGTCGCGTCAGCCGAAGAGGCAATAGAGTTTATCAATCGGCATAGTTCCAAACACAGCGAAGCGATTATTGCCAGTGATAAAAAAGTTACTGAAAAATTTTTTGTTCAAGTTGACGCCGCTGCGGTATATAGCAACGCTTCCACAGCTTTTACTGACGGCGGACAATTCGGTTTGGGCGCGGAGATCGGCATCAGCACCCAAAAATTGCACGCCCGCGGACCGCTGGGGCTGAAAGAATTGACGAGTTATAAGTGGATTGTGAGAGGACAGGGGCAAACGCGCTATTGACACCTCCTCCATTCTATGCTATACTGTTGGCATATCAGTCAGAAACTTGGTCGACCTCTACTTGGTATACTTAAATCATAAAAAATTTTTTTCCTATGAAAGGTGTTATCAAAACCGTGATTGTTGAGAAGAATTTTGGCTTTATCACTCCGGAAGACGGAAGTAAAGACATTTTCTTTCATGCCACTTCTTTGAGTGGTGTTGAATTTTCTCAATTGAAACAGGGTGATGCTGTCAACTTTGACGTTGAGCAGTCTGAAAAAGGACCTCGCGCCGCCAACGTGACTCTTGCCTAAGACTTCACAGCAAAAAGACCGTTCTGAACTTGTTGAAGGATGGTCTTTTGTTTTTTGATTAATTTTGATTAATACTGTATATTATACTGGATATTTAAGTCATTTTTTTATGTTTGGAAAAGAAGTCGTGTTTGATATTGAAACCATCGGCGATATCAAGGACATGAACAGTCAAAAAGTTACTGTCGTGTCCGTCTATTGTTATGAGAATGATTCTTATCGTTCTTTTGAGGAATCAGAGCTTGGCAATCTGTGGCCGATTTTAGAAAAGGCGGAACGGCTTATTGGCTTCAACAGCGAACATTTTGACTTACCGATTCTCAATAAATACTATACCGGCGATTTATTAAAATTTCCGCATTTGGATATTTTGAAAGTGGTGAAAGAAGTTACCGGTTCGCGTTTTAAACTAAATGATTTGGCAAAAGCGACTTTGCAGATTGAAAAAAGCGCGGATGGCTTGCAGGCGCAGAAGTGGTTTGTGGAAGGTCGGATTGATGAAATAAAAAAATACTGCGAGCAAGATGTGAGAGTGACGAAAGAATTGTATGAATACGGCCGAAAGAATCGCATGTTATATTACGAGACTTTGACCGGAGAGTTGCGGCCTTTCGCGGTTAATTTTGACCAACAGCCTCTGTCTGATATATCAGCCCAGTCAGCTGGTAAAAATATCAATTTAACCCTGCCGTTTTGACTTTCCGGCAGTTTTGTTATATCATACAAACTAAGTATGTTACAGTTCACCAAAGAAACTGATTATGGTATACAATTATTAATCGCCCTAACCAAATTAAAAGATGGGCAGGTTTTGAGTTTGCGAAAATTTTCCGCGACAAATAGTATTTCTTTTTTGTTTTTACAAAAAGTAGTGAGAAAATTGCGTGAAGCTGGTTTGGTAAAATCAAATCAAGGCGCGCGGGGCGGGTATAGTTTAAATAAACCACTCGGCAAGATATCCTTAAAAAAAGTCTTGGAAGCTATTGATGGCGAATCCGCGGTGTCCAGCTGTTTGCGCGCTGGTCGTCAATACAGATGCATGAAAGAGGGTGATTGCGGCGTGAAAAAGATTTTTTGTAAAATTAATGAACACCTTGTTAGATATCTGCAAAGTATCAAATTAAGCGATTGCGTTTAGTTATGTTCCCGACAAAACCAAAACAAAAGAGGCTTATATATATGGACCATGCCGCGACCACGCCGGTTGATTTGGCGGTGAAAAAAGCGATGGATCCATATTTTTGCCAGCATTACGCGAATCCATCTGGTTTGTATCAATCAAGCCGTGAGGTTAACGGCGCTTTGAATGACGCGCGCCGAAAAATCGCGGAGATTTTGCATGCTTTGCCGGATAATATTATTTTTACCGGCGGCGGGAGCGAATCGGACAATTTGGCGATATTTGGCGCAGCGAGGAAGCATCAAAAAAGCGGTAAACATATCATAACTACAAAAATTGAACACCATGCCGTGCTTCTACCAATAGAACAACTGCAAAAAGAAGGTTTTGAAATAACTTTCTTGGATGTTGATGAATGCGGTCGAGTTACCGCCGAACAAGTCAAAAAAGCTCTGCGTCATGACACGATTTTGGTTTCCATCATGTACGCGAATAACGAAATTGGCACGATAGAACCAATCGCCGAAATCGGAAAAGAGATTTTAAAATGGCGCAAACAAAATAATACCAGCTATCCTTTTTTTCACTCGGACGCTTGCCAAGCGGCCGGTTCGCTGGATTTGAACGTGGAAAAATTACATGTTGATTTAATGACGATTAATGGCAGTAAAATTTACGGGCCAAAAGGCGTTGGAGTTTTATTTAAAATACGCAATGTTGATATTTTACCTTTGATATTCGGCGGCGGACAGGAAATGCGTTTGCGTTCAGGGACGGAAAATGTGCCGGGAATTGTCGGTATCGCGAAAGCGCTGGAGAATGCGCGAAAAAACAGTAAAAAAGAAAATTTGCGTTTGCGGAAACTGCGTGATTATTTTTGGCAACAGATTCAAGATAAAATTAAGAAAGTCCGGCTGAACGGTCCGGAGCTGGGCGATGAAACCGTTCGTTTGCCTAATAATCTCAATGTCTCCATTTTGGATGTGGAAGGCGAAGCGTTGTTATTATATTTAGACGAATACGGAATAATGTGTTCAACCGGTTCGGCCTGCACTTCGCAATCGCTTGAACCGTCGCATGTTTTGACCGCCTGCGGTTTGCCTTATGAATACGCGCATGGCAGTTTACGATTTACTTTGGGAAAGTCAACGACTAAACAAGACATTGATTATGTTATAAAATATCTACCAGGAATTGTTGAGCGATTGAGGGAGGTTTCGCCAGTCAACTTAACCTGTGATCCAAAGAAAAATTTACACCCGAAGTACCATCAGCGATAAATTAAAATTGAAAAATCAAAATTAAGAATTTTACATTTTGATATTTTATTTTTAAATTATGTCTCAGAATTTCGCAATACACGGAAGAGATAAAGAAGGTAAAGCATGGCTTTACACTGATATTGTTAAGGATCATTTTTTTAATCCAAAAAATTTGTTAAAACACGGCGAAGAAGAAAATTA
>MFQN01000032.1 GCA_001783065.1 Candidatus Magasanikbacteria bacterium RIFCSPLOWO2_12_FULL_43_12
CTGCAAATACCGCTGGGTTTGATTAAAATCTTCTTTTACCAGCATCCGTTTAGCCTTTAATTCAAGTAATACTTTATTGTCAATAACGAAATCAATAATGTTTCCGCTGTCCGATACTCTTAATTCCCGTTTATAGGGCAAACTTTTTTCTTTTAGTTTTACTTCTATCGCGTCGCTATATTGTTTTTCACGAGCATACTGCCCAATCTCGTTATGTACAGAAAATAAAATTCCATTTAGCGTGTATGATAACTCCGGATATATCAACTCCCCTCCTTTTGTCATATTCGTATCCATTAGTATCATTAGTACTGTATTGGTATATTAGTATTATAGCGGCACCCCGCCCTGCTCCGCCACAATCTCATCAACCATCTTCATCAACTCCGCGTCGCTGATTTTGCTCAAATCATCGGCCGAAATTTTTCCGGTTGATAAAAATAACTGCCTAATCTGCTGCGGATCGTTTAAAACTTTTTGCAAATCCGCCAACTCTTGCAAACCAACATTGCTTTCCGCGCCTAACCGATCGGTGTTAATCTGCGGCAAAATAATTTCCAAAGTCGTGGTCGCGATGATTGCCTCCGACTCGTTCATTTCACAGCTCTCGCCTTCCGGACACAGCGGATTGCTTCCTTTTTCTATTTCTACTTTATCGTTTAATCCGTCGGAATCGGTGTCCGGCAGATACGGCGAGGTTTCATAAAAATTCAATTCCTCAAAATCATTCAACCCGTCGCGGTCGGTGTCAATGCTCTGCAATCTAGCTTCGTCGTTTAACAAACTCGCTTCTTCTTTCGCTGTATCCGCCTTGTCGCTCAACCGAATCACAAATGGGCCATAAATCGTATTGCGTATTTGTAAGAGTCCCAATCCAACTGCCAAAATGCCAAAAATAAGCAACAAGACAAAACCTGTCTTTTGCTCTTTGGTAAGACTTTTTTTGGAAAAATCGTCTCTTTCCATGCCCTTGATTAGTTCCACTATATTATAGCAGAAAAGGAAGGGCTTCACAATAAAAAAACGGTGGGTGGGGATAACCGAAGTTTTCACTTCATCACCCCATCACACCATCACTGCATCACCGATTGAAGATGAAGAAACCTTATCATTTTTCTCTATCAGCTTTGTCTTCAACTGATTCAATTTCTGACCATAACATAGCGCCGATTTCGTCTGCCAGTTTTACGGCTTCTGTATACCCCTCTTTTGTTATCCACCCTTCGTCAAGCGCAAAATAATACAGGTATCTCGTCTCGCCCAACGAACCATAAGCTATCTCGTAAAAATTCAATTTTACTTTAAAACGCCGCCGACAATAACCCTCTACATAATTCAAAACCACCGACAACGCCGCTCTTCTGGCCTGCGAAACCGATGAATATAATTCCTCTTTTGGAAACTGTTTGCTTACTTTATACGTATATTTAACAAACTGATGCATCAATTTTTTCAGTCTGTTTTGAAACGGCGTCATTGTCTTTTCTAACATATTGTTTTTATCGTCAAGTGATGATGTGATGTGGTGATGTAGTGATGCCGTGTCGGTGTGATGTGGTGATGATGTGATGAAGTGATGCAGTGATCACCCTCCATTCCTCCACCCCCACATCCTCCGCCCTCACTTTTTCGTTTCCAACCACCTCGCGCAAAACCGCCTTAACTTTGCCGCCGTCTAATTTTAATCCCTTCGCCAAATTGCTCCACAACATCTTTCTCTTCCGCGCGAACCCCACCCTCACCACTTTGAAAAATTTTTTATCTCTCTCGTGGTGATCAAGTGATGAAGTGATGCGGTGATGAGGTGATATAGTGACTCGCACAATTGCGCTCTCCACTTTCGGCCTCGGCCAAAAACTCCCGGCCGGAACTTTCGCCACAATCTTCGGCTCGCCATAATACTGCACCGCTACAGAAAGCAAACTCATCTCACCTGGTTTAGAACAAATGCGCTCGGCCACTTCTTTTTGCACCATAATGACGATTAACTCCGGTTTGTTCGGTAATTCTAAAATGGCGCGAAGTGTTTGGGAGGTAATTTGGTACGGAAGGTTCGCGACAACTTTATAATGAGATAGGAGATATGAGATAGGAGATAATTGCGCCAAAGCATTACCCCACTTTATTTCCACCCTATCTCTTATCTCCCTATCTCTTATCTCTTTATCTCTATTTATCTCCCTATCTCCTCTACCTCCTCTATCTCTTATCTCCAAATCATCCCAATAAGGCTGCAATCTTTTTTCTATTTCAAACGCTATCACTTTTTTCACTCTCTCCGCCAACGCGAAAGTTAAGATGCCAAAACCCGGCCCGATCTCCACCACTATATCGCTCGCTTTTAATTCCGCGGCCTCAAGCATTTTTTTAATCGGCGCGTCGGTAATCAAAAAATTCTGACCGTAGTCTTTCGCGGGATGAAGTCTGTATTGCTCGCAGAGTTTTTTCAATGCTGACGTTTTATTTATTTCCAACATGAGATTAGAATTTCACAAACTCCCTCCTCGGAGGAGGGCGGGGGAGGTGTTGGCGTGTCGCGGAGAACACACCCCCTGCCCCTCTCCGAGAGGGGAGATTATCAATCCACAATTAAAAATTAATCACCACCACCTCTCCCTGTCTCAACACCTCCACTCTGTCTCCAATCACCCTAACAATCGTTGACGGCGCGCGGCGCGGCAACTCGCCGGCATCAATGATAATGTCCGGTTGGTCTGATTGACTGGCGAAATATCGCTGAACCGCTTCAACGCTATATGGCTGTTCCTCTCCAGAAATGTTTGCTGAAGTGGAAACCAATGGCGCGTCCAATTCGCGGCTCAATCGCGCGGCAATCGGATGACTGGTAACGCGAAAAGCAACCGTGCCATCCGACGCCACAACGCCTGGGGCCAAACTGTCATTGCGAGGAGCTCGCGCGACGAAGCAATCCAGCAATCGGCGAAACAACGTGGATTGCTTCGTCGTCGCTTCGGCTACTCCTCGCAATGACAGAGCTTTCCCAACCACTGTCAGCGCCCCCGGTTCGACTTCGTCCGCCTTAGGCGGACTTCGCCGAATAAACCAATATTTATCAGCCAACTCCTGCAATTTTAAACTCCATTCTAAATACCGCAAAGCCATCGCCGCGTCAGGGACCACCACCAACATCGGTTTGTTTGCCTGCCGCTGTTTTATTTTTGCCACTTTTTCCACCGCTTCAACGTTTCTCGCGTCGCAACCAAGACCGTAACAAGTTTCAGTCGGATAAACAATAGTCTGGCCCTTCTTTAACATTTCAACAATATCTCCGATATCTAAAATGTCTAATTTTATTATCCGCATAATCTTTATACGCCGCAAAAGTGATGTGGTGATTAAGTGATGATGTGATGATGTGTGCGAAGCCATCGTAAATACGCTTCCACAAAATTATCCAATTCCCCTTCCAACACGCTCTTATCATCCGTTGTCTCATAATCCGTCCGCAAATCTTTGACTAAATGATAAGGATGCAGAACATAAGAACGGATCTGGCTCCCCCATTCCGGACTTTTGTATTCCCCGCGCAATTTCTGTTTTTCCTCATCTTCTTTTTCATCTTTTAATTTCTGCAATTTTGATTTCAAAACTTTCATCGCGGTTTCTTTGTTTTGTAATTGCGAACGTTCGTTTTGGCACTGCACGGTAATGCCGGTCGGAATGTGGACTATGCGAACAGCGGAATAAGTGGTGTTCACGCTCTGCCCGCCTTTTCCGCCGGACATAAAGGTGTCTATCCGTAAATCTTTAGCGTCAATATCAATATCCGGCGTTTCTTCCATCTCCGGAATCACCTCAACCAGCGCGAACGAAGTGTGGCGCATTTTTTCCGCGTCAAACGGCGAAATCCGCACTAACCGATGCGTGCCGTGCTCTGATTTCAAATGACCGTAAGCGAACTTGCCCTGAGCGCCAGCCGAAGGGACGTTGGCAACTCTAAATACCGCTGATTTGATACCCGCCTCTTGTCCTTTTGATTCATCCAGCATTTCTGTCTTCCATTTTTTCTTCTCGCAATATTTCAAATACATCCGCAGAAGCATCTCGGCCCAATCCTGCGCCTCGGTTCCGCCGCTGCCGGAATGAATCGCGACAATGGCATTCTGGCTGTCATATTTCTCCGACATCAGGGTATTAAATTCCAACTCGCTGACTTGTTTGTTTAATGATTGATATTGTTTCTCAATTTCTTCTCTTAAATTCACTTCTTTATCCGCTTCGTCTAATTCTGCCATTTCCAACAAATCCTTAATTTCCTTCGCCAACTTTCCCCAATGCTCTTTTTCTTCTTTTAACCAACCAAGCTTCTGGCTTTTTCCCACCGCTTTTTTTTGATCAGACCAAAACCCCGGCGCGTTCACTTCCGCTTCCAACGCTGTTATTTCTTTCTCTTTTTCCGCCAATCGCAACATTGACTTGATGGCAACAAGTTTCTGATCTAACGCTTCCAAAGATTTTACCAATTCATGCATTTCCATATTGAATAGATATAGGACATAGGACTTAAGACATATAATACGAAAACATGTCCTACATCCGACATATTACACAGAAAATAGGCAAAAGTAAAGCAATAAAAACAGCCGAATTAATTTCCGGCTGATTTTATTACTACACAATATTTCCGATGTCCTACGCCATACGCCATAAGTCCTCGTCGTCCTGCACCATCGTTCGGTTTAATACATCCCGCCCATGCCTCCCATTCCTCCGCCCATCGGCATCGGCGGTTCATTTTTCTTCGGCATATCAGTAACGACCGCTTCGGTAGTTAAGAACATTCCGGCGATGGAAACCGCATTCTGTAAAGCGGAACGAGTTACTTTGGTTGGATCAATAATACCGGCGGAAACCATATCTTCATACTGCCCGGTTTGGGCGTTGAAACCAAAATTTCCGCTGTGCTTTTTCACTTCATTCGCCACCACCGCGCCATCATAACCGGCGTTAATGGCAATCAAACGCAAAGGTTCTTCCAACGCGCGTTTCAAAATACCGACTGCCACCATTTCTTCGTCATCCATTTTCATGTCATCCAACACGGACATTGCGCGAACTAATGCCACGCCGCCGCCCGGCACCACGCCTTCCTCAATGGCCGCCTTGGTCGCGCCAACCGCGTCTTCAATCCGATGTTTAACTTCTTTCATTTCTGTTTCCGTGGCCGCGCCGACTTTAATCACGGCTACTCCGCCGGCTAATTTGGCCAACCGTTCTTGTAGTTTTTCTTTATCAAAATCAGAATCAGACTGTTCAATCATTTTTTTAATTTGCGCCACGCGGTCTTTAATTTCTTTTTCCGCGCCTTTGCCTTCAACAATTGTCGTGTTATCTTTAGTGGCAACAACTTTTCTGGCATGGCCCAAATCTTCCAGACTTGTATTTTCTAATTTCAAACCAATATCTTCGGTAATCACTTTACCGCCGGTTAAAACCGCGATATCTTGCAACATTTCTTTTCGTCTGTCGCCAAAACCCGGAGACTTGACGGCAAGCACGTTAAAAGTGCCGCGCAATTTATTCACCACAAAAGTCGCCAATGCTTGACCTTCAACATCATCGGCGATAATCACCAATTCTTTTTTGCCGGTTTGCGCGACTTTTTCCAATACCGGCAAAATTTCTTCCAACGACGCAATTTTCTTGTCAGTAATTAAAATGCTCGCGTCTTCATAATCCGCCTCCATCCGGTCAGCGTTCGTAACCATGTAAGGAGAGACATAACCCTTGTCAAAACGCATGCCCTTCACGGTTTCAATTTCCATGCCGAACGACTGCGATTCTTCAACGGTAATCACGCCATCGTTGCCGACCTCTTTCATCGCGGCGGCAATCTTCTCGCCGATCTCGCGGTCATTGGCGGAAATCGCGGCCACATCGGCAATTTCGTCAACCTCCACTTTTTTGGAAATTTTTTCTTTCAATTCTTTGACTACCGCTTCAGTCGCTTTGTGCAAACCGCGGTTCAAGGCAACCGCGTTAACGCCGGCCGTAACGCTTTTCAAACCCTCTTTAACAATCGCCTGCGCCAAAACTGTAGCAGTAGTTGTGCCATCGCCAACATCATCATTTGTCTTGCTGGCGACTTCCTTGACTAATTCCACGCCAACATTTTCAAACTTATCCTCCACTTCAATTTCTTTCGCCACTGACACGCCGTCTTTGGTAATCGTCGGCGCGCCATAGCCCTTGTCCAACACCACATTGCGACCCTTCGGACCCAATGTTACTTTGACCACATTGGCCAAAATATCCACGCCCCGCACCAATGCTTGGCGAGCGTCATCATTGAATTTAATTTGCTTAGCCATAATAAAAATGCTTACAAGGCCAACAAGGCTTACAATGCTATCGGGGCCTCGTGAGCCTCGTAAGCTTTGTCAGCTTTGTAAGCCTCAATTTATAATTTACTCAACAATCGCCAATATCTTCTCCGCTGAAAGTATCTTATACTCCTCTTTCTCCACCTTCACTTCCTCTCCGCCCCATTTTTCAAAAATAACTTTGTCACCGACTTTTACTTCCATTTTCGCGCGCTCGCCGCTGTCCAACATCTTGCCCGGACCAACAGCCACGACTTCGCCTTCCATCTTTTTTTCTTTATCAACGGTATCCGGCAAAACGATTCCGGATTTGGTTACTTCTTCCTCCTTAATCGGCTTGACCAGCACGCGATCGCCTAATGGTCTTATGTTCATAGAACAAATGATTAAAAATTAACCACTATCACTCTATATTATTGAGTGCTAAATGTCAAGCACACATATCCACAAGCAAAAACAAAACCCCGCGGGCTTATCTGTCTGCCATGTCATAGAATAACAGATGCGGCGCCGGAATTTTATCCTTTGGACAAACCCGGCTTTGTGGCCAAGAGAGCCTTTTGGGCTATCAGCCGAAAACCGCCACCTGCCTCACCAACACAGCAAACTATACCGCGGGGCACCGGAGGTGCAAACTACCCATAGAATATGGTTTTTGTTTGGGGGGTAGCTCCCCGCTAATGCGGGGAAAACTTCTCTCCTCCAGCAGGCATTCTTTTTCTGTTCAAAAAAGCCCAAAGTAGGAGACAAGCTCAAAGTACCGTGCAGTTATGATTTCATGATGCCTGTCAGTAACACGAAATCTCTGCCGCGTACAACGCGCCTGTCGCCAACTCTGGGCTTTTGTTTTTTCCTCTTTGAAGCTACCAGTACCACCAACCCAAAGTTGGCGTTCCGCATTTCTCACATATCTATTATGCTCTATAAAATAACCCGTGTCAATGGCTTGTCAAGGGCAAACCACCCAAAAAATATTGGCTAAAAACAAACCAATTTTAACCAGCGGTGGATGAATTGGGGACAACTTCCCGCGCGCTTTTGAAGACTAAACCCCAAAAAATGCCTGTTAAAACCAACCCGGTGTATGATGAAATCAAATAATGATCAAGGAAGGCGAGAATAAGATAACAGAACACAAAACCCAGATAACAAAACACAACGATTATTTTCCAGCGCTGACGCGCATCAGTCTGTATTTCCTGATTCCTGATTCCTGATTCCTGATTCCTAACAAGTGATAAATGATAAATGATAAATGATATGATTACTAACAATAACAACACCGCGCCAACCACCCCGCTCTCCGCCAAAAAGAGCAGCCCGACATTATGCGCCGGCTGGTATTCCCATGGCAGGCGTGTTGGATCAATTTTTTGTAAATACGCGGTGTAATTGCCGGCGCCGACTCCCAGCCACCTGTTAGTTTTAAAAATTTCCCAACCCTCATTAAATCCCCGCGCGCGTTCGGCCACCGAAGCGACTTCATATGATGAAGATGTGAAAACGCGGACTTTCAGCGCGGGAAAAAGTAGGGCGGTCAAAATAATAGTTGATAAGATGAGATAGGAGATAGGAGATAGGAGATAAAAGAATTTTTTTTGCTTAATAACAATTAAACAATACAACAATAAAGCAATTCCCATGGCTAACAACGCCGACCGGCTGAAAGAGAAAAAAACGACAGAGATAAGAGATAAGAGATAAGAGATAAGTAAATAAAACGACAATCTTTCAATCTTACAATCTTTCAATCTTATCAGTATCAAAACAATCACCATCACCGCGTACCCGCCAAGCACATTCGGGTGAGAGAACGGCCCGTACGCCCTCAACCATCGTCCGATCTCTTCTCCAACAACCACTGACGTTCCCGGGTTTGACGCGATGTGTTCGGCTAACCCCAGCCACTTGAAAGCGAAGGTTGATTGAGAAAAAAATTGCCAGATGGCCAATAAACTCGGCAGAACCGCGCCCAAAGCCAGCCACTTCACCGCCTCGCTGAATTTGAGCGGACCAAGAGCGAACATGAAAAACAAGAGGAACGTTTCCATGACACGCAAGGATTGTTGTAAAGCCAAAGACTTTTCCACTGACCAAGTAATAGAGATAAGGAGATAAGAGATAAGAGATAGACACGCGAAAATAAATATTCTGTCTTTGGTCAATCGAAAATCCATTTTCCATTTTGATTTTTCCATTTTCCATTTTTTCCAATACCAAATAATAAATGCGACTACTGCCGCCCAAAGCAAAATTTCCGTCGCGTAAAAGCCCAACGTCGCGTATTCCATTTTCACGCCGTCAACAAAAATCTCCCGATAAATCCAAATTGTCTGCCAGGGGAATAGAAAAAGAAACGCTCTTAAGAAAAAACAAAGAGTGGATTCTAAATCGATTCTCTTTACTTGAAATACCATAGTAAAACTTATGACATATGCCGTAGGACGTAGGACTTAACTTCACCTACGTCTTACGCCCTATGTCCTATGTCCCAACCACTCCTCCCTATACTCCTCTCTCATATCATTCTCATGAAACTTCAACATCTTATCGCTGACAACAACCCGCGTGTCCGATTCGTTTTGCGCGCTCATATAATTCAACGCCATCCGCGCTTTCTGCGCCCCGCGCGCCTGCGCTTCCATCAAATCGCCGTATCCGCCGCCCCACATCTTTTCCAAAATTCGCTTAATCTTAATTGACAGCCGGCCGTTTTTAACTTGCCAACGCGAAATCGGTGTAAACGAAACGAAAGCGTTAGGTAACGACTTGCCGACCCAGGCATTCGCGCGCTGAATTTCCGCCAGCAAGTTATCCGGATCGTAAACCGGAATCAATTGCGCCAGCCAATATTTCAAATAAACATCATCTTCAATCGCGATTTTTTCCAAATTCAAATTATCATCCGTAACATAAAAACTCAAACAAATCCGATCTTTAATTTTTCTTTTGGTTCTCCTCATCCTGAATAAACTCAAAGTCAATGTGGCTAACGCGCGCGCCAGCCAAATCCGTCCCGCTTTGACCACCACAAAAACATCAATGTCGCTTTTTTCGTCAGCGAAGCCGCCAGCGACCGTGTTGCAGACAAAAACCGCGCGGATAAATGGCGCCCAGCGGATCTTCTTAATCCCCTTTACGGCTATTTTCATTTTCTGCTCAATAATTTTAATCTTGTCTTGTCTTGCCCCAACAATCGCCTCGCGGCCTGGTAAAAAATAAAAGCCGTGTTTGTGTTGAATTTGCTGAAGTCGCTCTAATTGTTCCAAACGTAACAAAAAATCAGCGTAACCTCCGTCATAATCAGTGTAATCAATGCCAAAACGGCGCAATTCTTCTTTCGTCAGCGGATAATCAAAAATATCAAAATACGCCAGCGTCCGCAAAATTGATTTTCTAAATTCCTCATCCATACCATCTATAGTTTACTCTAAAAGCCCCAAAAAACAAAAAGCGCCAATTGACGCCAAACACATTATCTTTTTTATCTCTTATCTCAATTTATCTCTATCTATTTATTTTTATTCTCTCATCACCGCCCCCTCCACCTCAACCTTGCCAATCGACAAGTCGTTTTCAACACTAATTTTATCATTAACTCTCATCACACTATCATCAACAACTACTTTCTCCGCGCTGATGTTCAACACCTGCTCGCGGCTGATTAAATATTTTTTTCCGCTCAATAACGACGGACTCACTCCATATTGAACAACTATCTGTTCGTCAATTTCAAAGACTATATCGCGAAGCCGGCCTAGATACTTCCCGCTCTTGGTCTCCACCGGAAGTTTTTTTAATTGTTTATATGTTATCCGCATACGGTCGCGACTTTATAGACTTTACGGACTTTATGACTTCTGGTGTTTAAATACCACCGCCTGTTGCGCCACCGTCAACACCGTTGACAACAGCCAGTAAAGCGTTAACCCACCCGGCAATTTCATGCCAATAAACACGGTCATAATCGGCATCATATACAGCATCTGCTTATTCATCATGCTCATCATATTCTCGTCTTTAGCGCCCTCGCCCGCTTCTTTCGGCGCTTTCTTGCGCATCATCATTTTGGCCTGCCAAAACTGCGCCGCGCCGGCCAAAACCGCGAGAATAATGTTTGAATTTTTTAAGTCAACCAAACCTACGGAGATAGTATTGATTTGATCTGGGCTTTTCACAAAAGAATAGAGCGTGTCAAAATTAGTGGCTGTTAAACCTCTCTGCAAAACATAATATAACGCGATTAAAATCGGCAATTGAATCAACAATGGCAAACAAGAAGCCATCGGATTCACTTTGTTTTCTTTATACAGCTTCATCGTCTCCTGCGCCAACCGCTGTTTATCATCTTTGAACTCTTTTTTAATCACGTCCAATTTTGGCTGGAGATCAGTCAGAGCTTTTTGGGATTTAATTGACGACGCCGTCAACGGATACAGGGCCAGTTTAATTAAAACC
>MFQN01000033.1:0-25819 GCA_001783065.1 Candidatus Magasanikbacteria bacterium RIFCSPLOWO2_12_FULL_43_12
AAATCCCCTCCCCACTTAGGGGAGGGCGAGGGTGGGGTAGAATGTTTAGCCTACTATCCCGACTTCCACCAAGAATCTGATGGATTTAGAATTAACAAACAAAAAACGAGGCGTTTAACCTCGTTTTAATTCTTCCACTCTTTTCTTGCATTCTTCAACTATGCCCCACCAGATACTCTGGATATCTTTATAAACCCACTGATTATTATAACGCAAAATTTTATAACTAAGTTTTTCCAAATCTTTTTCTCTTTTTAAATCTTTTTTATACACACCATCATCTTCGTGAACCGAACCATCTAATTCTACAATCAACCTCAATTCACAACAACAAAAATCAACAATAATTTCGCGTAACCCATAGCCGTTGTTTTTTAAACTTGTTCGCTCTTAGGAGAGTTTTGAGGTCAGTTGGGAGGTAAATCACTCAACCCCCTCCTCGCCTCCCCCTACGAGGGGGAGGGATTTTCATAACACCTCTCTTACCTTTCTAATATCTCTTTCAATCTTCTCAATCAGCTCTTTTTCCGTCTTAAACGGAATCAATTCGCTCACCTTCTCCACTACCGCAACTTCCAAATAAGCGCCATAAAAATCTTCGCCAACATAATCCAACAGATGGACCTCAACTTTCCAGACTTTTTCTTGAATGACTAATGAGGCGTTATATTTTTTAGCATTTAAAACCGCCCGGGCGGCATAAACCCCCGGGCTTAATTTTATTTTTTCTTTTTTAATATCCAAATTCGCCGTCGGATAACCCAACTTCTTCCCCACCCCATCGCCGTGAATTACCTCGCCTTTCATCATATTTAGTTCCCTCTCCTCCGCAGAGGAGAGGGTTGGGTGAGGTCTCGTCGCGGTTGGCGAGCGAGACCCCCTCCCGAACCTCCCCCTAGTGAAGGGGGAGGGATTTTCGAAATGACAATTTAATTATTTGACAACACTTCAATCGCCTTCTCCAATCCTAAATCCTTATACTCCACCACTCCAGCAGTGGACGTAACACTCTCTACCATACTTTCCAACACAACATCCGGCACAATTCCTTCTTTATCAATCTGCCTATCTTTCGGCGTGTACCAACGCGCGACTGTTAATTTTAACGCCGAACCGTCCGGCAAGACCTCAAAATCCTGCACCGAACCCTTGCCATAAGTTTTCCTGCCGATAATTTTTGCCGCGCCGTAATCCTGCAAAGCGCCGGCGATAATCTCCGAAGCGGAAGCTGAACCGCCGTCAACCAAAACCGTTGTCGGGACGCCAAGCAAACGATGCGCGCCAATTGTCGCGTGATTATTTTCTCTGCCCGCGCTAAACTTCTCGGTAACAACAGTTCCGGATTTAATCCACTCGCTGGCAACAGCGATGGCGGTGTCAAGATAACCGCCCGGATTACTGCGCAAATCCAACACAATGCCTTTTGGTGATTTTAATTTTATCTCTTTCACCGCTTTATCAAACTGATCCCAAGTGTCATCATTAAAATAACTGACGCGCAAATAAGCGATGTCTTTGTTTTTAACTTCCCAAACTACTGTCGGCACAATAATTGTATCTCTAACGATAGTTATTTCCTGCACGGCTTGCAAACCATCGTGGCTGATAGTCAATTTCACCGGTGTGCCTTTTGGCCCGCGAATTTTAGCCACCGCCTTATCCAGAGCCAAACCATAAGTTTCCTCGCCGTCAATCAAATAAATTTTGTCGCCTGATTTTATCCCCGCTTTCTCCGCCGGCGAACCGGCCAGAGGCGCGATAACCACCAGCTGGTCTTCTTTAATTCCGATTTCCGCGCCAATTCCACTAAACTCGCCCGATAATTCTTCAGCAAATTCTTCCGCTTGTTTTGGCGGAAAATACACTGAATACGGATCCTCCAAACCAAACACTACGCCTTCCAAAGCGCCATAAAATAATTTGACATCATCAACCGGCTGGTCAACATATTTTTCTTTTACTTTATTCCACAAAATCCAAAACTGCTCAAAATCAGCTGACGATGAACGGCTTTTTGAATACAGATTAAGCACTTTCGTTATCTCAACGCCACCCTTCTCATTGCTGACTAAATCTCTCACCTGCCAAACTTTACCTAAAAATAAACCGGCGCCGAAACTCGCGGCTATCAATATCAAAACCAGCCATAATTTCCAATAATGCCGCGATGATTTTAACTTTATTCCCTCATCCATAAAAATTTTTAAAATAATAACAGGGTATATTATAGCCCTGTTACTAATCTTTTACAATACCAAAAAACTATTTTATTTGCTTAAGCACCGCTTTAACCACCTTTTTTCCACACTTAGAACACAATTCCAAATCAAGAAAACTCTTTTCCGTGCCTTCTAACTTAATAGAAAAACTACCCGTCTGTAAACGGATATTGAACCACTCTTTTTCATCTGAACCACTCTGTCTCTTGCCGCAACTATCGCAAGTAATTATTTTCCCCATATAATTAAAAATAAGCTGGCAGTAATTGCTTGACTTGACCTTCTAGACGTCTGACTCTCCGGCCTAACAAAACGTAATCAGCCATTGTCGCTTTATCGTCTTCTTCAGTGCGTTTTTCCAACTTTTTTAACTCCTGTTTAATCGCCTCAATTTCTCGCCTTACCTCCGCAAATTCAGAACGCATATCTGACCTCATACTAGAAAAGCCCTGCTCCATTTCGTTTCTTAAACTGTTTATTTCACCTTTCAACTCAACTCTCAAATCATCTCTTACTTTATATAAGCCATCACTGGTCGCGCCATGTTCCTTGATAAAATTGACTATTTCCAAGATATCAGCAAAATTTTTTTCAGTGTTATCCTCCATATTTTTTACAATTAAAGCTCGTCTATTATACCCCGATCATTTTTGCTCTGTCAAATCTTGTTTCGTGAATGTCTTAACAAACTCCTATCTCCTATGTCTTACGCCCTACGCCCCACGTCTTCTTCAGCGTCGTTATCGGCCTGCTCTGCGTAATATAGATACGCCCCCCCTCCATCGCCCACTCAATATCGCACGGAAAACCATAATGATCTTCTATCCGTTTGCAAACTTTCGCCACCTCAATAATCTGCTTCCCGCTCAACTTCTGCTTCTCCCCATCGCTCCCCAACTCCACCCACTCATTCGCCAAATCCTCATCCTTTTTAAATTTAATTTTCGTAGTTCGTAATTTCGTATTCTTTTCGTAAGTTCGCACATTCCTCACCAACTTCCTCGTCTGTGTCCCCACATTAATATCCATTATACTCATATCGCTTTTTAACACCACATAACTATCCGGCGTAATCTGCCCGGACACAATCGCCTCGCCCAAACCATATCCGGCTTCAATAATCATCTGATCATGGTCTTCGGTTACAGGATGCACGGTAAAAGCAACGCCGGAGATTTCCGACTGAATCATTTTTTGTATTACAACAGCGACGGAAACATAATGGTCAATCAACTTTTTTTCATGCCGATAAAATATCGCTCGCGGAGTGAACAACGACGACCAACAATTTTTAACTCGTTCAACCACATTCTCTCTTGTTGTATTCAAATACGTCTCTAACTCTCCCGCCCAACTCGCCACTGCCGAATCCTCCGCCGTGGCTGACGAACGAACGGCAACATGCTCTGCGCGTAATTCATCAAACGCCTTCAAAATCTCCTCTGCTAAATCCTTCGGCATCTCGTGGTCGTGAATCGTATCGCGGATAACATTACTGGCTTTGTCTACTGAATTAGTATCTTCCGGATTAACTTCTTTCAATCTCGCTTTAATCTCCGCGTTCAAATCCGTTTCCTCCAAAAATCTGTCAAACGCGCCGGCCAAAACCACAAAACCCGGCGGCACAGGAATCTTCGCTTTGCTCATCTCGCCCAACGACGCGCCTTTCCCGCCGGCAATGGCGACATCGGATTTGGAGATGTGGGAGAAGAATTTGAGATGATTAGGCATATTTTTAAATCTGTTTTAATTAGTCTAAATCAATGCTTATTATACACCACACCCATTGACAAAAGCAAGAAAATGTAGTATAATATATTATTGTAGCTGAATATAGGAAAAGGGCTTAAATTAGCCCAGTACCCTTAAAAAGCTACAGATGTTCTTTACAAGGAAAGGGAATAAAAAAACCAAGCTCAGTTGGGTCTATAGTTGCGGATTAGAATAGTCCCCAGTTATGGATCCAACTGCCTTGGTTTCCAGACATTGTCTGGAAGGGTGGTTGGACCGGATATTCGACAAGGAGACAAAAGATGAAGACGACGATATTGTTCCAGAGACACGGAGAACACAGGAGCCAAGTCCTGATCCCCGAGGACCGCGGACTGTGCGTGGAAATCGGCCGTCAGTTGGCCAGTGCGGGTGTGAAGGTGGACAGGATGATCCTATCCCCCCTGCCTCGCGCCGTGGCCACGGCTCTCGCGACCTGCGAAGGACTCGGCACCGCCGACATGCCGCTGGCTTTGGAACCCCGTATGGGCGATTTCAAGTCCGACCCGCGCACGCCCAAGGAGGCGGTCAAAGCCCTCAAGGCCGCGGCTGTCGCCAACCACGGGGACGACTCCGACGCCAACATGGCGAAAGAGCTCATCAGCACCACCGACCTACATGATCTGCTCTTCAAACTGGCCGAGGAGGGCGCGGAAGCTCTCATTAAGATGGCGACGGATCACCCGGGCGAGACGATCCTCGTGATCAGCCACGGCGTGGCGCGCATGGAGATCGTCCTGCGGTACCTGCGCGACTTCCGCGGCACCGACCTCCTGCAGATCGCGGACGAGCTCATCGATCGCGGACAGGTGGTCGAGGTCATCTTCGATGTCGTTCTCCATCACTCGTACGGCTTTGCACGCTTCATTTCGGCCAAGCCATGGACGCCGCCTTCCACGTCCAAGCGCCGGTGCATGTAGTCACCTCCTCCCTTTCCTGCCAATCGGCGGTCGCTGTCTCACAAAGACACGCGACCGCCACAACACCCAATCCTTAAAACTTTTGAGAATTGAGTGTTGAAAAAAATCCCCCAATGGGGGATTTTTTATTTATACTCGGTAAAGGATGTTCTACGAATTTTTCAAACTCTTCCGCCGGCGCGTCTTCCAAGTACAACTCAATAGCTTCTCGTAAATTTTTTTCCGCGTCCTCTAAACCCTCGCCCTGCGAGGTAACTCCATTCAGATGTAATTTTGTCAATAATCTGTAATGGGAGTACATTCTATACTTGATGCACCACCTTTTTGGTAAAATAGTCTTTTGACCATAACCAAGGTGCATCAAGTATAGAATGTACTATCGCCGCGTGGGATGTTGCCAATCTACCACTTAACGAACGGCAATAGAACAGCCGGAATAAACCAAACATCTTTATCAATAAGCAAGGTTCTTTTGGTAATTATAATCTGTCTTTTTATTTTTTGCGGATAACGTTCTTTCGCGTTTTTCATGGCAGTCGGAATTCCAGAAATTTTCTCGCGGTATTTAACCTCGCACGAAGTCAGCGAACCATCGTTTTCTTCAAGCAGGAAATCAATTTCCGCCCCGCCGATAGTGCGATAAAAACGAATGCTCTCGGCATCGCGGCGGGCGAGCAAAGTTAAATAAACGAAATTCTCCACCGCGTCTCCATCTCCGGATACTGTCTCTGAATTCCATGAATCCAGCAAATAGTTGCGCAAGCCCAGGTCTAAAATATAAACCTTTGGCATTTTGGTGATTTCTATCCTCAAATTGCTGGAAAATGGCTTTAAAAAATTCACCACATAGGTACCGGATAAAAACTCCGCGTATTTTTTTACCGTATTGATAGACATGGACAAAGTATTGGATAACTCATTTTTGTTAACCAATTTACCGCTTTGTTCGGCAAGTAATTTCAATAAAGAATTAAATCCGGCAACATTTTCCACCTTCAAAAAATTAATGATGTCTTTTTCAATATATGTTTTGGAAATAGAACTCAAGATTAATTTTTTATCATCGACCGCCGATGTGGTGGCCACTTCCGGATAACCGCCGAATTTTAAATATTCGCCAAAAGCCATTTCCAGTTTTTGCGGATAAGTATCATAAAACAATCGCAATTCTTTTTCTCGCTCAATAGATAAAACTTCAATATCTAAATTTTGGATATACTTAAAATATTCAAAAAAAGAAACGCGCTCAATCATAAAATTTAAAGCGCGGCCGGTTAAAAATTCGGTATTTTTTGTGATTTCCAATGAGCTGGAACCGCTGACAATAAACTGAACATTCTTTTTATTGCGGTCAAACAAATTTTTTAAGAATATGCCGGCATTGGGTATCGCCTGAAATTCGTCAATCATTAAATAAATAAAATTGCCGGGAAAGCCGTATCTTTGTCTTAAATATAATTCCAAAGCGTCTGGCGATTGAAAAAAGCGCCGATTATCTAAATCATCGGCAGAAAGATAGGCCACAACAGCCGTTTGTTGGCATCCTTTTATTTCGCTCTCAATCTGTCTAAGAAGCGTGGTTTTCCCTACTTGTCTGGAGCCTTTAAGAACCAAAATTTTTTCCTTGCCAACCCATGGCATTATCTTGGCTAAAATATCACGTTTTATCATATTATTGGTATCATGATAAATATGAGACAGATAAAAATCTAATGTTATTCTATCATACCTATGATAAAAAATCAATGTAATTTAGTCACAACACCATTGTTTGCGTCCACCTCAACTTCATCGCCGTCTTTCAACACCTTTGTCGCAATCTTCGTCCCAATCACGCAAGGGATGTTCAGCTCGCGAGAAACAATCGCCGCGTGAGAAGTGACGCCGCCCTGCTCCGTAACAATCGCCGCGGCGCGCTTCATGGCTGGGACAATATCAGGATCAGTGGCGATTGACACCAGTATATCACCGTCATTCATTTTTTTCATGTCTTCCGCCCGAATAATAATTTTCACTTTGCCTTTAACATAGCCGGCGCAGGCCGTTTCTCCTTTTAATTCCTTAATATCAGTGTAATCTTTTTTTTGAATCCGCGCCAGCAACTTTTCGGCTTCTTTCTTGACAAAAACTTTCTCCATTCCTTTTTCCGCGTAATAGACGCACATTTTTGTCCTTGCCAAAAGTTCCTGCTCTTCGTACCGGCCTTTTAACAACATTTTCTCCACTTCCCCCTTCATCATAAATCTAACCTGCTTTTCTGTTAAATAAAAACGCTTGGCAATCTCCCGCAATATATTTCCCATTTGATAAACCGCGAAAATCTGCGCGTAGCGGCGATAGATTTTTGTTACCATAAAATCGCCAAACGCGTAAAAAACGTCTTGCCATTGTTTGCTTACTTTCAACTCTTTTAATAATTTCCTCTTTTTAATTGCTGACAATTTTAACTCTCGCGATTGTTTTTTAATTATATCCCCGCAACTCTCTTTCCCGCTTAAAACCTCCCGCAGTTGTTTTTCATAATCTTCAATCTTATATTCGCCCTTTACCCATAAATGTTTGGTGTAATAATACTTTCGCCAATGCTTTTTTATGTCGTTTTGAATCTGTTTGGTAATTTTTCTTCCGTTTTTCTCTATTTTCTCTCCTATTCTTAATAATTCCTGCTGTTCAATAAAAATCAAAGATTTTTTTGTTGGCTGTGTCAAGGTTATAAAATATTCAGTGAGTTTGTCGTCCGAAACGCCGAGGCCGCGCAAATACTCTTTAACTCTATCAGTCAAATTATTATGAAACATGTCCGCCGCCACTGGAATCCAGCACCAGGTGTAATAATGATTGTGAATTTCGTTATGTATTTTATAAATCTGCCAAAGCGCTTTATTGCTTAATTTATCTAAATTTTTTTGCGGGATTGTCTTCGCGTAAGCCCTTAATTTATCCGCTTCAATTATAATATTTTTATTAATCTTTCCGGCATAGCCTGGCTCATTTATAATTCTATTAGCGATATTTTTACCAACTTCAAACGAATCTTTTTCGCCAAAATAAAACCACAGATGGTAGCCCGTGAACTTAGCTAAAATTTTACCATAAGCCCGACCGGTGTTTCTAACGAAGTCATTGGTGAAACAATAAAGCCAAAGAGTAGAAAAAAATAAATCGCAGTCCGGAATTTCTTCGCCGAGCATCCATGGGTCGTTTTTGGCATGAATCTTAATCATAAACGGTTTTCCTTTTTTGTTTAATCAATTTTCTTCTTCTTGGACGCGGCAAAAAATTATCTCTTGAAACTATCGGCCTGCCAAGCCGTCTCTCCAATTGTTTCCGCGCGCCGCCGGCAATATCTCCGCCCGCCTTCGCGTCTGATTTAAGTTTTGGTAAACCTTTTGAATCTTCATTCCTGTGTATTTCAGTAGCCGCCCGCTCGCCAAGCATGGAAAAAATCAATTCAAAATCGCCCATATGATCGCGTAAATTTTCTCGTTTCAATCCTTTTACTTTCTTATACTGACTGGGTGTAATTCCAAAAGTGGCCTTAGAAATTTCGGCAGTTAAAATTTGGTAATCGCGTTCAGTTTGCGCTCCGCGATTCTGCCACTCTTCGGTTAACTCTTCTCTAATCGCGATACCGCGCATTCTCTTTTCAATCCAGCTGTCTGGATAGCCTTTTAATTTGTATAACATCCGAGTGCGTTTTGTTGCTAATTCTGGATTCTCTATTTCCTGAACCCTCTCATACCCCACACGAGCCAACCACCGCTTAAATGGTTCTGCTTTGGGTGATGGGATAGATTGTACAATACGAAATATCCCCTCTGTGTTAGCGCAATTCATCTGTTGACGACCGCCTGCAGTTGGCACCCAAAGGGGGGTGACAATTTGTCCCCACCCTTTGTTAATTTCTGCATCTCTTAGCCTAAATTTCTTTATATAATCACTAACATTCGGCGTATCAGTTAGGGCAAAAAACACGTCATTCACCACGAACCACCACTCTCCGTTATGAATTACCCGACGAACCTTTCTGCCCTTGAACAGGGTGATTTTTGTGTCCTCCATATTTTTTAAGATTAAATTTTTTTAATTACTTTTACCATCCCATTGCCCGCGTCCACCTCAACCAAATCGCCATCTTTCAACACCGAACAAATCTTTTTCACCCCAACCACGCAAGGAATTCGGAACTCTCGCGCCACAATAGCCGCGTGGCAGGTAATGCCGCCATCCTCGGTAATAATCGCGGCCGCGCGTTTCATCGCCGGTAAAAACGCCGGATGGGTGGTAATCGCGAGCATTATATCGCCGTTTTCAACCTTGGGCACGTCTTCAAAGCTGTTCACGATTTTTACTTTTCCGCGCGCCGAACCAGGACAGGCGCAAGCGCCAACGAGTTCATCGGTCTGTAATTTATCCTCTTCAATATCCAAAGAATTTTTTATCCTTTTGGCTTCTTCACTATAATAATATTTGACGGTTTTATCATCCGACCACATCAAACTATAACATATTCGCTCGTTGATTGCGTTCTCGTCGAACTTACCGCGCAAAACCGCGTCTTCAAATTCCGGCGCCGGAACATGATTTATTTGACGCAAACTTAAATGCAAACGCCGAACGAATTCGCTGTTAATCTTATCCAAAACATAATGGCCGTGATAAAAACACATTTTGCGAAAATCTTTTAACCAAATTATATCCCGCGCGATTTGAAACAAATGGCTCAATTTTTTTGGCAGTTTGATTTCAATCTCCAGCTTCTCTATCTGCGATCTGATTTTATCATGACGCGCTGATTCTTCTTTAACCAAATCAGAAACATTTTCCACTGCCAACTGGCCGCGCAACTCATCTAAATAATGATGCAAGCTATACGCCGGACCGATATATCCGTACGGGGTCCAGTGCCATTTTTCATAATGTTTTGTTATCCTCTCTATGGCTTCCGAACTGATTTTTTCCATTACTTCTTCATTTTTACTATCCCTTAAGATTCCGACATCTTGCTCGCGAGACTGAATAAATTTTAACAACTCCAAAAATTCAATCTGCTCTTCTTGCGTAAAATTCTTTTTGTATGGCGTGGTAAGAGTTATAAAATACTCAATCATTTTTACCTTATCACACACTCCGATGCTTTGTAAGTGCTCCCCCAACTCCTGACGTAAATAATTTGAATAAGTTTCGCCGTTACTATCCAAAAACCAAGTGGTCGCGATTGCGCGGGAATGCCCCGCGCTCTGCAGTTTACGCAGTTCTATATACTTATCATAGATATCTTGAATGCAAAACTTTTTGAAATCCAACTTATCCAGTTCTTTGGCGTAAGCAAAATATTGCCGATTAATTTTCTCGCATTCCTGATGTATTTCGTCAGCCCAATCCGGCTCAGCCACTATTTTGTCTTTTATCCATTCCGTAATCGCGTCAACCACCAACACCGGAATAAAGGCCGTAAGCGTTCCCTCAACGAATTCAAGATACCACTCTTTGAATAACTGCTCACCGTTCTTTTTGGGAATACAATCAACAAAAATACCGATAGTTCTATCAATAATATTATAATTGCAATTTGGAATGGAAAAATTTACGCGCCATTTCATAATTTCTTAATTATCCCATGTGTCATATCAATTTCCACTACATCACCGTCTTTAAAAATTTCTAACAGATGTTTTACACCAATCAAGCATGGTTTGTTTAATTCCCGCGAAACAATCGCCGCGTGGCAGGTCAGACCGCCAACTTGAGTAATAATCGCCTCTGCTCTGCACATGGCCGGAAGATGATCGGGCACAGTATTGGTGGAAAGCATAATGTCGCCTTCTTTCACTTTATCATTTTCCGAAGAATTCATCACAATCTTTGCTCTGCCGCGGACAATTTTAATTCCGCCGGTACAAGCCACGGTACCGCTCAATTCTTTCAAATTTAAATCAACCTCTTCCACTTCAACATTTTCTTTAAACCAATTACGCGCTTCAGTTGAAGCCAAGACTTCATCATTTTCACGGCGTGAAATCAAAACCGCGTAATTCATTCTCTGATCTTCTTTATCCGGAATAGCGTTCATCACTCCATCGGCGATTTGGTAAGCAAAAACCGTTAACCGGCGGCCGGTTAATTTTTCCATTTCCTCATCCCAAAAAGCGTGGATAATCGGATCCAAACCTAAAATATTACAGTTTGGTTCCGTGTTGACGATAAAAAATTTCTTCATAATTTTTCACCCAAAATAATTCTCCACCGCGAATTCAAATTGTTCAATAAATAATTGCTTTAGATAATCCAAACTATTTTGTTCGTAAAACAAAAGCATTGCTTTTTTGTAAGCAGTCTCATCCATGCTACGCAAAGACATCGGACACCAATCGTTGGCTAAAAGCATGGCGTTAGCAATCAAACGGCTAGTGCGTTTGTTGCCGTCAACGAATGGCTGGGTGTAAGAAATAAAAGAAACAGCTAATAACGCTTTAACCGCCGGATTTTTTTCTTTATTAATTATCTCAACGATTTTTTTAACCGCGTCTTCTATCTGAAACCTATTATCTAACGGCTGATAATTGGTGCCGGTAATTCTGACTAAAATGCTTCTAAAGTCATCAGGTATGCCTAAATCTTTTATCAAAAGCGAATGCACCGCTCGCACTTGGGTTCCTTTTAATATTTTGAATTGCTCACTGCTCTTTAAAATATAATCTAAAGCGTGTTTGTGATTCAAAATCATCACTGCTTCCTCTTTGGTGTGCCCTTCGGCCTCGCGCGATTCTTTAATCAGTGTTTCGGTTTCGAGCAAAGAATAGGTGTTGCCTTCCAGATGCGATGATTTCCAGGAAAGTTCAATGGTCAAACGTTCAAATTCCTTACGCAAACTTGCCACATTCATCTTCGCGCGTTTTTTCTGATACTCATTGTTTGCGGTCTCCAGACGTTTAAATTCAGAAGCGGTAAAAAAATCTTTGGGATAATCAAAAACTTCCCAATTAAATTGTTTCTTGATTTCTCTCTGATCCTGCGGCGTCTTAAAATAACTGTCCGCGTCAAAATGAAATAAAAATGGATTTTTATTTTTTGATAGATAAACCACCCCGCGCCCTTTCCCGCTTTTTTCAACCAAACCAGACGATAAAAGCGCTTCTATGTCGCGTAAGATCGTCGGTTTAGATACTTTGTCAAATCGAGTCGCTATAAACGTTAAAATAGCGCTTTGTTGCGCTTTTTTTGTCTTTTGTAAATACTCTAAAATCGCATTTTGTCGCTGTGTTAACATAAAAAATAGATTAAATTAAATCGTCTCATTTTAACACACTAATCGTATCATTTTGATACGATTTTTACAACACCAAAATTAGCATCAACTTCAACTTCGTCGCCGTCTTTAAAATTCTTCGTCGCGTTTTTCAAACCAACGACGCAGGACAACCTCACATCAAAAACTCTTGATAATTATGCTTGTTCACCAGAGACACGCTGCTATTTGGGTAACTTAAAAAATCCTTCGGCGGTTGGAAGCTGTCTTTATTCCATTTAAATTCAAACCCCTCTAACTTGCCATTATATTCCTCCAAATAGTCAACTTCTTTTTGATCATGCGTGCGCCAAAAATATAAACCGGCTGAGCGTTCAATATTTTGCAGATGTTTCATCCTTTCAACCACGCAAAAATTTTCCCACAGCGCGCCAACATCATTTCGCAACTCCAAAGAGTTATACTGGTTTATCAGGCTATTTCTTATGCCAAGATCATAAAAATAAATTTTTTGCTTTTTGCCTATCTCCTTGCGCAGATTGCGGCTAAACGCGCGTAAACGAAATATGACAAACGATTTCTCCAGCAAATCAAGATAGCGCCAGACAGTATCGCGGCCGCACTGCAAAGTTACCGCTAACTCATTTATTGATACTTCGTTGCCAATTTGCAAGGCCAATAACTGCAATAAATTCAATAATAACGTCGATCTTTTCAGATTTTCAAATTCCAAAACATCTTTATATAAATACTGTCCGCTCAAATTATCAAGCAACACGCGCGCGCCATTTTGCCCCGCTTTTATGATACCGGGATACATCCCAAAAGTCAGAAAAAACGGTAGTTGCGAATCCACTTCATATCTACGATATACTTGAGACAACTCGTCTAAAGATAATGGGAAAAGCGGAAACTCCAAAGCGCGGCCGGTCAGCGGCTCATTAATTTTATTCGCCAAATCAAAACTGGATGAACCTGTCGCTATAATTTGCAGATCCGGGTAAGTATCTATCAAAAGCTTAAGAGAAAGACCGATGTTCAGTACTTTTTGCGCCTCATCAAGCGCTATAATCTTGTGATTACCCAAAAAATTTTTCAATACGGCTGGATCTTGTTTCTCCAACGCCCTTCTTACGCTAATAATCTCACAATCAAAATAACCATCGCCATTGGTATGTTTTTTCAAAATTTCCTTCAATAGAGTTGTTTTGCCTACTTGTCTGGCCCCATACATAATTAAAATTTTGCCTTTAAAGAGCCATTTTTCTAAAATAGGCTGTAGATTCCGCTTAATTAACATAAAATATGGATTTATTATTAAAATTGACGGTTAATCAGCAGTAATTATACAGAAAATTGCAGGTTTGTCAACAATTTTTATCCACAGTGTAATGCCTGCCCCACCTCCCCCACCACATCTTCCGCGTTATAAAAAGTCCCGTATTTTTCAAATAATTTATCCCCGGCCAAGCCGCTTAGATAAATCCCGGCCAACGCGGATGTGAGCTGGTCGTTTTTAGCGGCAAAACCGGCAGTCAAACCGGCCAAGACATCTCCGGTGCCGCCTTTTGTCATGCCGACATTGCCGGTGCGATTTTCGTAAAGCTCTTTGCCGTCGCTAACATAATCGCATTTGCCTTTCAAGACGACGACGCATTGATAATATTTCGCCATCTTAAGAACATTATCCGCAAGCGGATCGCAATTAAATAAATGTTCAAACTCCACCGCGTGGGGCGTGACAACGCAATTCGGATGCAGAAGTTTTGGATCAACCACCCACGCCGCTGTCGCGTCCACAATAATTTTTTTATGATAATATTTTTTTAATATTTTTTCTAATATCTTTTTCGTGTTTTTATCTTCGGATAATCCGGGTCCAATCAAAATCGCGTCAACTTGTTCAACTTTCTCCCACAATTCATCAGACTTAATATTGATAAAAACCGCGATCTCGCTTTTTAACTGCTCTACCAAACGCTGATTCCCTTCCCAAGTATAAACATAAACCACATCAACAATTCTGGACGCGGCTTGAATCGCCAACAGCAAGGCGCCATGATATTTTTCCGAACCGGCAATAACCAAAACCCGGCCGTTATCGCCCTTGTGGCTGGTTGGGTCAGGTTTGTTCAACTTTTTAAGTATGCTGGAATCTATAGTTTGCATGAAGGTATTTTAGCGAAAATAGGATATTTGTCAAAAAATTGTTAAAAAGTCTCCTCCCCTCGTAGGGGAGGAACAAGGAGGGGTCTCAACCTTTCAGTTCTTCCACCTTAGCTGTAATTATTTGTAGAATACCTTCCAAATTGTAAACGCACTCTTCGTTATTAACTCTCAAGACAGCGTACCCCATGGATTTTAACCAACCATCTCTTCTGGTATCATAGGCTTCTTGTGTTTCGTGAATACCACCGTCAACCTCAATAATCAATTTTAATTCATGGCAATAAAAATCAACAATATAACTCCCAATACTGGTTTGGCGACGAAAACGATACCCCGTGTCTTGGCGTCGAAGCCTCTGCCATAAAGCAAATTCGCCTTTTGTTAAAAAACGGCGCAAATTCCTGCGCCGTCTCTCTAAAAGCTTACTCGCGACATATCTGTCTCTTCTTTTGCTTTTAACTGGCTCTTTTACCATAATTGTCTCGTTGAGACCCCCTCCTGGCCTCCCCCTACGAGGGGGAGGGACTTTGAAAGCTTTTCTAATCTAATACCATCTACTTATTCCGCCTATAATCATCATCCGCGTCATCTGGTTTTTTCTTGTCATTGTTTTGATCAACATCAAACCTCACCACATGGTCTGGTTGGACTACTTTCGGCGTTGGCTGAACGACAACAGGCTTGACTTGTGGCTCACTTTTTTGCTGTCCAGCCAATTGCGGAGATGAAGCGTTATTACTAATTGGTGTAATTGGTGGTCGTGTATTAGTGGGCTGTGGTCGATTTCTGTTTCTATTCTTATTTTTTTTTAACTGTCCAAACGGTCTCTGATTGTTGTTCTGCGTTGTTTTTTGAACCGGATTAAAAGTAACCGGCGCTTTATTACCAGCCTCATTATTAACCACGCTATCTTTCGGCAACAAATCTTTTAATGAAACAGTCTTCACCGGTTCAGCCGGCGGTGTCGGCGTTAGTTTGGAAACCGCCGGCGCGATATTTTTAGGAGCCAACGGCGCGTCGGATAAATCGCCATCATCTTCTTCGCCGGCCATATCCCCACCCATCCCGCTCCAACGCAAAATCTTATTTTCAATCACACTGCGATGCTTGCCATAGCGTTCGCGCGATACGCGGATAACTTTTTCCGCGCTGCCGGTCGGCGAACCGATTGGCGGCATTGTCAAAGCAGTGAACGGCTGTGAAGATACCCCGTCAATCATTAATTTCAAAATAATCTGATACTTCGCCAAGTTGACGATATCTTCAATCAAAAATGCCGGGGTAAATTCCTTTTCCAGCGTTTCCGCGTCAGAACCGCCAACGCGGAAAGTAATCATTGTTCCGACATTGCCGAAAACCGCGTCCGCGACGATTTCATCCAACTGCATCACATATTGATGCGCCATTACCAAACTTAAACGATATTTGCGCGCTTCGGATAATATGCCCGCGAAACTCGGCGTGGCAAAATTTTGGAATTCGTCAACATAAAGAAAAAAATCTCGTCGTTCGCTTTCCGGCACATCCACGCGCTCCATGGCCGCCAACTGTATTTCCGTAATCAACATGCCGCCCAACAACCTGCTATTATCCTCGCCGATCCTGCCTTTGGATAAATTCATGATAAAAATTTTCCCGCTATCCATAATTTCGCGCACGTTAATTGTTGATTTAACCTGCGCTACCATATTTCTGATAACACTGCCGGATAAAAATTGACCGATTTTGTTTTGAATCGGCGCCACCGCCTCGGTCATATAGCGCTCCGGATAATTGGCGAATTCAGTCTGCCAAAATGCTTTAACAACCGGATCTTTCAAAACATGCACCACTTTGCGGCGGTATTCTTTGTCCGCAAGCATACGATTGATTCCCAACAACGTTGATCCGGGATAGCTTAATAATGATAACAAGGTATTATTTAAAATGTATTCCATGCGCGAACTCCAAACATCCGGCCAAATTTTCTTGAATATACCCATCAAACCGGCCGCGACCAAATGTTTTTGCTCTTCAGATTTAACTTCTAAGATGTTAAAACCAATTGGATATTCCAAATCAGCCGGATTGAAATAAACCACGTCATTAATGCGGTTAGGCGGGATAAAATCAATAATCTTTTCCGCGTAATCGCCATGCGGATCAACGATGCCGACGCCATGGCCGGAATAAATATCATGCAAAACCATGTTCTCAAGCATCGTGGTTTTTCCCATACCGGTCTTGCCGATGACATACATGTGCCGGCGGCGGTCGTCTGTTTTAATGCCAAACTTGCGCATCTGATTGCGATAATTCGTCTGCGCGAAAAAACAGATATCTTCGGTTGACGCGACATGCGCTGATTCGCCTTTAATTGTCAGTTGGTTCATTGGCATACGGTAGCATAACTCAAAACTCAATTAACATAACACATTATAACAAAAATAAAGCGCAATTACAACACTGGGTTATTATATCAATGGGCTAACTGAACATCAGCCACTCCGGCTTGAAAATAAGAAGCAACCCCAAAATCAAAATTAACAACCCGCCGATTAAATTTGAGTACTTGGCGTATTTAGTTCCAAAGACTTTTGATTTGAGCGTCAGCATGGCGACCAAAAACACTATCAGGTCATCCAACATGTAGAAGAAAATATAACCGGCCATATAAAGATATTTTTGCCACATTGGCAATCCGTTCAAAGCCAAAACTTGCGTGTAAATCGCGGGAAAACCGGCGGAACAAGCCAGTTCCACCAAATTCACGGAAAAACCCAAAATCACAATGCCTAAAATTGACCACCACAGACTTTTGCGATAAACGATATCTTTAATTTTATCAAATGTCTTTACTGCGCCATCGTTTTTTGAAACTTTGCAAACCACGCCTTCGGCTTTGCGATTTTGCCAATAGTCCCACAAATTTTTTCCGCCAACTCCGACAGCCACAACGCCAATTAAAATCCGCACAAGTAAAATCATGCCGACAAACATGATGAATTGCAGCCAAGCGGCCATAAAAAGGAAATAAACCGCGCCAGAAGCGGCAATAAAAATACTGCCCAATAGCCACATCCGTTTTTTATTTTCCATTCCCAGCAACAAAGAAATCAAAAACAACAACACCCACATGGCGCAAGGATTAAAACCATCCAGCAACCCAATAACCACGGTTAAAAGCGGCAATGAAAAAGCTTTGGGGTCAATTTTTCCCAACACCGGCACGTCAATTGTCTCGCTGACGGTATCGTCCGCGACAGACGCGGCTTTCTCCGGATTTTTCTCGCCAATCTTTTTTTCAATCAACTCAACCAATCTCTTACCGGTTGTTTTGTCCTTATCATAACCGACGAGCCATTCATCACCCACAAAAGTTAGCGGCACGCTCCCCGATTGCGCTTTGTAAAAATACACGTATTGCGCCATCAGCTTCTGATTCTGCGGCTCGCTGATTTCGTATAACTGAAAATCAACTTGCTCGCCGTATTTCGGTCTTAATTCGCTGTCAATAAATTTAATCTCCTCTTTGCAGTGCGGACAAGTTTTGGAATGAAATAAAACAAACTCAACTTTGCCGTTGGTTTCCGCGTTTGCAGGCAAAAATAAACTTAACGAGAATACTGCCACCAAAATAAATACTAAAATTTTACGCATATTAAGATAACACAAAACACAATTTAATAGAAAAGATTGCTGATATTATAGCTGGCAATGGTGGTGTAGTCAATATTAAAAAGTTAAATATAGATGGAGATGGAGATAGAGATAGAGATAGATAGAGATAAATAGAGATAAGTGGAGATATAGAGATAGGAAATAACGTTATCCACAAGTATCTGTGTTTACTTCTACCATATAATATAATACAATAAAAGTATGAAATAAACAACTAACCCAAACAATATGAATAATTTTGACCTCCAACCGCTTCACTATTCCTATGACGCGCTGGAGCCGTATCTTGATGCCAAGACACTGGAAATACACTACACAAAACATCATCAAGCATATCGGGATAATTTTGTGAAAATTTTGGAAAAATATCCGGCGTTGTTGAAAAAAACTCCCGAGGATATTTTGCGCGAATTAAATAATCTGAAAGTTGAAGAGACGGATAGGATAAAAATAAAAAACCACGGTGGTGGTTTTGTGAATCATAATATTTTCTGGTCCGTTATGGGATTAAAAAAAGAGATTGATGAAAAATTAATAAAAAAAATCACCGAAACTTTCGGTTCGGTGGAACAATTCAAACAATTATTTAATCAAACGGCAATAGGCCATTTCGGTTCAGGCTGGGTTTGGTTAGTTGAGGATGAAAAAAATCAGTTAAAAATTTATTCTCTTCCCAATCAAGACTCCCCTTTAACACTCGGCCACACGCCAATTTTAACGCTGGACATTTGGGAACACGCTTATTATCTCAAATACCAAAACCGCCGAGCGGAATATGTGGAGAATTGGTGGAATGTGGTGAAGACAGTTTAAGCCAGTCTCTTTTCAAGAGCAAATAAATGGCCCGTTGGTCGTGCCAATATTATAATTAAACAAATCATAACCTTCCATAGCTTCTTCTAAACTAATTTTATGCTCATTATATGTCTGTTGTTCGTATTCAGATAATCCTATCTTAATGGCCATATCAATGGCATCGTCAGCCAAATTTTTGTCACCTAAAGCATATAATAAATTTCCAAACCAATACAGATCGTCTGCAGAAATTTCATCCGGCGAATCAGATTGTTTATAGGCGTTGTATGTCTTAACTACCTTATCCATCTCGCCATATTTGGCGTAAAATCTCGCCCGCTCTAAAAAATAATCATCACTTCTAAGCCAATAGACCTCGGATTCCTTAATTAAACCATTTCTTTCAAATCCCTGTGCTATCCAATAGTTCAAAATATCTACGCCGCTTTGGCTGAATGAATCAATTTTATCAAACCGACCGTGTTTAATAAAAAACTGAATAGCCGCCCCGGCTTCATACCAATTTGTACCAACCCATAAAGTATTGGCGATCAACATACCCCCCAAATTATTTGATAAAACATCTTCTGCTTTTTCAGCCTCGCCAATTTCTTCGTACAAGAAACCAAGCGCGGTATTGACACGCCTTGATACGCTCCATCCTTGTTTCGCCGCTAAACGCTGAAGTATTTTTAACGCTTTTTTTTCATTGCCATCATAATATGGCTCGCACCATGGATAACGCCAATAATATTCCTGATCTTCTATACGAACCTCTGACAACTGCCAACGAATTGTTTTGGGGTGGATAGCATAATATATTTCAACATTGTGTTCGCTGTCTAAACTTATTATATATGCCTTCTTATACATCAAAGGAAAGATACTCATGCCCAAAATACCCACAACCAAGACAGCGCAGTATATGCTTGCTTGTCTCCGTTTTTTTATAAACAGACCAATGGCGAATGAAGTGAAATAAATGATGACACACAATAAGATAAAATAAACCGTCTGAATCTGGTGATACGCTTTATTTACCCTGACTGAATCATTATATCCTATACCAGTGTAAATTAAAGTACGACTTAACAGACCATAAACACCGATGAATACTAACAACCCGCCAAATAAAAATAATTTATTTCGAAAACTGCTTCTACTTGCAGTAATAGTACAAAGTATAAAACCGCAAAATCCTCCAAATCCTAAAGCCACTAAAACAAAATATAAAAATACCTCAAAAAACATACCTTCTACAATTAAAAATTAAAAAAATCTTTAGAGTGTATTAATAATTCAGCAATTTAACAATCTTTCAATTTCCATACCTAATCTCTCCACATCATCTGGTCTGACCAACATATCTTCCAATCTTACCATTTCACTCACCCCGCCGGTATCGCTCGCAATCACCCGCAAACCAAACTGATGCGCCTCGTCAATTACTATCGGGTGATTTTCAATGCAAATTGAAGGAAAAATTAAAACATCGCTTTTTTTATAAACTTCCGCCAGCGCTTTCTCATCTAAGCGGCCATAAACTTTAATCCTCTTATCCCCTTTCGCCCACTCCTCAACTTCTTTTTTTAATTTTCCATCGCCAACAATACGCAATTCAACCTGCGCGTTTTTGTCAATTTTATTCCACGCTCTCATTAACACTCTAATCCCTTTATGCTCAACCAACGAACCAACGAATAAAAATGTGGTTGGATTATGCGCCCGTCGTTCGCTGTTCAATATCATGTGATGATGTGATGATGTGATGATGTGATGATGTGAACCCGCAAAAAATCCTCTTTTCTGATAAAACCCAATCAAAAATTCCGACGGCGACAATACCGCGTCCGGACTGCCCATCCTCCACCTCATAATCCACGAATAAATCTTCTGCCACAAACTATCTCTTTCGTGATTCCACGGCAAAACCCCGCTCGGCTCAACTAATTGAATATCATGCAGATAGTGCGTGTGTTTAATCTTCAACTTCTGAATAACGCGCGGCGCGCCAAATCCGATCCCCATTAAATTATGTGTCTGAACTTCGTCAGGTTTTTCTTGCTCCAAAATTTTTTTAATAATCCGCCCGCTCCAAAAATTTAAAATATCAATCTTGTGCCAAGAAAGTTTAAAAATAAAATTATGTTTGTCTAAATTTTTATACGAAAAAATATTCGGCGCCCAAAACCGATAAACCGCTACCCCATCTTCTACGGTTCTACCCTGCTGGGACAATTTGCTATCCCCGCCCGCGAGAGTTATCACAACCACTTGGTCGCCGTTTTTAATCCTCTCTTTCGCCATCCTCTCCACCACCTTTTCCGCCCCGCCGACAGAATATGGAGAATATAAGTTGTTAATTAAGCACAGTTTCATGTTATGTGCGAAATTACGAAAAGAATACGAAATTACGAACTACGAAAATGATTTATCTAACTGCCGTTAATTCCATCGCAATTATACCTAATCTCGGCCATTTTTTCAATGACCAACTCAAAATGGTAAATTCTGTCCACAACTTCCTCACACTCAATCAACATTATGAGGTTGCGGACAAAAACCAGATGAGCTAAAATACCCGAGCTATGACTGACATAACCGCGTTAGAAAAAATCCCTCCCCAAAACAATGAAGCCGAGATGTCCCTCCTTGGCTCTATTTTGATTGATAAAGACGCGATGATGAAAATCGCTGATATTGTTGACGCGGATGATTTTTACAAAAACGCCCACGACGCCATCTTTGACGTCATGAGAGAACTGTATAATAAAAATGAGCCGGTGGATGTGTTGACTTTGGGCAATCGGCTGGAAGAAAAAGGACAGTTGGAAAAAATCGGCGGACGCAGTTACTTAATTTCCCTTTCCAATGCCGTGCCAACCGCGTCCCATGTTGAACAATACGCGAAAATCGTCAGGCGTAAATCCACTTTGCGAAAATTATTATCCGCGGCCGGCGAAATTACCCGCTTAGGCTATAAAGAAGACGCGGAAAATGTGGAAACGGTTTTAGACGAAGCGCAACAGCATTTATATAGTGTCACGCAAAAACATTTGAAACAAACATTCACGCCGATCCGCAATGTTTTAAGCGACGCGTTTGAGCGGATTGACGAACTGCACCGCGAAAAAGGAAAACTGCGCGGTCTGTCAACCGGATTTAAACAATTGGATAATTTGTTGGCCGGTTTACAAAAGTCTGATTTGGTTATTCTGGCCGCGCGCCCTTCAGTCGGCAAAACTTCGTTTGCTTTGGATATCGCCCGCCACGCCGCGGTGAGAAGCAAAGTGCCGGTTGGAGTCTTTTCTTTGGAAATGAGCAAAGAGCAGTTGGTAGATCGTTTATTATGCTCGGAAGCCGGTGTTGATCTGTGGAAAATGCGCACCGGTAGTCTGTCAGACCGGCCGGATAGCAATGATTTTCCTAAAATCGGCCATGCCATGGGTGTGCTGTCCGAAGCGCCAATCTATATTGATGACAGTCCGGGCAACACAGTAATGCATATCCGCACCAAAGCGCGGCGCTTGCAAGCTGAACATGGTTTAGGTTTAATTGTGGTGGATTATTTGCAGTTGATGGAATCGCATAATAACCGCTATGGCGATAATCGCGTGCAAGAAGTGGCGGAAATGAGCCGCAACTTGAAAGGCATCGCGCGCGAATTAAATGTGCCGGTTCTGGCTCTTTCCCAGTTGTCGCGTTTGGTGGAACAAAGAAAACCGGCGATTCCAAAATTATCCGACTTGCGCGACTCCGGATCAATTGAACAAGACGCTGATGTGGTGATGTTTATCTATCGTAAATCCTCTGACCGCAACTATCGTCTGGAGGATGTTTCTCCTGATGAGCGCAATATCGCCGAGATACATATCGCTAAACATCGCAACGGCCCGACCGGCATGGTAAAAGTATTTTTCAACGAACAACTTGTCAGCTTCCGCAGTTTGGATACCGCCTTCACCACCCTGCCAACTCCTCCGCCTGATTCAAATAAACATTTTGCACAAAATATACCGGCATTTTAAATAAAATAAAAAAACCAGCGTCAAATCGCTGGTTTTTTTATTCTTCACTGCTTCCAAAATCGTCCATTTGTCAATAGGGATGTTTTATGATATTATAACTATCGTAATTTAAGCCAAAATATTCGTTATGTTCCCGAATTTCCTTCGCCATCACCGATTTTTCTGTGATAAAGAGATGAATGAGATGTATTTGTCGGTTTTTATTATGAATCTGGCTGAAAGCATGATAAGTATTTTTGTGCCGATTTATTTATTCTCGCTGAACTATTCTGTTGTATCAATTTTATTATTCTTCCTAATCGGCTACATCGGCAATGTAATATTCGCGATTCCAATCGCCAAAATCGTGGCTAAAATCGGCGCCAAGCACGCGGTGCTTTTATCAGCGCCATTTTTAATCGCCTATTATTTCGGTCTGCGCGTTTTGCCTGAATTTTCTTGGCTATTTTTTATTCTGCCTTTTGGCATCACTGGCCGCGCGCTCTTGTATAATTTTGGCTTTGAACTGAATTTCCTTGACCACTTTGACAAAAAGAAAGTCGGCGGGCAACTTTCAACGTTGGCTATTTTGTCAATCATGTCCACGGTGCTTTCTCCACTTATCGCAGGATTAATAATCGCCTACTTCGGTTACGGCGTAATCTTTGTCATTGGCTCAATTATTTTGTTTATTTCAACACTGCCTTTGTTTGTTTCCAATGATTGCAAGCACGGTCTTGATTTTACATTAAAAGACATAACAAAAATTTTTACGACCCGAAAAAGCGCGAATATCCTTTTAAGTTTTTCAGGCTATGCCATTGAATCAAGTATCGGCAGAAATATCTGGCCCGTGTTTTTAATCATCACCTTTGGCGCCGTGCAAAAAGTCGGATACGCGGCCGCCATCGCCGCTTTTCTAACCGTAGCGGTTATCGCTGCCACCGGTAAATTATCTGACAAATATAACACAAAAAAGTTATTAAACTTTGGGACAATGTTTTATTTTTTCAGCTGGCTCGGCTGCCTGCTCGCTGACACCGCGTTCAAAACATTCATTGCCAATTCTTACCGAAGCGTCACCGAACGATTTTTGCTTTTGCCATGGCAATCATTGTTGTACAAAATCGTTAATCGGGAAAATTATTTCCGCCTGACTGTTCTGCAAGACATGACTTTCAACGCCAGCCGTGTGCTTATTCTGCCATTCATAATGTTAATTTTTATCATCAATTACTACCCCTACCAAATTTCTTTTATTATCGCCGCCCTATTTACCCTCCTTTATCCTCTCTTGAATAAAGCTGGGAATGATGATATAAACAACCTGCCTAATCCATAATTATTAATCGGCCTCGCAAGCCTAGTAAGCATTCGTCTATGTTCAACAAACTCAAACAATTCCGCGACCTCCGCAGCCAGGGAAAAAAACTTCAAAATACTTTGTCAGAAGAAAAAACCACGGTCTCATCCAACGGCGTGTCTTTGACTATGGATGGCAATCTGCGGATTATTGATCTGAATATCCAAACAGACTTATTAAATCCGGATAAAAAAGAAAAACTGCAAAACGCGGTCAAAGACGCGCATAGCGACGCGTTTAAAAAAATGCAAAGAGTAATGGCGATGAAAGTGCGGGAGATGGGCGGGTTGCCGCAGATGCCGGGATTGACATCATAAATAATGATACGGATAATTCGGATAATCCAGATTTACAGATACGATTTGTTATCCGTTAATCTGGATTATCTGTATATCCGGATTATTAAAAGCCCCAAATGTACTCTAAACCAATCAAACAACTCATTTTATCATTTGCAAATCTTCCGTCAGTTGGCGAACGGACGGCCGAACGCTTTGTTTTCTTTTTGTTAAAATCAGGAAAAAAAGAGGCGGGAGAATTAGTCTTGGCTTTAAAAAATTTAATGGCATCAATCAAAAGCTGTGAAACTTGCTGGACTTTTTCCGATAAATCGCCGTGCCATATCTGCGCTGATAAAAACCGCGACCATGCCACCATTTGCGTGGTGGCTGAACCTGCTGATGTGGAAGTAATGGAAAAAACCGGCGTTTTTAACGGCGTTTATCACATCTTGCGCGGGGAAATCCGAGTTGATGAAGAGCTGGACGCGCAAAATTTAAAAATCAAAGAATTGCTCACACGCGTTGGCGGACCGGTTGGAGAAATTATTCTTGCTCTTAATCCCAATTTGGAAGGCGAAACCACAATGATGTTTTTAACAAAAAAAATTAAAGAAATAAATCCTTCAATCAAAATCTCCCGCCTATCCCGCGGTTTGCCGATGGGCTCTGACCTGCAATACGCGGATGAGATAACGCTGGGTAGCGCGTTGAAGAATAGGACTTGACAAAAAAACAAAGATGAGCCGACGCGCATCTTGATGTGTTTTGTTAATTGTGTTATGTGTTATGTCAATCAATCTTCACCTTCGTAAAACTCTGTCTGTGTCCGTGGACTTTATGATAACGGACTTTTCTTTTGTATTTAACCACGCTGATTTTTTTCGCTCGGCCTTGCGCCATTACTGTTGCTTTAACAACAACGTCGGATAAGTATGGATTGCCGATTTTTACATCAGTGCCGTCCTCATTCGCGGTCAACAAAACCTTGTCAAAAACAAATTCTTTGCCGTCTTCAATATTTAATTTTTCCACTCTCAAAGTCTCGCCTGATTTTACGAGATATTGCTTCCCGCCGGTTTCTATTACTGAAAACATAGAAAAAAGGTTATCTGATTAGTGCGGACATTATAGATTAAATGGTAAAAAAAGTCAAGAAGCGTCTCCCAACCCCTCTCCTTGTAGGAGAGGGGGAGGGGTGAGGTCTCCACTAGTGTACAGGTAATCAACCGACATAAATAAAAAATTCGGTAGTTCTACATTCGCTGAGACTTCATCCTCTCCTTCTCTCGTTCGGCTGAACTCAGAGCCGAAGCCTACAAAGAGAATGGACGTATTATGACTCTATTATCTTCAACCTATCTCCAATCTCCACCCCATTCTTCTCCG
>MFQN01000033.1:25858-70703 GCA_001783065.1 Candidatus Magasanikbacteria bacterium RIFCSPLOWO2_12_FULL_43_12
TGCGCGGATAATATCTTTTCAAATCCGCGTCCGATACCTCCGGCTCAATCGGAACATTCGGCGCGATATCCACGACTTCGCCGTTGTTTAACCAAATAATATCTATTGAAAATTCCATATCGCGCATCACAATTCCGTGTTTGCCCATTTTACCAAACACCAAAAGCATTCCATGATTTTCCGTCAAACTTTTTTTATCGCCCAAACCTTTATATAAACGCTCCGGAGTTTTTGCCACCCAGACCGTTATTTTTTGCCCTCTTAACTCAACCTCCGCCTGCGGCAAACGTAATTGCCACAATTTCAACCCGGCATAGGATAGGATAAATAAAGCAATGAAGAGGAGATGAATTTTTTTGAATTTGCGTTCGGACATAGTCGATTTGTGTCCCCTCTCCTCATTAGGAGAGGGTTGGGTGAGGTCTCGTCGCAATTGGCGAGCGAGACCCCCTCCCGAACCTCCCCCTAGTGAAGGGGGAGGGATTAAAAAACTTAGCCAACTTATTTACTTACACACTTACAAACTTACTCACTTCTCTTCCACTCTCATCTCCAAATCCCCGCCAATCACCACCACATCCCTTCGTTTTAATTTATTCGCCAAAATAAGCTCGGCCAGTTTGTTTTCTATATGCTCCTGAATCGCGCGGCGCATGGGGCGGGCGCCGAATTCCGGATCAAATCCGACTTTCACCAATGCATCCAAAGCCGCGTCATCCACTTTTAAGCCAACTCCGCGTTTTTCCAAATCTTTGCCAACGCGCTTTAGCATCAAGCCGGCGATTTTCTTTATTTCATCGCGCTCCAAAGATTTAAATAATATAATGCCGTCAAAACGATTTAAAAATTCCGGACGATAATATTTTTTTAATTCGCCGCGAATTAACGCTTGCCTGATATTTTCCAACGGCTCGCCTTTGTTAATTTGCTCCTGCGCGTAAGAAGTGCCGGCGTTGGAAGTCGCAATAATAATCGTATTAGTGAAATCTATGACTTTGCCAACGCTGTCAGTCAAACGACCGTCATCAAAAACCTGTAAAAATAAATTTAAAACATCCGGCTCGGCTTTTTCCATTTCATCCAACAAAACCAATGAAAACGGATGCTGACGCACCGCTTCAGTCAAAAGGCCGGTGCCTTGCTGGGCCGGCTGGCCGATTAAGCGATAAATGCTCCCCTTTTCTTGATATTCACTCATATCCACCCGAACCATCCGCTGTTCGCCGCCGAAATAAACTTCGGCAATGGTCTTTGCCAGCTCGGTTTTACCAACACCGGTCGGTCCTAAAAATAAAAAGCTGGAGATTGGCTTAGTTTGCGTTCTAACTTCAGCCCGCGCGCGGCGCAAAGCGTTGGCAATCAAATTAACCGCCTCATCCTGACCCACGACGCGTTTGTGCATTTCTTCTTCCAGACGCAATAATTTAACTGACTCATCTTCGGAAATACTGGCAACCGGAATACCGGTTTTATCAGCGACAATCATTGCCACATCATTGGCGGTCACCAATTGATTTTCACCTTTTTTGTGCTGAACTACGCCGGCCGCTTCAGTCATTACCGAAATCGCGCTGCCGGGCAAAGTCTGGTCGCGCAAAAACTTTTTCGCCATATCAACCGACTGCGCCAGCGCGTCGTAAGAAAAAAATACATTATGTTTGTATTCCACACTGCCGACTTTTGATTCCAAAACTTGAATCGTTTGATTTTTATCCATCTCCTTCACATCCACCCGAGCCAGGGCCGAACCGATTTCAGAATTCAAAATATGGCGATTATAGCCGTCAATTGTGCTGGTGCTTAGAGTTAAAAACCGGCTTGAGCCCAAATATTCCGCCAAAGTTTCCGAAACATCCATGCCTTCCCCGCCTTCGCCGCTATTTATACTGACTAAGTCCTGGATATTTTTTATAAATAAAATAATGTTTTTCGCGCGAGCGATTTCGTTCATTATTCTGATCAATCTTTCCTGCGCGCCTGAAATTGTCGTTCCGGCCAGCAGAGAGGAAGTTGACAATTGGACCAGACGCTTGTCCCGCAGACGTTTCGGCACGTCTTCTTCCACCATTTTCTGCGCGATGCCTTCAATGATGCTCATTTTGCCAACTCCGCGCTCGCCCACTAACGCCACGCTTTGCCGTCCACCCTCAACTATGCGGAAAATTTCTTCAATCTCTTTATCTCGAGCCACGCAAGGAGACAGATAACCGAATTTAGCGGCCAAAGTCAAATCCTGGCTATAACTGTTCAAATAAGGCGTAGCTATCGCGGTCATTGCCCGATCCATGCCGTATTTACTGCGCCGCGCCGCGGCCCGGCTGAATTTCTTATACTGCCAGCGCAATCGTTCCCTGATTCTCAACCACTCCACTACATTGTTTAATTTATCTTTATCAATTTTTAAATCATACAACAATTCTTGAATAGGTTCTGACTGACGCACCGCCGCGACTAACAGTTCGGTAACGTGGACAAACTCCTGTCGATCGCTGAACGCTTTTTCATAAGCTTGAAATAAAATCTGTTGGACATCGTTGGAAATAATCGGGATTCTCTTTTCAGTGCTTTTTGTAAATAATTTATTTAAAAACGCTTGTAAAGTCTGCACCGAAACTCCCAACCTAATAAACAAACCGGCAATTTTTGACGAAGCAAGCAAAGCGGAAAAAACGTGAAACACGCCCACTTCGTTGTGCTCATATTTTAATGCCAAACGATACGCTTCTTCCAAAATGGCTTTGGCTTCCTCGGTAAATGAAGTGGAGATATCAACCCGCTTGCGCCGCGGCAGTTTCAATACTTGAGTCCAAACCTGCAGAACATCGCCTTTTTCCAATTCAACTTGCTCTTTTTTGTCATGATAATCATGCCATTCCACCGGCTCCGGCTTTCGGTTGGAAATAATCAGACGATAAATTAAAAAACTGAAAGAAATAATCGCCAACCAAAATAAAACCGGCAAATTACTGATATAAGTAATCCAAAAACCGCGCGTGAAAACCGTTGCGATCAAATTATCGCGATAAACCAGCCAGCCGAACAAAGCTAAAAATCCGATGCCAAAAATCACCGCGCCCAAAACTTCAAAACGATCCAGCCAACGCCGCGCTTTTCTAACATTGATATGATACTTGGTCAACGGTTCGCCCCAATACAAAAACCTAGCACGCGCGAATCGACCCATACTCATACCTTTGCATTCATGGCATTTTCTCACCCCTTCATAACCACTGCCCCAGCAGGTATTGCAGGGAAGGAGGTTAAGCGGAATTTGTTTCTCAAACAACATAACTAAACTGTCATCATATAAATCACAAAAATTGGGAACACCAGCCAAAGCGCGAAAATCACGGCAACAACCACCAGCCAGACTGCCATCGCAATCGCGCGAACGATAACATTCATAATCCGCATAAACACACTCATCAATCTGCCCTGCCAATCAGTCTGGCCAAACATCGGCACAAAAATATTTCTCAACCACAAACCGGGCGCTAAAGTCAAATTCGCGTCTTGAATCAAATGATAACAAAAAATCAGCGCTTTTTTCGCGCCGCCGGTGTACCACCACAACGGAAAATAAATCAGGTCAAGAAGAAGCTCCAACAACATTCGTTGAAAGACTAATATCCACATAGAACGAGTCAAAAGTCTATAAAGTCAAAAGTCTATAAAGTACTTTACGGACTTTATGACTTTCGAACTTAATTATATTATACCACAAAATAAAAAACTCCCATAGCGGGAGCGGATTAAATATTAAATATTGGATATTAAATATTAAATATTAAATATTGGATATTGGATATTAACGGCGAGCGACGGACGAGCCAGTCAAAGTAACATATTTGACATTATCAGTAGCGACCAAATTCAAATTTGACAACCTGCTTTGGATACTCCGCATTGACCGATGGGTGGCAATTTCAAATTCTAGTTTCTGATTTTGCTGCTTCAGCGCTTGAATCCGCCTCTCAATGTCATTCATTGTATAACCTTTGGTAGAAATAGCGTTAGTCTGCGCCACATACATTACGCCAAAGACAACAACGAACGCGCCAAATATGAAACGGCAAGAAGCGCTTAAAAACCATTTTTTCATTAATTCTCTTTTTTGTCTCAATGTTGGCTGTTGACAAAGGTATTCGGCGACCATAGTTTGAAAGTTTATAACGTTAAATATATAAGAGACTTAGATGCTATTTATAGTTTATCACTTGCGAATCGGCATTCTTCTGTCATTGCGAGCCTTCGCAGGCGAAGCAATCCACGTCGTTGTTATACTCTCACGCCATTGCTGGATTGCTTCGTCGCGCGAGCTCCTCGCAATGACAGACATACCCTCAATCACCTATCACCTATCACCTTTTCTCCACCACCCTCAACTTCGCTGACCTCGCCCGTGAATTAGCTTTATACTCTTCGGATGAACAGACAATCGGCTTTTTGCTGATAATTTTAATTGTTTTACCCTCTTGATCCTTAAAAAAATGCTTCACTATTCTATCTTCTAACGAGTGAAATGTGATAACTGACAGTCTCCCGCCGGACGCTAATATTTCAATCGCTTGCGGCAAAACTTTTTCCAACACACCCAACTCATCATTCACTGCCATCCGCAAGGCCTGAAACACTTTCGTCGCCGGATGCAACCCGCCTACCCATGGAATTTCTTTTTTGCTTTTCAATTTGTTTCTATAAACAGTCAAAATTATTTCCACCAAATCACCCACCCTTTCAATTCTTTTCTCTTTTCTATTTTCAACCATCGCTTTCGCAATCTCTTTGCTTAATTTTTCTTCTCCATACTCACGAAATATTTTCTCAAGCTCTTCCACACTCAATTCATTCACCAAATCACTCGCTGTTGGATTTTGAAAATTGAAAATTGAAAATTGAAAATTACCGTATCTCATATCCAACCCCTCATCTTCTTTCAAAAAACTGAATCCCCTCCCCCGCTCTTCAAACTGCGGACTTGACCAACCGAGATCTAACAAAATTCCATTTACCGGATTAAAATTATTTTCATCAACAATCTTTTTTAAATTTGTAAAATTATCTCTGACAAAAATCACTTGCTTGTTGAAACTATATAGATATTGTTTAGCTCGTAAAATTGCTTCCGCGTCAGCGTCAATTCCCAGCAACTTTCCATCCGAACCAATTTTTTCTAAAATCTTTTCCGCGTGGCCCGCGTCGCCAAGAGTGCAATCAACAACGCTCATTCCCGGCTTAAGCTGTAGAAAATCAACTGTTTCGTTCAGTAAGACTGGAACATGGCGCATAAATTCAATTTCTAATTTTTAATTTTCAATTTTTAAACAATTTCCAATTATTTAATTCCTAATTTTTAATTGAAAATTGAGACATTAAAACTTGTTTGAAAATTAAAAATTAGAAATTGAAAATTACACACCCAACTCACTCATCTGTTCCGCAATTTTTGTACTCTCGGCTTCTGTTTTTGCTTTGTATTCATTCCATTTCGCGCTATCCCAAATTTCCAATCGGCTGTATAAACCCGCCACGATCACTTCTTTGCTTAACCCGGCGAATTGACGCAAATATTCCGGCAAAACAATCCTGCCCTGGCCGTCAATTTCCACTTCCATCGCGCCGGCAAGCATTGAGCGAGAAAAAGCTCGGCTATTGGCTTGCGCGAAAGGCAAACTGGCTAATTTTTCAGCTAATTTGTCCCATTCCTTTTTTGTGTATAAAAATAAACAAGAATCCAAACCCTTGGTAACCACAGCGCCTTTATGCAAATCCGACCGAAATTTTTTCGGTATGGCAATACGGCCCTTGTCATCTAAATTGTGCGAATATTCTCCGATAAACATAGGAACACGAATCTTTGCACGAATCTACACTAATTTAATTAGTTTGCCAACGAATCGTTAGTTAATACGCAGACAAGCATGGCGCGAATTAATTGACGATTCGCCGATAAAATAAACCATCGGGAGTAAAAAGAAATTAGTGTAGATTCGTGCAAAAATTAGTGTTCCCCACCTTTCCCCACTTAACTCCATTATATACCACTTTAAAACACTACGCAACACTTTTGAACCATAAGTTATCCACACCCCGCCCTTCCCTAAAATAAAAAAACAATCCCTATTTGGGATTGTTTTAAATATCTCCTATCTCTTATCTCCCATTAATTCATACTTCGACCTCTTCCCCATACTCAGGCAACAACGCCTCAATGCCGAAATTATCTTTCAACCGATGCGCCAACTCGGTCGCGGCGTGGGGCTCGCCGTGAACGCAGAAAACTTTTTTCGGTCTGCCTTCTCCGGCCCACCTTAATAATTTTTTCTGATCGCCATGCGCTGACAAAGCGCCGATGGCTTCAATTTTGCATTTTACATAAACTGTCTCGCCAAATATTTTTACTTTACTCGCGCCCTCATAAAGCCGGCGGCCGAGTGTGCCTTCCGCTTGATAACCGACAATTAACAGTGTTGACGCCGGGTCGGATAAATAACGAAAAGCGTGATGCACAATCCGACCCCCATTCATCATTCCGGAACCGGCGATAATCAATTTTGCTCCGCGAATTTTATTTATTTTTTTTGATTCTTCTCTTGTGCGGGTCGCGACTAAATTTGGAAATTGCAAAAAATCATCGCCAACCAGATGCAGACGCGTTGCTTCTTCATCATAATACTCCGGAAACTTTCCATAGACTTTCGTCGCGTCAATCGCCAATGGACTGTCTAAATAAATCGGAATGTTAGGCAAACTTTTATCATGCTCGCTTAACAAATTTAATTCATATAAAAGTTCTTGCGTGCGCTCCAAAGAAAAAGCCGGTATCATAATTGTCCCGCCTCGCTCCGCGCCGTGTTTAACAGCCTGTAAAATAACATTTCGCCGAGTGTCAATATCTTCATGAATCCGGTCGCCGTAAGTTGATTCGCACAAAAGCAAATCCGCGTCCGCGCTCAATTTTTCCGTGTCCCGCAAAATCGGCACATTCTCATTGCCAATATCTCCGGAAAAAACTATCAGCTTGTTATCCGCCTCAACTTCAATAAACGCTGAACCAAAAATATGCCCCGCGTCTTTCCACACAGCTGACACGCCAAACGCGACTTCAGTTGTCTCTCCGTATTTCACGCCTTGACACAATGCCACAGCGTTAGCAATGTCGCTGGAATCAAACAAGATCGGCGTGCCGTACTTCTCGTTATTTTCCACCATGATGCCATACGCGTCGTCCCAAATCAGCCGCGCGAAATCAGCCGTAGCTTCGGTCAAATAAATTTTACCGGCGAATCCCTCTTTAACTAACTTTGGAATCCGCCCGACATGATCCAAATGCGCGTGCGTAACCAGCAAAGCGTTAATTTCTTTTGGAGTAAACGGAAACGCGTCATGATTTTTCCCCTCGTTAAAATTAGATCCCTGAAACATGCCGCAATCCACCAAGATTTTAGCTTTTTTTGTTTGCAGAAAATAACAAGATCCTGTCACCTCCCGCGCCGCCCCGCAAAATTTTAATTTCATAGACGTTTAATTTAGTGTGGATTCATAGCTTGACTCTGATTACACATTTCTGATAAGATTATAGCATAAATAAGACAAAAAAATAAGTAGTTGGTATATAGGTTGTTCAGCAACATCGCTCGCCTTTTAAATACTAAAATTATTATGTCAAAAAAAATTTTAATCGCCCTTGTTATAATTATGTTGCTAATCCTCGGCTGGGCACCATGGCTTAGTAACGACGATGTTAGGGTAATCGTCAGAACATACTCTAACTTTCAAGAGCAACATAGTGCTGAAAGAGAACAAGAAAACCCAGAAATCGTCGTTACTCGACTACCATTTTGCAGATTGGCAGCCACCTACGAAGGCGCATGGTCTGTTTGTTTTTGGCAGACACCGAAAAAGTAACGGCGAGCAATACATCCGATAACTAATTATATCCCCGTCAACTCCAATCTGTGGATAACCAAAGAGGCCGTCAGGCCTCTTTTCAGTTGTCGGCGGTGTAATCAACAAACGGTTTGCTGTTGATCCAGATGGATAGATATGCCGGATTGGTGAACCAGTGAATCCAAGCCGACAAACGCTGTCAACTCCGATTTCTTGGTAAACCGAGATGTCGACTTGTCCAAAAGTGGGTGGCCTGATACAGAAATTTGACTTATTTTTTTAAACTATATATAATGCCCTTAATTATACATAAATATATGCGTAAAATAGACCTAAAATCTGTAGTTTGGAAAGAGGGTAAACATTACATTTCTCAATGCTTGGAAGTGGATGTTTCTAGTTATGGCAAAACCAAAAAAGAAGCATTAACTATGTTACAAGATGCTTTATCATTGTATTTTGAGGATGTGCCCCTTCCTAAAAAAGCTGAAGTAACCAGACCAGCTATTGCTTCGGTCACTCTTCAATATGCCTAAACCCTATCCACTACGGCTGGTCTTGCGCCAAGCCAATTTGACGGAAGATGATTTTGAGAAAAAATAAATCAAACTTTGTATAAGCGCGCCCCGTTATATGAAATTGTTCTAATTTTTTTTTCCACAGCGGTTGCACTTGTAAATTGAATGTGGGTGTTATATAATTTAAACATTAATTAAATAACAAATATTATGACACCACTAGAAGAAAAACGTGAACCCAACAAGGAAATTCTTGCGATTAAAGATCAAGTTACGAGTGGATTAGAACAAGATAAAATCCCATCGCGTGAAGCACTTTCGCGCCTTAAAAATTTCATGACTGGATATTCCGAAGATCACAAACCGACAGAAGAAGAACTGAAGAAATTCTTAGAGGAACTATCAGATTTAAAATCGGATGAAGGAAGCGAAATTTCTGGTAACAACATATAACAGCCAATATGCGGTTCCATAAAACTGCCCGCGAGAGCAGTTTTATTTCACCCAAATTTCGGTCTTTTCCTTTGGGTGGTAAAGTGGTAAAATACGCCTACCATGAAAGCATACCAAGCCAAAGCCAGACCATTCCCAGGGACAAACTATAAGGAAATTTATCAAAAGGCTTTCGGCTTTTATAATACCCTGCGCGAGAGAACAAAAAGACGACCCTACATTAGGTCGGCTTATTTTGAAAAAGACAAGATTTTTCTCCAGCTTTTTTGGAATCATCTGCACGAAAAAAATTTCCGTGACCGAGTGCGTCGGTTAAAATATTTTGCCTGTGCCATCGAGCTTATTGAAAATAGCCGGCACGACCCAAGAACTATTCAAACCATTGAAAAACCTTCTGAGCTCCTACATAAATTTACTGGAATAACAAAAGACGGACAAATTTTTTTCGTGCAGATAAAGGAAGAGAAAAAAACTGGAGAAAAATGGCTTACTTCTATTTTCCCGGAAGATTAGCTAAAAACAAAAAAGGACCTTCCGCCAAGTTGTGCCTTAATGCATATAGCACGGCCGAAAGCCTTTTTCTAATATAATTATACCAGGTATACTGAATATGTCAAGTGGGCTGTGGATAGATAAAGAAAAGGACAAAACATCGCATATCAGCAACGTTGTACGAAATTGTCTTGCCTTAAATAATTTTATAAACTAACTATTATGAAAACTAAAGATAACGCAAATTTCCATATTGTCCTTGTGAAAGCTTGGGTGAAAAAAGATGGAAAATTTCTCATGGCTCAACGAGGCTCGACCGAGTTACATAAACCGGGTGCTTGGTCGTTGCCAGGTGGCAAAGTAGACAACGAGGTAGTGAGGGATATCTTGCAATCAACTTTGAAGAAAGAAGTGGTCGAGGAGGTGGGGATCAAGATCACTGACAATATTGAGCTAGTCTATAACAATTCATTTATTCGGTCTGATGGTGCGCATGTGGTAAATCTGACATTTCTCTGCCACTGGAAATCTGGTAGCGCCCAAGCACTTGAAGATACCGCCAATGTCCAATGGTTTACAGTGGAGGAATTGAGAAATTTTCCTGACGCAGAGGACTTTTTGCAGATTGAGATAAACGAACTAGTTGAATACTTAAAGGGGAGCGGCAAGACAACTATCGCCTAACTAATTATCTCCCCGTCAACTCCAATCTGTGGATAACCAGAGAGGTCGTCAGGCCTCTTTTCGGTTGTCGGCGGTGTAATCAACAAATGAAAAAAAATCTTTGGAAAAGGTTGTGGTGGAGGCCTGATACACCCACCCAAACGGCGCTTTTGATTGCGTGATGGAGCAAAATTTGCTATAATACATCAACTTATGCGCCGCAACATTGACAACATTGAAATCAAAGACCCGCCGATTAGAGAATTGGGCAAAAAAAGATCCTGTCTTAAAAGAAGTTGCTCAACCGGCTGCGGCGGCATCGTTATTTTTATTATCGCTTCGCTGATTATTTTAAAATTGAGCGCTTCACCTCGACAAAAAGAGCTGCAAACCGTCCCGCCAAATTTTCCCGCCGCGGTGCCTATTTATGATATCGGCAACTCTGATCGCATCGCTTTAATCTATGGAAAAGAAAAAGGCCGGTGGCTGGAAATCGCGGCTTACGCGCCGAAATTGGTTGTCGCCCCAATCGTAATTATTATCAATGATAAATTATTCCCTTCATCTACCACCACTGATGAAAACCGCTTCAGCCGATTCACGCGCTTGCTCAAAGAACCGGTAATCGATCATCGTGATACGATTCAGATTGATTGGACAGAATTAACCGCCGAACCTCGTTTTGTATATGATTATTATAAAAAAGAACTTGAAAAATCCGAATTTTTAATCAAACCCTCGCAGAACAGCGACCGGGTGAAACAATTTTCATTTCAAAAAGACTCAATTGAGGGGGCGATATTTATAGAAGATAATCCGGAAAACAAAGGCACTGATTATCTTTCTTTGACAGTTAATTTTTAACAACACAGCCATCCAGACAGTGTAAACAAACAAAATGGGTATCAAAAATTTTTCCAATCAATCGCAAACAATCGTCGGCGCGGCCGTGGTTCTCGGCCTCATGTCACTCGTGAGCCGTCTGATCGGCATCTTGCGCGACCGAGTTTTCGCCAACCAATTCGGCGCTGGCGATATTTTGGACGCTTATTACGCCGCTTTCCGCATTCCGGATTTTATTTATAATTTGATTATCGTCGGCGCGCTGTCCGCCGGATTTATTCCGGTTTTTTTGCATTTAATAAATAAAGACAGGCGAAAAGCTTGGCGCGTTACCAACAGTGTGATTAATATTTTGGGAATTTTATTATTAATAATCTGCGGCCTATTTTTTATTTTCACTCCGCAATTAACGCGCTGGCTGGCGCCCGGATTTGACGCGGAGAAAATCAAATTAACAATCTCGCTTACCCGCATTATGTTTTTAAGTCCGATATTGCTTGGTCTAAGCGGAATTGCCAGCAGTGTTCTGCAATCATTCAAAAATTTTTTCATTTACTCGCTTACGCCGATAATGTATAACATCGGCATTATCATCGGCGCGATGTTTTTTGTTCCGATTTGGGGAATAAACGGCTTGGCCTATGGCGTAATCTTAGGCGCGTTTTTACACTTGATTTTGCAATTGCCGACTCTTTGGCAACACGGCTTCCGCTACCAGCCGCTGATTTTGTGGCGCGATAAACACGTGCGGGAAATTGGCAAACTAATGATCCCTCGCACTTTAGGCATCGCGATTAATCAATTAAATTTTCTGGCAATCACGATTATCGGTTCAACTTTAATTTCCGGCAGTATCGCGATTTTTAATTTGGCTAATAATTTGCAATATTTTCCCATTGGAATTATCGGCGTGTCATTTGCCATTGCCGCTTTCCCGACTTTGTCGCAAGCCGTGGCGGAAAACCGCAGACATGATGTCATTACCGAATTATCCGCGACAATACGGCAGATACTTTTCTTTATCATACCAATCACGATTATTTTCCTGCTCTTGCGCGCGCAGATTGTCCGGGTGGTGCTTGGTTCCGGTCAATTCAATTGGAATGACACGATTCTCACTGCCAACACTCTCGCCTTTTTTTCTTTCTCGCTTTTCGCGCAATGTCTGATTCCTCTGCTCGCTCGCGCTTTTTACGCTTTGCACGATACTTGGACGCCTTTTTTAATTGGTCTCGCTACCACAGTTGCCAACATTACCACCGCGATTTATTTCAAATCCTCGCTCGGAGTCAGCGGTCTGGCGCTTGCTTTTTCTATTTCAACGATCATTCAGTTAGTATTAATCTGGCTATTCCTGCGCAAAAAACTTGGCACGCTTAAAGAAAACGAAATTATTACTTCTTTATATAAAATTTCCGTTGCCGCGCTGATTATGGCTATCGTAGTGCAATTGTTCAAAGCCCCGCTGTCAGGAATCGTAAATATGGAAAAATTCTGGGGCATCTTTACCCAAGGCGCGATTGCCGGCACAGTCGGCCTGCTCGTTTACTGCGGTATTTTATTTTTGCTTAAATCTCAAGAAATATTACAATTCAACGCGAGTCTAAAAAAACGATGGCTGAGATTGTGGAGTGTGGAGGGAGAGGTGAATAAAGAGTAGCGATTGTAGATGAAAGATATCGGAGATAAATGGAGATAAAAAATGTGAGATAAGAGATAATTGGAGATAGATAGAGATAATTTCTTGACAGGGCTATGTAAAAAAGTTATAATGGAAACAGTAAAAAATATCCTATGAATAATGAAGAAAAAATTTTACAAAAACTAGACCAGCATGATGGGCAGTTCAAACGTGTCATGGACAAACTAGACCAGCATGATGGGCAATTTAAACAAGTTGATAAACAATTTGACCGTGTCATAACAAAGTTGATAGAGCATGATGGAGAATTAAAAAATATTAAAGAAACCATGTCAACCAAAGAAATGATGGACGAACTCATGCGCGGTCAAGACAAAATGATCCAAATTTTAATTCGTGTTGACCAAGAACGCGTATTCACTAACGAAAAAATACGCCAGCTGGAAACGGATGTAAAACGAATAAAATTACAGTTGCAGATTGCCTAAACAAAATTACCAAACAAAAAACCGTCTCGGGTTTAACGAAGGACGGTTTTTTATTACCCACTATTTATGACCACATAAACACTGGGGATTTGGTCAGCGTGTGCGGGCACGCTGACCTGAATTGTGTCTGAAAGCGGCTCTTGTCCCTCGCGGAACTTGAACCAGCTTGGTTGGTGGGCTATGGTGCGTAGTCGCAAAAGCCATCTTGGTCTGTGTCACGACATGAAGCACACTTCTGGTCTATACATCCATAGCTATCAACTCCGTTGGACCAGAATGTATCGTCCCCTGGGAATGGCTTGAAACCAGTAGGAGGCGAGTCGCAGTCCTCGTTCGTGAAGCACATCATCTCGTCCACCTCGCCGTCGCAGTCGTTGTCCTTGCCATCGTTGAGCTCAGAAGCCCCCGGGTGCACGGTCGAGTCCCTACCGTCGCAGTCGCCAGCCTTGAAGGATGCCGTGAGAATGGACACGCACTTCTCGTGCGACCAACCCGTGGGAGCGTTACGACAGGCTTCCTCCACACTACCGACGATGAACCAATCACCATCTTCGTCGGGGATGATGTTGAAGACCGCCGTGGTGGTAGGCTTGGACTTCTTGACGTCGTCCGGCTTGGGTGGTGAATCAAAGAACACCCACCATACCACTACGGAACAGAGCAGCAAAGCACAAACAAACCGTAAATTATCCCACCGATAAATCATCTTCTTACCCCTTTCGTTTATTTTTGTCCACGACACGGAACACCTTGAACTTTAATCACCAAATCTACAGTTCCCGCAAACTGTTGATCTGGCGCTTTTCTGCCTGTCACCTGTCGGTGGCAAAACATAAATAGAGCCAGATTAACACATTTTTCTTATCAGACACGGTAATGGTATTGTAAAGAACAACATAGTATAGCACAAAAACCGCCTCTTGTCAAGGCCTGTTCAAGGTGATAAAATAGTCCAGCCAAACATCAGACATACTCCGAATCATACAACTCAATACTTACACACTTAAAAACCTACACACTTATATACTTCACCACCATGAACATACGAAACTTCTGCATTATCGCGCATATTGACCATGGCAAATCCACCCTCGCGGACCGGTTTTTGGAGTTGACCGGCACTGTGGAAAAACGCAATATGAAAGCGCAAATGTTGGATAGTATGGAGTTGGAGCAGGAGCGGGGAATCACAATCAAACTTACTCCTGTCCGCATGGCATACAAAAATTATATTCTAAATTTAATAGACACCCCTGGCCATGTTGACTTTAACTATGAAGTGTCTCGTTCTCTTGCCGCGGTTGAAGGCGCGATTTTACTCGTTGACGCGACACAGGGGGTGCAAGCGCAAACCATTGGCAATCTTTATTTGGCTCTTGAACAAAATTTAACTATCATTCCGGTTCTGAATAAAATTGACCTGCCAATCGCGGAAATAGAAAAAACCAAAACAGAAATTATCCACTTATTAGGCTGTAAAGAAGAAGAAATTTTAATGTGTTCGGCAAAAACCGGACAAGGAGTGGAAGAGGTTCTGCGAGCGGTGATTGAACGCGTCCCGCCGCCAACCACACCCCAAAACCAAGATTTATTATCAGCTCTCATCTTTGATTCCACTTATGATGACTATCGCGGCGTTGTGGCCGCAGTAAGAGTTGTTTCCGGAGAAATAAAAAAGGGGCAAAAAATAAAATTCATGCGCACCGGCGCGGTTGCCGAAGCATTGGAAGTTGGTCATTACGCGCCGGAATTCAAGGCTGATCCAATAATCGCCAGCGGACAAATCGGTTATGTTGTTACCGGCTTGAAAGAACTAAAAGATGTCCGCGTTGGCGACACGATTACTTTGGCCAACTCCCCCGCCAGTGAACCATTGCCCGGCTATAAAGAAATCAAACCAATGGTGTTCGCTGGAATTTTTCCGCAAGAAGGCGATGACTACAATTCGCTTCGCGATGCCGTGGACAGATTAAAACTAAGTGACGCTTCCTTATTCTACGAACCGGAACATTCTCAAGCTATGGGCTTTGGTTTTCGCTGCGGTTTTCTCGGCATGTTGCATTTGGATATTTTTCAAGAACGATTAAAACGCGAATTTGGCCTGCGTGTAGTCGTAACCGTGCCGAGCGTGGCTTACAAAGTTTTGAAAACTGATGGAAAAGAAATCATCGCCAAAAGTCCGCAAGATCTGCCGGAACCGAATTACATCAACCAAATTGAAGAACCGTGGATGAATGTGGATGTGATAACTCCGCAAGATTATATCGGTAATGTGATGGGTCTGATTGCCGAACGCAAAGGACGATACTTAAATACTGAATATTTAAGCGCCGGAGCGGGTCAGCGCGCCATGCTCCATTATGAATTGCCGTTAGCCTCGCTTATCACTGATTTTTATGATAAACTGAAAACAGTAACCAGCGGTTACGCGTCTTTAAACTATGAATTCAAGCGATACGAAAAAACCGATGTTGTTAAACTTGATATCATTGTCGCTGATGAAAAGGTGGAATCACTCTCAACTCTGGTTTGGCGCGATTCCGCTTTTAAAGTCGGCAAGCAAATTGTCAATTCATTAAAAGACACTTTGCCCAAACAGCAATTTGTGGTGAAGATTCAAGCCGCCATCGGCGGAAAAATTGTCGCGGCCGAACGGTTGTCCGCCCTGCGCAAAGATGTTACCGCCAAACTTTACGGCGGAGACGTAACGCGTAAAAACAAATTGTTGGAAAAACAAAAAAAAGGCAAGAAAAAAATGTTGGCGATGGGAAAAGGGAAGGTGGAAATTCCAACCGAAGCGTATTTGGCGGTGTTAAAACGATAAATATAATGCCAATATACAAATGAATACTAATGCAACAAATTATACTATTGGTAGTAGGTAATTAGTTGTTAGAAAGCCCAGCATTGTTTACAGTTTCACAACTGTTAAACGACTAATCTGTCATTGCGAGGAGCTCGCGCGATCCCTCGCATTCACTCGGGACAGGCTCCGCAATCCAGCAATCACATTAGAACGCGATAACGGTGTGGATTGCTTCGCCTGCGAAGGCTCGCAATGACTTACAAAAGTGTATACAGCGCTATTAAATCTTACAAATTAGTATATAAGCATTTTACTAAAAAATATGTACGGTTCCAAAAAATTCAAAACTCTGTGGACAATCATTACGATTTTAGGCGTGCTGGCAATGATTTTTTTTAGCATTCTGCCAGCATTTCAATAAATAAAACTATGGATTGGAAAAAATTTTCATCACTAAAACACCATTCTCTTCTTCCTCACCATCACTACCAAATGGCAGTGATTCTTTTATTTGTTTTCTGCTTTTTTCTCTTCGTCCCCTACTATTTCGTGATGGAGGAGTTCAAATTGGATCTGCAGGAATGGCAGTGGTATTTTTTTCTGCCGCTGATGCTATTTTATAGTATTTATTGTTTAAAAGAGCGCGGTAAAATTCTGCCGGAGGAACGAGTTGAGCCGCTCAAACGCCCGATCGCTCATTGGATTTTGCTGGGCGTTACTATTTTGGCGTATCAGTTACAACCGCAAGAAAATCAACTGGAAAAATTAGCCGCGCTTAATTTCGCTTTCACCATCTTCTCAATCTTTTTGGCAGACTCGTACTGGGATTTTCGGAATTTTAAAAAATGGTACAGACAATAGCGCACGGATAACACGGATCAAACGGATTTTAAATGATCCGTGATGATCTATTTAATCCGTGTCATCCGTGTGCTATTCAAATCTCTTATGCAAAAAGTTTGGAAAATTCTTGACCCGGCGCCGAAATCTTTTTTGGAAGAACATCCGGAACTGCCGCCAACAGCGGCTAATTTGTTATACCATCGCCGCATAACCACATCAGAAAAAATTGATGAATTTTTAAACCCTGATTATTTGCAGGATATTTTTGACCCATATCTTTTTCGCGATATGGCCAAGGCGGTAGAACGGATTTTTAGAGCGATAGAAAATAAAGAAAAAATTATTGTTCACGGCGATTATGACGCTGACGGCGTTTCCGCGTCAGTAATTTTGGTTTCAACCCTCAAAACGCTTGGCGCGAATGATGTTGATGTCTTCCTGCCGCATCGTGAAATTGATGGCTACGGTCTGAACAAATATACTGTTCAAACGCTGGCCCAACAAAAAACCAGCCTAATCATCACTTGCGACTGCGGGGTAAGCAATTTTCAAGAAGTGAAAATCGCCAATCAAAACAACATTGATGTGATAATCACTGACCACCATGGCATTCCTGAAAAACTTCCGCCGGCTTTTGCGATTATTCATCCCCTGCTCCCCGGAGAAACTTATCCTGACAAGGGCCTGTGCGGTGGCGGCGTTGCCTTTAAACTCGCGCAGGCGCTCTTGCAAAAACGCCAACCTGAAAATAAAGACGGTTGGGAAAAATGGCTGCTAGATTTGGTCGCGATTGCCAGTGTGGCCGACATGGTGCCTCTCCTCGGCGAAAGCCGGACGCTTACTAAATACGGCCTGGTCGTTCTTAATAAAACAAGAAGAATCGGTTTGCAAAAATTATTGTTGGAAGCGCGGCTGACGCAAGAAGACGGAAGTAAAAAACGAGAATTGGATACTTATAATATCGGCTTCCATATCGCCCCGCGCTTAAACGCCGCCGGCAGAATGAATCATGCTAATACCGCCTACAACCTACTCATTACCGAAGATCCGATTGAAGCGACTGATCTGGCTTATCAATTAAACCAAAACAACACGGAACGACAAAAATCAACCGAGGAATTAGTCAAAAAGGCGATTGCGCAGGTTGAAGCTGAACAAAAAAACGCGCCGGTACTGTTTATAATCGGCGAAGGATGGCCCACCGGCATTATCGGCTTGATCGCAGGAAAAATAAAAGATAAATACTATAAACCGACTCTGGTAATGAGCAGGCATGAAAATGAAATCGTCGGTTCGGGGCGCAGTGTGGAAGGATTTAGCTTAATCGGCAATTTACAAGAAATGCCGGAAGTGTTTCACAAGTTCGGCGGCCACCCGATGGCTTGCGGTTTTACTTTGCGGGATAAAGACGCGTTAGGTGAATTCAAAATAAAATTGACGGAAAAGTTTCTCGCGAAAACCGCCGTGATGGATATGATTCCCTCTCTCCCGGTTGACGCTAAAATTAGTTTGGATGATGTAAGTTGGGAACTTTATGATCTCTTAAGCAAATTTGAACCATTCGGACAAGGAAATGAAAAACCAAAATACCTCGCGGAAAATTTAGAAATTTATTCGCTGGAGCCGGTCGGACAAGAAGGAAAACACTTGCGGATCATGATTAAAACGCCAACCGGCAAAATCCGTAAAACCATCGGCTGGTCGTTATGCAACGGCAATGGCAATGAAACTAATTGGTGCAAAAAACTAAAACCCGGAGATAAAATTGACCTGGTGTTTGAGATTGGCGTTAACGAATGGAATGGCAACAGAGAATTACAATTGACAATTATTGATTTGAAAAAATGTTAAATCATTCTCTTGTTTTAAAGTTTTAATGCTTTAATGTTTTTATGAAACTGACAATCTTTACTGACGGCGGCGCGCGCGGTAATCCAGGCCCGGCCGCGACCGGCGTGGTGATAAAAAACGAAAAAGGTAAGACTCTCGCCTCCTATGGTGAATATCTTGGCGCGCAAACAAATAATTACGCCGAATACTCGGCGGTAATTTCCGGACTGAAAAAAGCCAAAGAATTGGGCGCGGTTGAAGTTGAATGTATTATGGATAGTGAATTGGTGATGAAGCAAATGCGGCGGGAATACAAAGTGAAAGAGCCGACTCTGCAAAAACTTTTTATTCGGGCCTACAACGCCGCGTCACAATTTAAAAAAGTTACTTATAAACACACTCGGCGTGAAAACAACAAAGCGGCCGACGCGGAAGTAAATAAAATTTTAGACAAACAGATCTGATAAAATCAAAAATTTGACAAACCCAACTTATTCTTTTATACTGTCTTCATATGAATGAAGACCTTGTAATACAAAAAATTATCAACCTTGAAGAAGGCGTGGTTGAAGTTAAAGAGAAAGTAAAAAAACTTGATGAATGGGATACTCTCATGAGTGGCCAAGATAAAATAATTAAGCTATTAGAAACTATCCGAATTGAAGACGCGGCCGCAAAAAGCAAAACTGACCGACTTGAAAAACGGATTGATGAATTCGCTATTCTATCCACCCTCTCCTCGTCTTAAACCTGTACGCGAAAGCCATGCTCAACGGAATAATAAACCATACCGCCATAGCGATCAAATTCAAAAATAGTGTTTTAGTTAACAAACCAAAATTTATTTTAATCGCGTCCGGTAAAAAATATATTACTGTGGTAAAAAATAATCCTGTCAGAGCGACGCGATAGATTAAAGAAGTGATAAATTGTGTCGGAGTGAGATTTTTTGAAAATTCGGCCAAGTTGCTGAAAGACAATAAAATATATAAGAGCAAAATTAAACCAACAAAAACGGCTATTCTTCCGAATGGATGCGCTTGCAACCAACTCAACACTGTCGCGTTAAACATCGGCAAAACCAGAACAATCACAAAACTAGCGTATAAAGCAACTAAGCCCGTCAACAGCTTGGATTTTTTTATGAATAACAAATGTAAAATTACTATTGCAACAAATAAAAACAAAATAAAGATGTCTAATGATGGAAAAAGATTGATGAAGTTCATATATATACATTATAGCTCAATAAACCAAAACTGGCAATAAAAAATCCCGATTAAGTCGAGATTATTTATTCCCCGCTGCCTACAAAATAAGCACTGGGAACTGGTCCGGCCAAGGTGGGAAGATGGCCAGACCTTGTGGTTTGGTGGGTGGAATAGAAATTGACGCGATACTGCTGATCACCGGTTGAGGCAGATCTGGAATCGGAGTTACGGAATGAAAGCGGCGCAGGAAGCTTTCGTCAACCAAAAGCGTTGGTATCTTTGCGCCAGTCAATCGACTCTGCGGCTTGATCGCGTCCTTCCGCGTCCGAAATGGTCCCACAAGTAGTGTGAACCGCTGATTACCAACCGTGCCGCGGACTCCCATCCAGCACTCATCAACGTCGTGTTCTGACAGTATACTATCTGCGTACTCAACCGCCTCTGCTTCTGAAGAGAATCTCTGATTGACTCGCAAAAAGTACGATCCGGTTGACAGGAACGACGGCAACGTGTATGGCGGAGCTTCGGCTGTGGTGCCTGCCTGAATCGACATGTCGTTGATGATTGACTCCAAGACCATAATGACCGCATCAATAGACAAAACTGCCACATCAGTTGCGTCAAACGGCATGCAGATGTCCTGACTAGCCGACGTGTCAGGCGAGTTGATAAATGAGAGCGGAGGCACAACTTGAGCCGTCGCAACCCATTCGATGTGTTTGGAACTAAACTGCTTCGGCGGACGGAATATCCACAAACTAATTGACACCAGGAACGCGACCAGCGCCATCACCAGCGCTATCCGCTGAATCACTCGTTGCATCTTTTCTCCCCCTTCAAATATCGTCTTGCCAACCCAGCAAACCATTTGCTGATTCGGCGTTATTCCTATCAATCAAACAACAAACAGAAATAACGCCGAATCAAACTAAATTATAAAGAACAAATTATAACTCACTTTTTAATTCTTCCAATGTTTTCCTTACCTTACGGCTCACTCTGCGCGGAATCCTGATTTTTATTTTAACATAATGATCACCTCTGCCGGAACGACCAAGATAAAAAATCCCGCGGCCTTTCAAACGAATCAGCTGGCCTGACTCCGTGCCTTCCGGCACAGCAACTCTAATTTGGCCGTCAATTGTTTCCACTTCAATTTTATCACCTAAAACCGCTTGTGTAAAATTAATTTCATTATCAGTGTACACATCAAAACCTTCGCGATGAAAAACTTTTTGCGGCCTAACATGCGCTTGCACGTACAAATCCCCGCTTTGTCCGCCATGCGGAGCGGCTTCGCCGTGGCCGGATAAACGAATAGATTGCCCATCGTCTATGCCGGCGGGAATTTTAATATTGATACTGGATGTTTTAGCAAGAATACCATCGCCACCGCAGTGCTTACAAATTTTGCTGGATTTTTCTCCGCGGCCATTGCAGGCCGAACAAGTGACGACAGTTTGCATCGCTCCCAAAAAAGTGCGTTGAACTTGCGTCACCTGACCTTGCCCGTGGCAAATGCCGCAGGTTTCTTTCTTGCTTCCCGGTTCGCCCCCACTACCGCCGCAAACATCGCACTTTGATTGTTTCCTCAATGACAATTCTTTTTCCACGCCAAAAGCGGCTTCTTTAAAATCAATCTCAACATCAACTTGAATGTCACGGCCGCGAGACGAATGTCCGTTGCGGCGAGAAGAACCGCCGCCAAACAAGTCGCCGAAACCGCCAAACAAGTCTCCAAAATCCGCGCCGCCGAAATTAAAAGAAAAACCGCCTTGTCCAGCACCGCCCTGTTGCTGACGGAAAGCGTTCATCACATCTTCCCAACTGCCGCCAGCCCCGCCCCAACCGCCCTGTTGTTCAAAGTCAGAACCGAATTGATCAAACTTTTTGCGCTTCTCAGCGTCTCCGAGTACCTGAAAAGCCTCGTTTATTTCTTTAAACTTTTTTTCATCTCCGCCCGGTCGGTCCGGATGATGTTGCATTGCTAGCTTCTTGAAGGCCTTTTTCAACTCATCCTGCGTCGCATTTTTTTCCACGCCGAGAATTTTGTAGTAGTCTTTACTCATAAAGCAAATTAAGCAAGATAAGCAGAGCACTGGCTCGTGCTTAATCTGCTTACAAACTTAGTTAACAACCTCGCCCTCAATAGGCCCTTCATCTTTTTTATCCTCTTTCTTTTCCGCGTTCGGGTCATCCGTTGGCCCACCGGCTGGCGAACCATTAGCGCTATTTTTATCTTGCGAAGCAGAATACATTTTCATCCCCACGGCTTGCGCGGCTTTGGATAATTCTTCCGCGATTTTTTTAATTGCTTCAACATCATCTTTGTCTTTGACATCTTTCACTGCCAGTAAACCGATTTCAACCGCTTTTTTTTCTTCATCGGTAATCACGATTTTTTTCTCTTCAACATCTTTCATCATTTTTTCCGTGGTGTAGATCATTGTGTCCGCGATATTGCGCGCTTCAATCAACTCTTGTTTTTGTTTATCTTCGGTCGCGTGCGTTTCCGCGTCTTTTTTCATTTTTTCAATTTCATCTTTTGACAAACCGGAAGATGATTCAATTCTGATTGATTGTTCTTTGCTGGTCGCTTTGTCTTTCGCTTTAACGCTCAAAATACCGTTGGCATCAATATCAAAAGAAACTTCAACCTGCGGCACACCTCTTGGGGCCGGCGGAATGCCGTCTAACATAAATCTGCCCAATGTTTTGTTATCATGCGCCATCGGACGTTCGCCTTGCAAAACATGAATCTCCACGCTCGGCTGATTGTCAGCCGCGGTAGAGAAAGTCTGTGATTTTGAAGTTGGAATCGTGGTATTGCGTTCAATTAATTTGGTCATCACGCTACCCATTGTTTCAATACCAAGAGACAGCGGCGTAACATCCAACAACAGCACATCTTTTACATCCCCGCGCAAAACTCCGCCCTGCACTGCCGCGCCAACCGCGACCACTTCATCGGGATTAACGCTGATATTCGGTTTCTTGCCGAAAAATTCTTCAACTTTCTTTAACACCAACGGCATGCGAGTCATTCCGCCGACCATTACCACTTCATGCAAATCAGACGGTTTGAGTTTCGCGTCTTCCATAGCTTTTCGTACCGGTACAAATGTTTTCTCCACCAAATCGCCGATTAACTCTTCCAGTTTGGCGCGGGAAAATTTCATTACCAAATGTTTTGGACCATTTGCGTCAGAAGTAATAAACGGCTGATTAATTTCCGTATCCTGCGAAGTTGATAATTCAATTTTAGCTTTTTCCGCGGCTTCTTTAATCCGCTGTAAAGCCAGCGGGTCTTTGCCCAAATCAATTCCTTCGTTCCGTTTAAATTCATCTTGAATCCATTTGATGATAATCTGGTCAAAATCGTCGCCGCCCAAATGCGTGTCGCCATTCGTTGACAACACCTGCACATTGTCCGGCGCGATTTCCAAAATGGAGATATCAAATGTGCCGCCGCCCAAATCATAAACCGCGATTTTCTGTTCTGTTTTTTTGTCAAAACCATAAGCCAGCGCCGCGGCCGTCGGTTCATTGATAATGCGCAAGACTTTCAACCCGGCAATCTCGCCAGCGTCTTTGGTAGCTTGGCGCTGTGAATCATCAAAATACGCCGGCACGGTAATTACCGCTTCAGTAATTTTCTCGCCCAAACGCTCTTCCGCGTCAGCTTTCATCTTTTGCAAAACCATTGCGGAAATTTCCTGCGGACTGTAATCTTTGTCCTGCATCTTGATTTTAACGCCTTCGCCGGACTGAATAATTTTATACGGCATCAACTTCAGATCGCGCTGAACTTCCGCGTCGCTAAACCTGCGGCCGATAAGCCGTTTGATGGAATACAAAGTATTTTCCGGATTCGTCACTGATTGCCTTTTGGCTAATTGCCCAACCAGCCGCTCGCCAGTTTTGGAAATCGCCACCACCGACGGTGTAGTCCGCGCGCCTTCTTTATTTTCCAACACCTTTGGCTGTCCGCCCTCAATAATGGCCATGCAGGAGTTAGTCGTGCCGAGATCGATACCGAGAACTTTTGACATATACGTTAATTTTTAATTTATAATTTTTAATATTTTTTAATCAATTTTTCCAAAAAAATCTTCAGTGGCAACCGCCAATCATGTTCCAACTGTGTTTTTAACAACTTTATAACTTCTCTGTCTGATTTTAATAGCTTCTTCTTCTCTATCTGTTTTATGAGATTCATTATCTCAAAATCGTCGTCAACTGACATCACATACTTATCAGACACTTTCTTAAACGGGACTTTTTTTATTAAACACTTCTTATCCACACACCTATTGACAAATTTTTAACAACTGGTATAATAGCCTCATCACGATGAAAGGCTACCCAAAGGGTTTCGTCCCGCGGTTATGCCTTTTTTATTTTGCCCAATTTATCTTTTGTATTATTTAAAAAAGTGATAAATGTGTTGAAACGACGCAACAACGATGAATACTTAAACTTATTCGGGATAATTAAACGTTCAATTTTATTTTGATTTTCCAAATATTCAATTAAACAATGAAAGTCCCCGTCGCCAGTCACTATAACAGCTCTGCTATAATTAGGATACTCTATCATCGTGTGCAAGACTAAATCGGCGTCAACATTGCCTTTTACTTTTCCATTCGGCAATATCAATGTCGGTTTAAAGACTAAGATATACCCGAGTTTCTGCAGATAAATATAGAGCGACTGGTTGTCAAACACGAAACCAATAAACAGAAAAACATTACAAACGGAAAACCTGTCCTCCAGATACCGCTTAAACTTCGCAAAGTCCAAAACCCATCCCTGCTCGCGAATAGATAAATTCAAATTCTGGCTATCAATAAACGCGTAATTGTTTTTTCTGCCCTCCATAAATTATATGGATAAATTATAATCCCGCTTTATTCCATCCCAGTCGGCAAATACCCCATCTCCTTCAACTTATTCTTAAATTCTTGCGTGGTAATCTGTTGTTTCTGAAGTTCATCTACCATGTCTAAAATCTTTTCCTTATTCTGACATATTTTTTATTTTTATTTCGCCACAATCACTTTCGCTGCTTTAACCACTCTACCGCCCATCACATATCCGGTTTCAACTTCTTTCACAATTTTTCCCGCTTCAATTCCTTCCACCGCTTCCTCGCCAACCGCTTCGTGGAATTTCAGATCTAATTGTTCGCCGACTGTTTTGATTTCTTCCAAACCATGCGCTCTCAATACATCGCCGAATTGCTTCATAATATGCTCAATTCCCTTTCGCCAATCCTCTTGTTCAATGCTCCATGCTCCATGTTCCATGCTAAGTGCTAATTTCAAATGCTCATACACCGGCAAAAAATCATTCAATACTTGCGTTTCGCTCATTTGCGCCCATTCACCTCGACGCTTTTCAATTTCGGTTTGTAAATTCTTGTAATCCGCAAGCGCCCTCTGCCAACCGGACTTATATTCCGCGCACTCTAATTCTAATTTCTCGCAATTTTTGCAATGACGATTAAAAAATGACTTCGGACTTCGGACTTCGGACTTCTCTTTTTCCTCTTCATCCAAATCGCCCTGCTTGCTATTTTCTGTCATCTGCCCGCGGTCTTCTAAAGTCTTATCTTCCGATTTTATTTTTTCTTCGTCCGTCATATCAATTTAATAATTTAACAATCAATCGCTTATTTTATTCAAACAATTCGCTAACAAACTCCGCCACGCTGGCATTACGCGCGTAATCCATCCGCACAGGTCCCAACAAAACAAATAAACCGCCATTCCTCACCCGCGTGCCGACTAAACTGCAAGCCGCGCCTAATGGGTTTTGTCCGCCGACTAAAATTTTTATCTGATTATTTTTAATTAAAGCGAACAAATATTCAATCCTGTCCTCGCATTGATCAAAAATATTGGAAAACTGCACCACCCTATCATAATCTTGAAACTCCGGCTGGGAAAATAAATTTGAAATGCCGGTGTAATAAATATTATCAGGACTGAAAGCAACCACCACCGCGCTATCAGTCCATTCAGCGATAAATTTGCCAACGCGTTTTATCTGCGCCGCGAGCTCTTTCTCTGTTTGAGCTAACTCTTCCATTTCACTTTTAACTTTCTTGGACAAAACCACTGAAAGCATGATGTTTTCCACATAATACTTGTAACCGGCCTCGGTTGGAATCCGTCCGGAAGAAGTATGCGGGTGAGTCAAATAACCCTGTTCTTCCAACTCGCGCATCTCGTTTCTAATCGTCGCGCCACTGACTTCCAAATCACCCTCGTCCGCCAACAATTTAGATCCAATCGGTTCGGCCAGATTAATGTGGCTTTCAACTATAAATTTAAGCAATTGTTCTTGGCGTTCATTCATACTTTTGGCACTCTATACTAACGAGTGATAATATAACATTGCCGCTCTAATATGTCAAATATTGACTTATCCACAAGGCTTCGCACCGCCGTGGCCGGACTACGCCTTGTAAACTGGTATTCACTAAAAGACGGGGTTAACCCCGTCTTTACTTACACACTTACATACTTACAAACCTACACACTCTTATTTGTCCGCTATCCTCTTGTACTCCCCCACATCAGCAATCTCGCTCAACAAAACATTTTCAACATAAATACCGCGGGAATAAAATATACGCTCCAATTCACTTTTTAATTCGGCTTCAACGGAATCGCGTTTCGCGCCGACAATTTCTTGCTTATCAAACCGGCTCATCACCATGCGAATGCGGCTGCGGATTGTCGGGCGCACGATTTTAGCGACGAAATCCTCGCCAATGGTCTGCCAAATCGCTGGAATTTGGTGAATATCCAAACGCAACAATATTGTGCCTTCAACCCCGATGCGCATCCCGTCTTGAGTAACCGCCGCGGTCGGAATATCACCCATTGCCTTCTCATTCTCCGGATTAAACTCGCGGGAAATGCTGTATTCAAGCGTTTGGGTGTTGAATAATTTGGCTTTCTGCCAAAAAGGAATTTTTAAATGCAACCCGGGCGTTAAAACTTTTTTCAACACGCCGCGGCCCAAATCATAGACGCAGGCGACATACCCTGGCGGAACGTAAATAAACACGCCTTTTAGGACATCCTCCATGACGAAAGAATACATCAGTTTATCTAATGAGTCGGCCATATAATTTAAAATTATTTTTTAACTGTCTTTACCACCTCTGAAGTGATTTTTTTTGCTTCTCTTGCCGCCTTCTCCGCCACACCGACGCTCCTGAATATCAGACCACTAAACTGATGAATTATAGCAGAAAACAGGATGGATGTCAAGATGAAGAGGGATTTTACCATCGGCAGTATCCACAACACGACAAAGCTGAAGGCCGGAAAAAGTATGAAATAAGCCAAATCCGCTTTGCTTATTGTGAATTTTTTCTTTCGATAATCAAAATATATTTCCGCCAATAATCCGATTGCCACAATACCAGGCCAAACAATATCGTGGGTACTGCCCAAATTAAACCCATAAAAATCCGTGTTAATTCTCCCGGGAAAATCAACCCAAGCGTACAAAATCTTCATCATTTTATCTCCGGTGATTCCACGTAAAAATACCTGATAAAGCAAAATCAACACTAAGACTTGCACACCCAGAGAAACCAACTTGCTCCAAGGCCGCACTTTTTTTTGCTTTAAAATCCTGCGCACCTCCTCTTTCTTCAAAAGATTATCATTGTGAAACTCTTTATCTATGCGCTTTACCTCACGCACTAATTCCTCCTCACCACGACGATTTTTCTCCGTAACCAAAGTAAACGGCAAAAGAATCAATCGCAGAATGATGGTTAAATAGACTACCGCCCAACCTAAATTTTGATCAGCCCAGTTATTATAAATCCAAATCAAAACATTAAATAACGGCTGATAAAAATAATCATGCCAGATTATTCCAAACATATTATTGATATTATAGCAGACGGCTTAAAAAACCGCAATACAAACTCCCCTATTGACAAAAGACAATTTATCAACTATCATTACCCTACCCTCCGTCCAGTCTTGGCAGACGGAGCAAACCCATCCATCCATTTAGCTTCGTCTGCCACTTTTGACCCCGTCCGCTCTCCTGACTATTAGTGATGTAATTCGGGTTTGACTCCTTACCCGGAACGCATCCGATACGATGTCTGGAGAGCTCTTACCCCCGGCGCGAGGGATCCCATAGGATCGACATTCCTATGGTAATCCCTCGCGCCACCTTCCACCCTTACTATTCAATCACTCCGCCTTACGGCAGGGTTTTTTTATTCCCGACGCAACGCGTCAATCGGATTCAACGCGGCCGCTTTGCGCGCCGGGTAAAGGCCGAAAATAAAACCGATTAACCCGGAAAAACCGACGGCGATAAAAATTGAAAAAAGAGATATGTGATATATCCATGCCAAACCGTAAGAACGAGCTAAAATCGCTACTAAATAAGCCAGTATAGCGCCAAATATTATACCCACCACACCGCCGCTGAATGTGATTAAAAGCGCTTCAAATAAAAACTGCCACAAAATCGCCCTGCGGTCGGCGCCGACGGACTTCCGCAAACCGATTTCAAAAGTCCTTTCCGCGACTGAAACATACATTATATTCATGATTCCCACGCCGCCGACAGCAAGCGAAATACAGACTAAGGCTACCAGCAGAAAAGTAATGCCTCGAACAACATTGCCTAACATGTCAGCCGCCTCATCCATGGTGTTGACCGCGAAATCGTCTTTATCAAAATCATCGGTAGCGATGCCGTGTTGTTCGCGCATAATCCGCGTCAAATCTAACTGCGTCTGTTGTCCTTGGCTTGGATCATTCATCTTAGCCACCGCGAAAGTTACGTAATCAACGCCCATAATTCGTTTTTGGAAAGTGCGCAAAGGCACGTAAATCATATCATCCAAATTAAAGAAAAACGCCGAGCCGCGCTCTGCCAAAACGCCGATCACCCGATATTTTTTTCCTTTAATGGTAATAAATTCGCCGACCGGATCAGAACCATTAAATAATTTCTGCCAAGCGCCGTGCCCCAGCGCCGCCACGCGCGACAATCCTTGTTCTTCTTCTTTGGTAAAAAATCTTCCCTGCTCTATTTCCGTACCATCAACCAGCGGCGCTTCAAAACCCGCGCCCATCAAAAACATTTTTTTTAATTCATCGCCATAACCGACCGCCTCTTGTCCCATCATCGCGCCATAGATATATTTAATATTTTTATTTTCTCGCATTGCTTCCACGTCATCATTTTTAAAAGTGGTAATCGTATTCCCCATCGCCATACCGGAAGCGTTTTCATTGGAAGTCTTGCTCACATTCGGAACTTTAACCTCAATCTCAATCACGCCCGCTCCGAATGTGTCCAGTTCGCTTTTCACTACCCCATCCAAACCATCGCCGGCGGCAAAAACCGTTACCACCAGCGCAATGCCGATGCTGATAGCCAAAACAGTCAAAATGGTTCTGGCCTTCTGTTTAAGCAAAGATTGATAGGCAAAGAAAAAACTTGATTCATTCATACCTCAACGCCTCAATTGGGTCTAATCTGCCGGCGCGACGGGCTGGGACTAGACCAAAAATAAAACCAATTATGGAGGATACGCCGACAGACAATATGATTGACAAAATAGAAACACTAAACTCCCAATCATAACCCAACCCGCGCACAATGACAGAGATAATATAAGCCGCAATGATGCCAAAAACCATGCCGATAATGCCGGCGAGTGAGGTGATAACAACGGTCTCAACCAAAAATTGCGACAGAATCTGCCAGCTCTGCGCGCCGACGGCTTTGCGCAGACCGATCTCCCGCACTCGTTCTTGCACCGATGCCAGCATGATATTCATGATGCCTATGCCGCCGACCAATAGAGCAACTGCGGCTACGGCCACGAGAAAAAATTTAACCGCGTTCGTAACTTTAAATAAAACATCCAAAGCGTCGCGCTGGCTGCGGACGTCAAAATCAACCGGCGCGCCGATATCAATATTATGTCTTTCCCGCAAAATCTCCCTTATATCATCCATTGCCGCGCTGATTTTATTTTCATCGTTGATTTTAACGCGAGCGAAATTAACATAGTTAATCCCGGATAATAATTTCTGCGCGGTGGTAATCGGCACATAAATCTGATTGTCTTGATTCGTAAACCCGGCGGTGCCGCGCTCGCGCATCACGCCGATAACGCGAAAACTGTGTTTGCCCATTTTAACCAGTTCCCCGATCGGGTCCTGGTCGTTAAACAAATCTTTCTTCACGTCTGACCCAAGCACAGCGACTTTTTGCAGACCGTTCTCGTCCTCCGCGGTAAAAAAACTCCCTGTTTGCGTGGTGGTATCCTCAATAAAAGGCAAAGACGCTGACACACCGACGTACGAAGTATTCGCCTTATTCCCCTGCCACGAAGCGTCAATACTGCCGCGCACATAACCCGTGTAATCTAAAACATCCGGCGCGCGCACCGAATTTTTCAACGCTTTGACATCTTCATATTTTAAAGTTGTGATAACAATTCCCATGACGGAAACTGGCGGCCCCTCATCGTCGCCATTGCCGGGGAAAATCGCCACTAAATTTGAACCTTGACTCTTTATCTGATTGGTAATCAAGCTCTGCGCGCCATTACCGGCCGAAATAATCACAATCACGCCGGCGATGCCGATGATAATTCCGAGCATGGTCAAAAAAGCCCGAGTTTTATTCTGACGAAATAGATTTACGGAATTGTGGATGTTGTCTTTAAAATTCATAAAGCTTACGAGGCTTACAAAGCTAACAAAGCTTACAAGGCCTTGTTAGCCTCGTAAGCTTGATTGGCCTTGTAAGCATTATTTTACCAACTCGTCTCTACCATCCGTCACCTGTCGGTTGTCAACTTTTTCATCCGACTCCAACAGCCCATCTTTAATCTTAATGATCCGTTCCGCGTGTTCGGCAGTATATTTTTCATGAGTAACCAAAATAATCGTATGGCCTTGTTTTAAATTTAAATCTTGCAAAATTTTCATTACTTGCAAACCTGATTTTGAGTCAAGATTGCCGGTTGGCTCATCCGCAAAAATAACCGACGGATTATTTATCAATGCGCGGGCGATGGCCACGCGTTGTTTCTCGCCGCCTGACAATTGGTTTGATAAATTATTTATGCGATGACCCAGCCCTACAGATTCAATCGCTTCTTTGGCGCGATTAGTTCTTTCCGCGCCCGTTAATTTAACATACATCAGAGGCAACATCACATTATCAAGCACTGTGGTACGTGGCAGAAGATTGAACGCTTGAAAAACAAATCCGACTTTTTGGCTCCGCTTATTTGCCAACAAATCATCATCAAGCTGACTGACATCTTGGCCTTCAAAAAAATATTTACCATCTGACAATTTATCTAAAAATCCAAGAATATGCATCAGGGTTGACTTGCCTGATCCGGACGGCCCCATGATGGCGACAAATTCGCCTTGATGAATTTCAAAACTGACGCCATTCAAAACATGAGTAATAACGCCGTCATTGTCAAAATGTTTTTTTAAATTTTCTGTTTTAATTAAGGTGTTCATACGTGACCGCTTGCAAATTTTAAATTTTTGTGATATAAATTCAATCGTCCCGGTCAAGGGCAGTAGGTGTAGCTAGTGGGACCGAGTGAATCAATTCACCCGGGTAACACAACGGATTCCCGCAAGTTTCTTTTGTCACCACTCGCTACAGTGGAAAACGCCTCTCTTCCACCCCTTGGCCATTTGCGGAAGTAGCTCAGTAGTAGAGCACCGAGCATGGGACTAAACACCCCAGCCAAACTCGGAGGCCGGAGGTTCAATTCCTCCTTTCCGCTCCTCGCTCTTTCTTTTCGCCCGGACTTACACTCCGGGCTTCACTTTATAAAAAATCGTCAATAATTTAGCAATCGTCAATAATATTCTTTAAAATTTTGTTAATATTTCAATATCTCCTATCTCTATCTATCTCCAATTATCAAATTTTCTCCCACTCCCCCGCCTTTTTTAAATACTCGTCTTTAATTCCTTCAAAATATTTCTTCGCCTCGTCATAATCATTTTTAATTTTTCCGTCTAAAATCGCCTCTTCAATTGCGTCTTTTATCTTGCCGATTGTCGGGCCGGGTTTTAAACCACAGACAGACATGATTTCCTCGCCTCTAACCGGTGACTGAAACGCGCGCAGTTTATCTGTTTCAATCACTTCCGTGATTCTTTTTTCCAAATAATCATAATTTTTCAAACGTTTGTCTTTTTTGATTGGATTACCGGTGGTAATGTCAGAACGGCATAAAATCAATAAATCATTAAGCTCATCGCCAAGAGTAACAATTAAACGCCTAATCGCGCTGTCAGTAATTTTTGCGTCCATCAAACCAATCGGCTGTTGATGCCAGCGCACTAACTTCGCGATGTATTTAGTGTCATCTGAACTGAAACGCAAACGCCGTCCGATGATATGAACAAATTTTTTACCCAAATGTTCGTGCATGTCAAATGTCCAGCCGCGGCCGCGAACAAATTTTTTGGTCACCGGCTTGCCAATGTCATGCAGTAATCCGGCCAAACGCAATGTTACTTTATCACTTTTTTCCGCGATATTATCCACCACCTTAAAAGTGTGTTCTAACACATCTTTATGAATCTGACCAAAAACCTCATCCACGCCGTAAAGACTTTTTACTTCCGGTAAAAACATGCCAAACAAACCTGCATCGTAAAGAATACGCAAACCGATTGATGGTTTTTTTGTTGCCAGTAATTTGAAAAATTCTTCCTGTATCCGTTCGGCGGAAACAATCCGTAAACGTTTGCAATTCCGACTCATCGCCTCATATGTATTCGCCTCAATCATAAACCCGAGCTGGCTGGCAAACCGCGCCGCTCTTAACATACGCAAAGGGTCCTCGGAAAAAGTCGTGTCCGGATTGAGCGGAGTGCGGAGAATTTTGTTTTTCAAATCTTTTTCTCCGCCAAATGGGTCAACAATTGTTTTACTCAAACCGGACGCGATAACTTTCTGCGCCATCGCGTTAACCGTAAAATCCCGGCGCTGTAAATCTATTTCCAAATTTGTCGCGGAAACTTTAGGCTTGCGAGATGTTTCATTATAACTCTCTATCCTCGCTCCGGCAAATTCTAATTCTAAATTTGGCAACACATAACGCGCTGTGTCAAAATCTGGAAATTCAACCAAGCTCCCAGCTTGCTTCATCGCCTCATCAAATTTTTTAGCAAATTTTAACCCGCTGCCAATCACGACAAAATCAAGATCTTTGCTATTTTCAAAACCCAATAAACGATCACGGACAAAACCGCCGACCGCGTACACGTCAACTTTTTCTTTTTTCGTGATACTATAAATTATATTTAATATCTTTTTCAAATTCATATTTTTGTACAGACGCATTGCAATGCGTCTCTACTTTTTGGTATCAATCTCTTTGACAACCACCTCCTGCCATTCGCTCAAACCTCCAGACGCAAAATCTTGCGTCTCTACTATTTCTACCAACCCGCCGTCGCCGCGTAAACCTATTTTAACAACAACTTCTTTGGCTTCGCCATTCTCTAAAACTCTAACATATCTAACGCCATCTTTTGATAAGACAGCGCGTTGAGGAATATATAAAACATTTTCTTTTGTTTCCGTGTTAAACACCACATTCGCGGTCATGCCATTCAAAATCTCGCGCGCCGGATCATCAGTTAGCGTTAAAGTGACGGTGTAATAGACCACATCTTGAATCACGGTCTCGCCCTTTTCCACTTCCACAACCGTGGCTTGAAAAATAACATCATCGCCAAACGCGTCCAAGTTCACTTGAGCGGTGTTACCTAAAGAAATTTTTACGATATCAGTCTCCGGAATGTCAACTTTAACTTCAAAATGCGGACTGACGATTTTCACCACTTCATCTTGCGAACTCACATACTCCCCGACTTTGAAATCAATCTTGCCGATAACGCCGTCAACCGGAGCGAAAATGATTGATTTGTTTCGAGTGGCGGCTGATTGCGCCAAACTTGCTTGAGCGGCAGAAAGCGCCGCGTAATATCCGGCTGAATCAACATCGCGCGGAGGATTTTTTGCGTCCGCATAATTCGCTTCCGCCTGTTTTACCAGCGCTTCGTAAGAAGCAGTGTCGGCGTCAGCTTTCTTTTTTGTATTTTCCAAATTACTCGTCGCTTTGTTAAAAGCAATCAAATAGGTGTCGTAACTGTTCAGCGCGTCTTTAGCTAACTGTTTCTGATTAATCAACGATGTATATTGAGTAGCCACGCTTTCCCGCGCGGTTTGAATATTGGTTTTTAAAGTGTCCAATTCACTTTGGCTTAAATCCCCAATCGGCGCGGTTTGATCCAATACCGCGGCAACTGCAAACAATAATTCTTTCATCATCACCAAAGCTTCTTCGGCTGTGTCAGCAGCCCAATCTATTGTCGCGTGTTCTGACGCGCTTGATAATGGATTTACAGCGATATCAGCGTCGCTTTTCGCGGCCTTAGCCGCGTGATATTTATTTTTTGCTATATTTATTTTGCCGGTATCCAGCGCGTTTAATTCACTTTCAAAATCATCATTGGCCAAAGTATTATCAACGCCCAAAATATTGTCAGCCTCCGTCAACGCGTCAGCCAGCGCGTTCTGTGTCGCGTTCAACACAGAAATCATGTCTCCATAAGCGTCATTCACAATCAAACTATTCTCGCCGCCTTCGGCCAATTTCAGATTATTTTTCGCCGTATCCAGCGCCGCCTCCGCGTCAGTAATACTGTTGGCATAACCGGCTTTAATTTGTTCCTGATTTGCTTTTGCCTGATCGACTTTGGCAGAAAGACTATTCAAAGATTCTTGAGAACTGCCAATTAAAATTTTATTTAAATCAGCTTCCGCTTTTTTGACATTGGCGCTCGCCTGACCGACTTCGGCATTTAAAAACTGCAAATTCAATGTGGCAATCAGCTCGCCTTTTTTGACCGCATCACCAACCTGTTTATAAATATTGGAAATCTTCCCGCTGGATTCAAAACGCAAACCGATTTCATCAGCTGACTCAACCTTGCCGGTAGCATCAACGGTTTGAACTAAATTACCGCGAAGAACTTTGGCGGTCTCATATTGCGAAGCTGAATCCCCACGCATTTTGCCCCACACCGCGCCAGCAACCAATAACAAAAGAATCGCCGCTATATACGGCCATTTTTTCTTCAACCACTTACTCTTTTTAAAAAAAATTTCTTGTTCCATATAGCTATAAACTACTAACAAACTTCTTAAAAGTCAAGCGTGGGTCCCTCTTAGTGTTAACACAAGTAAAAATCGCCTCGGCAAACGGAGTCTTTACTTTGTGTCTTTCCGCTAAACGCACCAAACAATTTACTGCGTCAACGCCTTCAACAGTTTGCTTCATCCGCTTTAACGCCTGTTTGCCGGATATACCTTTGCCTAAATATTCGCCAAAAGTTCTGTTTCTGCTTTCCGGACAGAGCGAAGTGCCGATTAAATCACCAACGCCGGCCAATTCGTAAGCGGTGTCTCTTTTGCCGCCCATGGCTTTGATTAAATCGGCGATCTCTCGCAAAGCATAAGTCAGTAATGCCGCTTTAGTATTCAAACCTAAACCCAGACCATCACACATACCAACCGCGATAGTGTAGGCATTTTTGAAAGAACCGCCCACTTCCACACCAATCACATCAGTAGTCGGGACTAATTTAATATATTTATTTTCCATCGCGTCTATAACTTTTTTTATCGCTGATTTATTGGCCGAAGCGACATTCATCGCCGTATAGCGCTTGCTTGCCATTTGACCTGCCACAGCCGGACCGGAAATTGTCACAATATTTTTTCGCAAACTCGCGCGCACGTGTTTAGCGATAATCTCCGTCATAATCCGCAATGAGTGCGGCTCAATGCCCTTGGATACATCAACTAAAATGGCGTTATGCTGAATACTGCGCGCGGCAAAAGAAATCGTATGCTCCATCGCTCCGCTCGGCACCACGAAGAAAATAATCGCCGCGTTTTCCAACGCCTTTTCAATCTTATATTTAGGAATAATATTTTTTGACAGCTTGACTTTTGGCAAGTATTTCTTGTTCTCGTGATATTTTTCAATCTGCTGTAAAGGCAGATGGTCGCCTTCCCAATTCCAAATCCTAACCTCATGGCCGTTGTCAGCCAAAACTTGAGCAACTGCCGTGCCCATATTTCCCGCGCCAAGGACTGCGATTGTGATTTGTTTTTTCATAGTAAATAATAATCCGGATAATACGGATAATCCAGATCTACGGATGCGATTGTGGACGATCATGATTGGCGAGCTTTTGGTTGTAGAGCTCGTGATTTAGTATTCTTTTGATAGTTAGATACTTAGTCCGAAAATTTACCAACAAAGCCAATTCTAACCCGGCGGTTGCTAAATATCGCTGGCATTGAAAATAATCATCTTTTGTCAATAAACTAACTGCTTTTAATTCCACTATTATTTTATTTTCTATTATGAAATCCGTTCGGCAACGACGTTTTCTTTCCATTAACGTGTTACCAAACACAAACTCCTCTCTTTTGTATATCAACCCATGATACTTGAATTTTTCTTCCAAATAATCAGCATATTGCTTCTCATTTAACATCCTTCCAAGCTCGTTGTGTGTTTCAAACAAAATCCCACGTATTTCATAGGTCAAATCTTTGTACAACAACTTATCCTCCATATAAGTTCGTTATCCGTAAATCTGGATTATCCGTATTATCTGGATTATTAAAAGTCGCCTTAACTAACCTCCATTATACCAAAACCCTTGACAAAATGGTAGAATTGTGCTATACTATATCGTTGTTTAGGCTGAAAGGAGGATTTTATTATGATCAGCCGCAACTACAACTTGACCTGGTTCGTGATCTTGGTCGTTCTGTTCGCCAGTGGAAGCGCCATGTGGGCACTTGCCGTGGGACAGACCACCGTCGGGTTCGACCTCACTGCCATTGTCCTGATGACCGTCGGCGGGTACTCCCTCGTCGCCTGGTTCCTCTCGGAGCCGCGCACGATACTGGAGGCCATCGCGCTACCGGTGTTGGCACGGCTTGAACGCCGTCGCATCACCAGCTCGCCATTCTGGCGGCGCGGACGATGCTCGCCGGAAGAACTGACGGCTCACATCATACCACGCCTCTGCTACTGCGGTGTCGGATGGGTGCAACGATTCGGCATCACCATCTACGCCATCTCCCTTCCCAACGCTCCTTCCTTGGGCTAACCTTGATTCTTCCAATCAACGCCAGCCCAACCCATTCCTTTTTTCATAAATCTTTGTGGAAAAAGAAGTAACAAAAAACCGTCCTTCGACAAGCTCAGGGCGGTTTTTTGTTACTTTAAACGCACGCTCTTTTTAGTTCATCAACCTTGTCCGTCTTCTCCCAACTAAACTCATTCCGCCCAAAATGCCCATACGCCGCGGTAGCGCGATAAATCGGTTTGAGTAAATCAAGATGCTGGATAATTTTGCCCGGACGCAAGTCAAACACTTTTCTAATCGCGTCAACTAGTTTCTCATCGCTTACTTTTCCAGTGCCAAAAGTGTTAACACCAACCGATGTCGGTTCAGCGCGGCCGATGACATAGGCGAATTGCACTTCGCACTTATCAGCCAAATCAGCGGCGACGATATTTTTCGCGACATAACGCGCCATGTAAGCGGCCGAACGATCAACTTTGGACGGATCTTTGCCGGAAAAACAGCCGCCGCCGTGCCTACCCATGCCGCCATAAGTATCAACAATAATTTTCCGGCCGGTCAGACCGGTGTCGCCGTGCGGTCCGCCAATCACAAACTTACCGGTCATGTTGATAAAAAATTCGGTCGCGTCATCAATATAACCTTCACAAACCGGCTTAATTACTTGCGCGACAATATCCGCGCGCAGTTGTTCCAAAGTAATATCCGGGTTATGCTGTGCCGCGATAACGACATTATGCAATCGCGTCGGCTTGCCGACAACATATTCCACAGCGACTTGTGATTTGCCATCGGGACGCAGATATTTTAATGTTCCGTTTTTGCGCACTTCTGCCAAACGACGCGCCAATTTGTGCGCTAACATGATTGGCAACGGCATCAGCTCCGGCGTTTCTTTGCAGGCAAAACCGAACATTAAACCCTGATCTCCGGCGCCCTGTTCTTCAATACTCTGTTTTGACACGCCTTGATTTATGTCCGGCGACTGGCCATGGATGGAGACTAAGACTCCGGCGTGTTCAGCGTCAATGCCAAAGTCCGGATCAGTATAACCAATGCTCTCCAAGACTTCCCGAGTAGTTTTCTGCACATCAACATAACCGCGCGTGGTCACTTCGCCGCCAACAATAACCAAGCCGGTGGTAGTGAAACACTCCACCGCCACATGGGAGGTCGGATCCTGCGCCACTAATGTATCCAAAATCGCGTCAGAAATCTGATCGCAGATTTTATCCGGGTGGCCTTCGGTGACAGACTCTGACGTAAATAATATTTTTTCGCTCATATTTTTATAATAAATAAAAACAACGTTAAAATGCGTTGTTCAAGAAGATAGACAGGATGTTGTTGAGCAGTAATCGCGCCTATCGACCCAAGCGCGATCTGGACCGGCCAACAACAAACACCATTTTCTTGAACGAGTGAATTATACTTTAATTCTTAAACTGTGTCAATTATGCGCTAAAAATTCGTTAGTCCCGTCAGGGACTTTAGATAGTAGCCAGGCACTTTAGTGCCTGGAAAAACATTCAATAGAATTCAAAAGTCCCAGAGGGACGACACATCTGTCTTGTCTGCCGTCCCTACGGGACTTGTGTATTGAAATAATCATTTTCCCCAGGCCTTAAAAGGCCTGGCTACTATCAAACGCCCCTACGGGGCTAACAATAGATGCTGGCATCAAAAATTAATTTCTTCCGGCGAATACTTACTCTATAGATTCTCTTCAATAAATTTTTTCAACGCAACAAGGTCTTTTTTATCATTGTTATAATAAAAAGCGGATATACCGACAGACTGGGCGCTTTTTACCGCGTTTTCATTATGTTCAAAATATATCGCTTCATCGGCGCTTAGATTAAACTGTTTGAGCAAAATTTCAAAATACTTTGGATTAGTTTTTTCCGGATCATGTTTTAACGTGAAGACTTCGTAAGGCATTCTGTCCAAACCAAATTGTTTAATCTGTTCATCTTTCGCGCCAGTCAAGATAATTTTCCTATTCGGAAAAGCTTCAAGAAAATTATGCATTTCCTTAAAAATCTTAAAACTACCGCTCTCTTCTATTATGAAACAATCAACCGCGTCTACTAAAATTGTCTTCATATTTTTAATTTTTTAATTTAAAACAGTTTTACTACGCTGTAAATCCCTCCCACCATCAACAATAATATCAACAACGCCACCAAGAGCCAAGTGTGGTGCAGTTTGTAAGGCCCGACCGGCAGATCGCCTTTGCGTTTGGCTTGCCAGTAAATTAAAATGATCAACAACATCTCCGTGCTGAAAAAAACCCCGCCGATTAAATCAATCGCCATAATAAAACCGCGCAGACCGAATAGATATAAAACAAACGGCACGCCGCAAACAAGCAGAGACGCTTTCCATGAAGGCAGACGATAATCCCAGCGCAGAGAGTCTCTAAATAACAGGCTGTTAGTAATAAAACTGGTAGCCATAGCCAGCGCGGCGAAAATATTACCCAGCCAAAAAACCGTACTGCCGATTTTATTCCCTAAACCGATCGTCGCGATCTCGGTTGTTTCCGCGCCGGTTACGCCCAAAACCACTAACGCGAACACCAAATAAATCGCCATGATAATGCCGCCGGCGATTAAAATCGCTTTACGAAAAAGTTTACGATCTCCGCCGATTAAACTGTGCGCTTCCAAGACCGAGCCGCTACCGGAAAACGCGAACAAGATAACACCAAAAGGCAACAAGAAATACGTCCAGTTATGATAAGAAAAATTAATTAATTCAATATTTGGCGTGGAAACCGTTATGATGAAAATTATCACTGATAAAAGCAGAAGGCTTAAAATAACATCCATCACTTTAATTACGCGCAGACCGACGACAACCAACAACGAACCTATCAGCCAAAAAAATAAACCCCAGGCCAGAGGCGAACCGCCAAATAGGGCTGACAAAGACTCGCCCTCGCCGATTATATAAATAACCAAAATGCCAAAACTTACCAAATATACTAATATCGTCATCAGACCTTTCCCGGCTTGACCCAAATACTTGCCGGCCATACCAACCAGATGAAAATCGCCTTTGGTACGCACAGCAATCTCGCCAACCAGCAAATTAAACCCGATCATCAACGCTCCAATCGCGATAATATAAAAAATACCGATCAAACTTCCGACTTTCGCCACCGCGTATGGCAAACCTAAAATTCCGGCGCCAATCGTGCCGGAAAAAATCAAAGCCACAGCCTCGGATAGGCCGATTCTTCTCTGAAATGTGCCGAGGTGCTGTTCCACCCTTTCTTTATCCAGACGGAAATAATTAAAACCGAACATAATCTTTAAATTTATTGCAGTATATCACAAAAATTTGTCGTTGACAAAAACCAACGAACATAATATAATTTAACGCACACCGCGCGCCTAGCTCAGCTGGTTAGAGCACCTCCTTTACACGGAGGGGGTCAGGGGTTCGAATCCCTTGGCGCGCACGAATAACATCCCAATACCTCTCATCGCCTTGTTTTTCCTTCATCCAATACCACCACTCCACTCCCCATAAATAAGCGCGGGAAGCGCCGATGTGTTGGACAAAATCAAGATGTTTTTGCAAACGCTCCGGATTCATGGTTTTTTCTTGTTCCTCAATGACAGTATTGGTTGGATTGCTATCGTTAAACCACGGCTCGGCTTGCAATTCCGAAACAAAAAAATCTTCGTATGAACGGCCGAATAGTTTTGCTTTCCATTTATAAAATCCCGCCGGCAGCCAATCATACTTCCAATATCGGCCGCTTGGCGACATCACAATGCGATAAACAGTAGTACCAAAAATATCCCCGGCTCGGCTGGCGGAAATCCACGTGCTCAACTCGCCACTGTCAGTGATAATTATTTTACGCTGTTTATCCAACAAATGAACTAAATCAATTTCTTCTTTCACCAAACTTTCATCAAAATTCTCGCATTCGCCAAAACGAAATTTAATATATGGCTCGTTTTCCACTTGCCAAATTTCCAACGCCGGATGATTGCGATAACGCTCAACGACATATTTGACATAATCTTTCGCGGCTTGTTTATATTCATCACTTTTTAAATCATTCGCCCAACCCGGCACATGGCACTCGGGCCAGCGCGGGGCTTTTTGGCCGACCACCAAAGTAACTTTAACCCCGCGCTTCGCCGCTTCCAGCATCTGCCAATCAACAAAGTCGCTGTTTTTTTTGCCTTTTTCCGACTCCGTCTCGCTCCAAGTGGCAGAAACGCGGATGTATTTCGGTTTTAGTTCGTCCAACATGGCTAAATATGTTTGCTTCCAATCAAGTCCGAGCGATTCAGCATGCTCTTTGCTAAAACTGATGCCGTAGTCCACTTTGTACGATTTGATACTGGCGAGCCAAAAAAAACCGTACAACGCCAGAAGAATAATTAAAGTTGTTAACATAATTTTTTTCATATCATAAATACCAACCCAATTACCACTAACACCAACGCGATTAGTTCAACAGCGATCTCTTTTTTAGTAAAATATTCTTTGAACACGCGCGGGAGTAATTTTGTTAAAAGCAAAACCATCACAAACATCAGAACAAATTGCAAACCGCTCATCGCGCCGACCAAAGTGACGACGCCGATAGCCATCGCATACTGGATCAATAAATTTGAAGCAATCGCAAAAATTTTATCCGCGGTGATAATCCAGCCCGCGTGGCGCCGAGCGTAAGTTTTCGGTTTGGCTTTAATGTGTTTAAGCGCGGCGCGAACGGTTGGCGACAACAGAACTATCAAACCAACCAAACCAGTGGCGGCGCGCGTCCAAGTCAACACAGTCCAAAACGGATAAATGCCATACAAATATTTTGTGCTGACATGTGAAATGGCGAACAGCAAACCTGATAAAATCGCCCACCAAAAACCGATATGGAAGCCGTTGTGCTTGCGGCTTTTCTCAAATGATAGCAATAATGAAGCAAAAATCAAAATCACAATTCCTCCCATTTGTAAACCGGATAATTTTTCTCCCAAAAATTGCCAGCCTAAAACATAAAGAAAAACCGTCACCATCGCGCCATTGAACGGACCAATATGCGTAACTTCGCCATGATGAACCGCGAGATAAAAAGTCCACAAAGCCAGACCAAAAGCTACGCCGGAAATAACTGCCCACAGCCAATCCATTCCGACTAATAAATCAAAACCAATAAACGGCAGGACTGCTAACGCGCCGAACATTATTATCGTTGAATAAAAAGTATACACCGCCGGCTTGCTAACGGACTTTTGGACAATCAGCTTGTCAAGAATGAAGACGATGGCCAGCAGAAAATAGCCAGCGATTGCGATAAGAAACCACATAAAATTACAAAAGATGAATGTCTTCAATTTCGCTTCGCTTCCCTTTCAAAACAACTTCTTCAATATGATAGGCGCCGTTGCGAGGGGCGTGGAGGAAACCATTCATCGCCGCCTCGGCCAGCCAGCCGGACTTCAGCCAATCAAACAGCCACTCGTGTGCGTATCGCGGATCTTCTTGTTGAACGCCGGCGCCGGTTGATTCCAACCAAGTCCGATTAAACTCTTCCTGCGAGCCAACCGTCGGCGCCATAATTATCGGCAAACCAAGACCGGCGTAAAAAGACAGCTCGCTTGGCTTAGTCCACAAAATATCGGTCGTTAATAATATTTGATTAAACTTTTTAAAATATTCCGATTTACTTTCGGCAAATAAAATATTCACGTGGCCGTTTTGTTTTTTTAATAATCCCAATTCTTTAATCACGCGCTGATAATATAAATACACATCGTTGCGCGTGCCAGCTACCAAGTTTAATTTTAACAAACCCCTACCAATATGATGGCGCAGGCTGGTTAAAATCTGGACGCCCAATTCTCTCTGCGCGCCGGCTCCGCCCACCGCGAAAGTAATCGTCAGCGGATGTTTTGAATCACAGCCGCGCTGGCAGTAATTATCACCTAAAAATTCTTTCAGTGTTTCATGATATTTTTTGCGATACCGGCCATCTTGATCCAAATGAGCGACTCTTTCTCCCAAACTTTTTTTCAATACTTTTAAATCGCGGCCACCGATATTTTCTTTTGGCAAGGGAAAACCGGTAACAAAAATTTGCTCCGATTTAACGCCATACAATCCCAACCGCTCTTTAACGCGGCGATTCGGCACCAAATATTTTATCCGGCTTTTGATTGGAACCAGCGGCGCCCAAGCGCGCGACACGTCAGTATCGCAGCAAAGCAGATAAATATCGCCTTTGTACCCATGTTCCTCGGCAAAATAGGCCGGAGAAAAAAACGCGTTGACGAGCGGCAGGGGATTTTTATTCAGCCGCTCAATCAAATCCCTCCCCCACCCTTTTTTAATCATTGAATAAATCATTTTTAGCTGGATTGTTGGTTTGGATAAATCCCGCTTTGGATAAAATGACTCAATGCGCTGAAAATAATCCATTATTGAAAACACGCTCTCGCCGATTAAAGGCAAATTTTTCAAACGAGAAATTCTTTCATACAATCTCCGTCCGCTATCCCAGCGCCGGCGGTCTGTGTTCGGAATCCCCGCGTAATGATTCGCATTGATTATCGCGTCTTCGTTTTTAATTCCATCCAAACCAACAGCAAAATCACGCAACGGAAAAGCCGCCCGCTGATGGCCATAGCCCATGTCAACGGTGACGACATAAGCGCCGGAATTGGAAGATTGTTTTGGGGACATAACAAGGCTGACAAGGCTTACTATGCTTAAAAGGCTGACAAGGCTTCGTAAGCCTTGTCAGCCTCATCAGCCTTTTAAGCTTTTTAATTATACCACAAAAACAAAAAATCCGCCTGTGTTTACGGCGGATTATTCATCTTCCTCTTGTGTACAATTACGTGGACAAAATAGGAAGGGATGCTCGCGGAGTTGGTGAGGAGCGCGAGCGACTCCGAAAGAACTATGAGGAGGAAAAAGGCTACTGCCAATAAGATCGATTGCGGTGTGAACGACCGAATGGGGAATTAGCGAACAGGTGTCTGCTCCCGCCGCACTTGAAAGCGTCAGACGGGCTCAACGGCGAGTCGCTCTCCGGGAACATCGCGTACGGAAATTCCACTTCCGCGCTGCCTTCGACGATCAGTCCTGTCGTCTGCGGTTTGCGACCCTGGATCTTGATATCCCTGATAGCTCCGGATACGCACGTGCCAAGCAGAGCGGCTAGACACTCTACCGTGCCCCCACTGGCATCATCTTCCGGATCTACCAACAGAGCGAAGCTAACTTCGCGATCTGTTGTCCGTCTGATGAACGATGTGGTGGCACAAGAACCAATTCCCGAGAAACCTGAAAACATTTCTCTTCCCCTCTACTTGATTCCCCCGTCAACATACCGCGCCTTGCGATATGCTGATTTAGAGAATAAAATATTCTATACTTTTTAGATAAAACTGTCAAGCCCTTAAACTCACCTCATACACCACCTGCTCCAATTTATGCACTGCTTGCTTGGCTTGGTCAAGTTTAGTGCGCAAATAACTGGTTAAATTAAATTCTATTAATTCTCCGATGATTTCCTGCGCCATATCCGCGCATTTTTTTACAGTCTTGATGTCGCGGTTAGTCGCGGCTTTGATGGCAAAACGATACAATTCGCCAGGAACATCGCACAAGCCGGCCAAATAAACCTCGCCGTCAACCGTTAAATTTTTTACTTCGCCTATTTTTCCAACTGTAACAAAATCAAAAAATAATTTCGCTTCCACGTATTCTTCCAAAGCGGCCAAAAACGCGCCTTCGTGCATCATCTTGCTGTCTTTTTGATGAGTTTTGCGCAAATCAGACAACAGGCTTTCCGCGAAATTTAATTTTTCCTTCGCTTCAGCGGCATTGTCCCGATGCAAAGCGAAAATCACCCGTTTGGCATGGTGCAAAGCTTCGTTTGATTTACCAATCACT
>MFQN01000034.1 GCA_001783065.1 Candidatus Magasanikbacteria bacterium RIFCSPLOWO2_12_FULL_43_12
CTTCGCCGGAATACACGATGAAAAAAATGCTGGCCGCCGGTTTTGATAAAATTTTTTCTTTGGGAAAGTGCTATCGCGATTATGAAAGTTTTGGCGGAACGCACAATCCGGAGTTTACGATGCTTGAATGGTACAGGACTAAGAGCGATTATAAAAAAATAATGGAGGATATGGAGGGATTGGTTGGATTTGTTGAAAATGGACTTATGACGGAGGACTTAGGATTTAGGACGAGTGGCGAGTTTTGGCGGGTGAGCATGAGAGATTTGTGGGAGAAATTTGTGAGAGTGGATTTAGATGAATATTTGACGAGCGAGGCAATGTTGGGGTTATGTGTGGAGAGAAAATATAATGTGAAAGAAGACGAAAGTTATGAGGATTTGTTTTACCGGATTTTTTTGAATGAGATTGAGCCGAAATTAAAAGATATGGGGGCGGTGATTATCTATAATTATCCGGCGCAAATGGCGGCCTTGTCGCGTTTATCCGGATCAGATCCGCGTTACGCGGAACGGTTTGAGGTTTATGTTAATGGAATGGAGTTGGTCAATGCTTTTTCCGAGCTCACTGACGCGGATGAACAACTGAAGCGTTTGCTGGAAGAACAGGGGTTGCGGCGAAAACTCGGGAAAGAAGTTTATGATATTGATGAAGAGTTTATTGAGGCTGTCGGGCAAATGCCGCCGTCAGCTGGTATCGCGCTCGGTGTTGACCGTTTGGTTCAGATCATTGCCGGTTGTAAAAATATAGATGATGTGATAACATTACCGACGAGTGTCATTATGAAAACATGAAAACAGCGGAGAATAATGTTTTAATGTTTTTATATTTTAATGCTTTAATGTAAAGAGTATGGGCGATACAACTGACATCCACAAGGGCGCGGTGATAAAACACAACAATGATTTGTATGTGGTGACTTTCGCGCAGTTTGTGAATCCGGGCAAGGGTTCGGCTTTTGTTAAGACAAAACTAAAAAGCATTTCTTCCGGCAAAGGCACGGAAATCACTTACAAGAGCGGCGAATCGGTTGACACTGTCAGTGTTGAATACGTCAACATGCAATATTTGTATAACAACACAAGAACTTATTCTTTCATGAATAAAGATACTTTTGAAACCGTTGATGTTGACGCTGATTTGCTTGGCGATGACGTGAAATATCTTAAAGAAGGTTTAGAAGTCGTCATGGCCACGCATGAAGACAGAGTTGTCGCCATGCAATTGCCGAAGAAAATAAAATATACTGTCAAAGACGCTCCGCCGGCGATTAAGGGCGACAGCGCGTCCGGCAATGTTACCAAAGAAATAGGAATGGATAACGGCTTAAAAATTTACGCGCCGATTTTTATCAAAGAAGGCGAGGAGATTCTTGTTAACACCGAGACGGGCGAGTATAGCGGGAGAGCGGGAGAATGAGTGGTTTGTAAGTTCATAAGTGAATGAGTGTGTAAGTAAAAATCCGCCTTGGGGCGGATTTTGTTTTAAGTGTCTAGACTGCCAACAAAATCAAAAATATTTGAGCGGCCAGAATCACTGCCAATATCGCTTGAAACGATATTTTTTTTGTTTTGTGGCGGAAGAAATTCATACCAAGGAGAGTGCCGAGCGAGCCGCCGATGAGTGATAGGAGCCAGAGGGTTTTTTCGCTGACTCGTTGGCGGGTTAGTTGGGCTTTCATTTTATCAATGCCGATGTAAAAAAAGCTGATTGAATTTATCAGCAGGAAATAGAGAAGCAAAAGTTGAGTTGGCAGATTAAGTTCTAAAAACCAGCGCATAGGATTTGCGAGAGACTGGATTGCTTCGTCAGCCGGTGTTAATCGGCTTCCTCGCAATGACAGTGATTTTAATTCGTATGATGAAACTTGCGGTCTTGTTCGGAGAGTTCAATCAGCGCTTGGCGGACTTCGTTTGGATTCGGGATGTCGCGGAAGATGACCTGGGAATTGTCAGATGCGGTTTTGACATGCAGGTCGCCGTATTTAAACATGGTGTGGAAAAAGCCGGAGATTTCCACCGTAACATCTTGAATATTATACAGGTCAAGTTCCGAGATAGAGCGAGAGAATAGCCCGTGCTGTTCAATGTCAACAATGCGATCGTTGGTGACAATCCAGAGGTCAAGATAAAAATCAATAAACTGGCCGTAGAAAAATAAATATACGCTTAAATAAAATACGCTGGCGAATAACACTAAAACCGGATAAGACAATTCGCCGGTTAGAAGCTGGGGGAAAAGATTGTTGAGCAGAAAATAAAGCGCGACCGGCACCAGCATTAAAATAACAAAGACGGCAAAAATCGGCACGAAAGTAAGGGGATGCCGGCGCAGGAAGTATTCAATTTTTTCGTAGGATTTCTGTTTGATGAGATGCGCGATTTGCATAATTGTTGAATTTATAGACAACCACAGTCTTTTATTGCTTAAGATCAGCAAACTGTCATTGCGAGCCTTCGGGCCTTTAGCCGCGAGCGAAGCGTGGCGGGAAGCAATCCAGACTCGCTAATCGTTGACGACTGGATTGCTTCGTCGTCGCGCGAGCTCCTCCTCGCAATGACAGATGTTTGCCCCGGTTTTTGTTTTAGAAATTAAATATATTTGAAACCCAGTTGCTATTAAATAAAACAACCGGAGTTTGCCAGTCAATTTCAATCAACAGCTGTTGCGTAAAATATAAAGTGAGGACAGTTAGGGAAAAAATAAAAAAGCTGGTGATAAAGCTGGTCAGCGTGAATGAGACGGTTTCCAAGACATGATAAAAATTTAAAATAGAAAACACGGCAAAAATCGCCAGAAAAATCAGGTATGCGAAGAGAAAAAAATAAAGCGGAACAGTGAGCATAAAAGCTTACGAGGCTTACGAGGCTGACAAGGCTTGGCGGGCATTGTAAGCTTTGTAAGCATTGTGGGTATTTTAAAACATTTCTTCTTGCGGTCTAAACTTGTTTTCAACTCCTAAATGTTGATACGCTGAATAAGTGGCTTTGCGTCCGCGCGGTGTTCGTTCCAGCATGCCAATCTGCATCAAATACGGCTCGTAGACAGATTCTATGGTGTCCATTTCTTCGGCAATCGCGGCGGCGAGAGTGTTAAGGCCGACCGGGCCGCCGGAAAATTTGTGGATAATCGCGTGGAGAATTTTTCGGTCCACTTCATCCAGACCATGCTGATCAACATTAAGCATGTCAAACGCCGACTGGGCCGCTTGCTTATGTATTTTACCACCAAATCTGACTTCCGCGAAATCGCGCACCCGTTTCAACAGGCGGTTGGCCACGCGCGGAGTGCGGCGGGAGCGCGCGGCAATCAAGCCGACGGCCTCCGGTTCAATTTCCGCGCTTAAAATTTTAGCGTTGCGATTAACGATTTTTTCAATATCTTCAGGCTCGTAAAAATTCAAATGAAAAACATGGCCGAAACGATCGCGCAATGGACTGGAAAGCAGGCTGATTTTTGTCGTGGCGCCGATTAGCGTGAATTTATTCAGGGGCATGCGCATAGTGCGCGCGGCCGGGCCTTTGCCGATAATAATATCAACCGCGAAATCTTCCATTGCCGCGTATAAAACCTCTTCAATGGTTTTATTCATGCGGTGGATTTCGTCAATAAACAAAACGTCGCCCTCTTCCAAATTAGACAATATCGCCGCTATATCACCGACTCTTTCAAATGCCGGCCCGGCAGTTACTTTGATATTACCACCCATCTCTTTGGCGATAATATTAGCCAGTGTTGTTTTTCCCAATCCCGGGTTGCCATAAAGCAAAACATGCTCAATCGGTTCTTGTCTTTTTTGCGCCGCTTCAATAGAGATGTTCAGCGGGTCTTTAATATGGTTTTGGCCGACAAAATCAACCAGCGTTTGCGGTCTCAAAGTAATGTTAATCACCTCTTCATCATCTTGAGTCTGCGGGGCGACAATACGTTCGTTTTCATTGTTTCGTGTTTCAGGTTCCATGTTATGTTTTTTCTATCGCTGTGGCGGATTCAGGATGGAGCTCGCTGTGACGCTCACTCCACTTGTTAATGTATTCAATCGCCGACAAAGCCGCGGTGACGCCGTGGCCGGCGGAGATGGCAATTTGTTTGAAAGGAATATTGGTAACATCGCCGGCGGCGAAGATTCCCGGGCAGTCGGTTTGGCATTTGATGTTTACTTCAATTTCGCCGAGCGCGTTTTTTTTGCCGCAAGCGACAAAGTCGGAATTCGGCAGCTGGCCGATATGCACCATCACGCCGTCAACCGCGATTTCTTTTATTTTATTTTTTACGGTATCAAGATATTTTATGCCGGTAACACTTTCTTTGCCCAAGATTTCTTTAGTATCAGCTTGATAAATTATTTCCACGTTTGGCAAAGATTTTACTTTTTCAATTAAAATATCTTCGCCTTTGGGGAATCCGCCTTTGTTTTCTTTGTTATTCGGATAGCGAGTGATGAGATAAAGTTTTTTCGCGATGCCAGCCATCATTAAGGCTGATTCCAATCCGGCGTTGCCGGCGCCGATGGTTACCGTCGTCTTGCCTCGGAAAAGCGGACCGTCGCAAGTGGTGCAATAAGTAACGCCTTTGCCGCGCAATTCTTTTTCTCCGGGAATGTTTAGAGAGCGGGGATGGATGCCGCTTGCCACGAGCACGGCTTTGGTTTTGTAAATTTTTTCTTTGCCGTCAGCGTCGCGCGCGGTTACAATGTGATGTTTTTTTTCAGCTTTGATGCTTGTTATCCAATACCCGGTATCTGTCGGAACGTTATACGCTTTGACATGATTGTACATATCCTGCGCCAGCTTAAAGCCGCTGGTTTCAATTTGTCCTGGCCAGTTGTTTATAATTCCTGATTGCGCGACTTCGCCGCCAATGTCTTTGGTGACGATAATCTGATTTAAATTTCTTCTCGCGCCGTAGATGGCCGCGGAACAGCCGGCCGCCGCCGCGCCGATGATTACGAGGTCGTACATAGATGTGCGAACTTACGAATAATTACGAAATTACGAACTACGAAAAATAACAATTTAATAATTTAACATGTAAGAATCGCCAGCGTTGTTTACACTTTTGAAAGTCATTGCGAGCCTTCGCAGGCGAAGCAATCCACATCGTTATCGCGTTCTAATGCGATTGCTGGATTGCTTCGTCGCGCGAGCTCCTCGCAATGACAAATTTGCCGCTTAGCAGTTGTGAAAGTATAAACAACGCTATTAAATCTTACATTTAACAACTTGTTTTTATATCTGTCTCGTATTTTTTAGTGTTTTCATCGATTATTTTTCGCATTCTTTCCACGTTATCCGTTGGCTTTCCTTGTCCGAACGTCGCGCTGCCCGGGCAGATGGCACTGACGTTGGTTTTGACTATTTCCGGCAAGTTTTTTTCATTCACCGCGCCGTCAATTTCCGTGAATATTTTTGGATATTTAGTTGTAAATTTTTTTATTTTAATCAGCACTTCTTTGATTAGCGCTTGGCCTTGAAATCCAGGATAAACCGCCATAAACATTACCGCGTCAAGTTGGTTTAAATATGGTTCTATCGCGCTAACAGGCGTGTCTGGATTTAAGATAATGCCGACCTGCCATTTTTTCTGTCCGAGCTCGCGGGTTTTTTTTATCATGCCGCCAACGTCCGGCGCGGTTTCATAGTGGAACAATACCCGTTTGACTTGTTTGATATTTACCCATTTTTTTACTTCCGCGAGCGGGTCAGCGACCATCAGGTGCAACTCAACATTTAGTTTGCGCAGTTTTTTGACTACAACCGGATTGGCCCAAGTAACATTCGGCACGAATTTTCCGTCAGCGATATCAAGCTGGATTTGTTTAACCGAATCACCCAGCCCTTTCATTTGCTGTAAAAATTGTTCTTCGGTTTGAACTAAGACAGAGGGAATTATTTGCATATGTGCGAACTTACGAAAAGGATACGAAATTACGAACTACGAACTACGAACTACGAACATTTGACAACTCTAATTTTTTGAGTTTCTGTAGACGACGGAGGCGGCGGGTGATTGGTTTGAAATCAGTTTCTAGAAATTTTTTTACAATGGCTTCTGCTTCAACGGGGTTTAGAGCACTCGCGGCTAAACAAAGTATGTTGCCGTTATCATGAAGGCGCAGCATTTCCGCCCCCGAAACACTATAGCCGATAGACGCTCGCGCGCCTTTTATTTTATTGGCAGTGATGCACATGCCGTGTCCGCTGTGGCAAATCAGAATACCACGGTGATTGTCGTCTTTAACCACCGCACGGCTTACTTTGATGGAATAATCAATCGCGTCATCTCCTTTAACGCGTTTTGTTGGTCCTAAATTTTCCACTTTTTTTTTAAGTTTATTTTTTATATAAATTTTTAGCTTTTTTTTAAGTTCAAAACCCATATAATCAGACCCGATGTAGATGGTTGGTTTGGACATAATGCAGAGTTTAAGCCTGGTTTAAATGTAGAGCTATTATAATGAAAAGGGAGGGGAATGGCAAGCCTGTCTCACCACATCACTGCATCACCTTATCACCTCATCACACGAACGTCCAACTCGAGTGGTTAAGTGATGGTGTGATGCAGTGATCAAGTGAAGTGGGCTGGACAAACTCCGGATTTTGTGGTATTGTTTTATTCGGTTGCTATCACAGTGTTTGCCAAGTCGGCGGACATTGCGTGGTACATTTATGTATATAAGGGAGGGTAAAGGTGGCTAAGAAAGTGTTCACAGAGGCAGAGCTGGCAGGGTTGCCGGCCAGGGTGCGTCGCGCCATTCAGGATGGGGAACTCACCGTAGAGGAGGAGAAGGTTCTGCGGATGTGTTACGGTTTCGCCGAGACTGACGACGTGGAGCTTGAGTTCGGCGGACAGGGAGACGATCTCACGCGAGCTCGTCTTGCGCAGATGGAGCGGGAGATACTCATGCGCATGCGCTAGAACTCCGTCCAGCCGCGACCTTCGAGATGCCAGGGATCTTTCTTGATTCTACACCTGTTCTTTCCCACCTCGCCCTCACTAACCTTTCCATTCCGGAAAGCTGGGGGCACATCAATCTGTCTTTATCGCGGATGAGGATGGATTATTGTGTAAATAAATTCACCTAATTGTCTAATTCACCTAATAAAAGTCCAAATAACAAAAATTTGGAATTAGAAATTTTATTAGAAATTAGGTGAATTAGGTGAATTAGAAATTTTCAATGAGGTATTGACAAGCAAGATAGTTTCTGGTATACTATTTCCATACTTAAATTCCTCTAAAGTAAAGAGGAACGGACCACGGAAAGGCGCCTGTCCCGCTCGCCATGGCCTGTAAATTTAAAACTCATATGTTAGACAAGGACAAAAAGCTGAAAATAATCAAAAAGTATCAGACCCATGAAGGAGATACCGGATCCACCGAAGTCCAGGTGGCGATTTTATCCGAAGAAATTAAAGAGTTGGCTGACCATCTGAAACAACATGCCAAAGACCATTCTTCCCGCCGCGGTTTGCTCCGCAAGGTTGGCGAGAGACGCCGGCTGTTGCGCTATTTGAGAAAAGAGAATGCCAAGTCATACGACGAGTTAACCAAAAAATTAAAATTAAAACAAGTAAAAACTTTGGGACAGCCAACCACAAAAGTGGACAGCGGTTCTGATGAAATTGACGAAGATGTTGAAACCCATGAATAACAAACGCAATCCGTTAAAACACCCCGATCAACGCGTAGGGGTGTTTATTGATGTGCAGAATCTGTATTATTCCGCCAAAAATTTATTCGGTCAAAAAGTTAATTTTGGAAATATTGTCAGTGAAGCAGTTGCCGGACGCAAATTGATCCGCGCGATCGCTTACGTGGTTAGAACTGAAACAAAAGAAGAGACGCCGTTTTTTGAAGCTTTGTATAATCTCGGCATTGAAACCAGGGAAAAAGATTTGCAGGTTTTCAGCACTGGCATGAAAAAAGCGGATTGGGATGTTGGTTTGACGGTTGACGCGATCAGATTAGCGCCAAGCTTGGACGCGATAGTAATTGTTTCCGGCGATGGAGATTATCTGCCATTGGTTGAGTATTTGCAAAAGAGCGCTGGCAAGCAGGTTGAAGTAGTGGCGTTCGGCGACACAACTTCCAGCCGCTTGATTGAAGCCACGGATGATTTTATTGATTTGGGGAAAGAGAAAGAGAAGTTTTTGATTGCTGACAGGTTTGCGAAACAGACAGGGTTTAATGTGAAGAAAAGAGGATAAAACAATTACAAACTAAAGATACAAAAAACAAGATACAAACAAATTTCAAATCAAAAATTTAAAATATCAAAATTGTAATTTGGAATTTGAGTATTTGGTTTTATTTGTATCTTGTATCTTGGTTATTAATAATTAATCGGAGTTGGTCAAGAGGAATCTAGGTCCATACGTATAAAATACGTGGCGATCTATCTCTTCTGGATCAGCTTCAAGAAAGGATCCTTTATGGATATCAAAAATTGGTCCCTTGATTGGGGAGGACGAAAGCTGACGGTGGAAACCGGCAAATTAGCTTTGCAAGCCCATTCATCTTGCACCGTGCGTTATGGCGATACGGTAATTTTGGCAACCGTCGTCAAAAGCAAAAACATCAGAGCGGGAATAGATTATTTTCCGCTGATGGTGGATTTTGAGGAAAAACTTTACGCCGCCGGAAAAATTAAGGGCTCGCGTTTTATCAAGCGCGAAGGCCGGCCGAGCGATGAGGCGATTTTGTCAGGCCGAATGGTTGATCGCGCCATTCGTCCGTTGTTTGACGAACGGGTTCGCAATGATGTTCAAGTGGTTTTGACCGCGCTTTCAGTTGATGGGGAAAACGACGCGGCAGTTACTTCGTTTTTAGCCGCGAGCATCGCTCTGGCAACATCGGCGGTGCCTTGGGCCGGTCCGATTGGCGCGGCGCGAGTTGGCATGACGGAAACCGGCGAATTTATTTTAAACGCCACGACCGAGCAATTGGCAACCGGCGGATTAAATTTAGTCGTGGCCGGAACGCCGGAAAAATTGGTTATGGTAGAAGTCGGAGCCAAAGAAGTTTCGGAGGAGACGATTTTTAAAGCCATGAAATGGGGTTGCGAACAATTAAAACCGGTGATTGAATTCATTAAAAAAATTCAATCCGAGATTGGCCAAGCGAAAGAAGCTATTCCTGCTTTAGCTGATGACGCGGCTGGCGTTGACGATAAACTTGAGGAAGAAGCGCGCCAGATCGCGCGAGAATACATTGCCAAGAATGTTGAGTCAATGATTTTTGACGCGGTTAAAATCACTCGTCCGGAACGCACGGCTATGCTGGATAAATTTTCGGAAGAAATTGAAAAGATATTGGCGGAAAAAAATTATGAAGAAGAAGTGCGAAAAGCCGCGTTGAACAACGTTAAATTATATGTTGAAGAGCAAATCACCAAACGAATTTTAGCCAAAGACCAGAGATTGGATGGCCGGAAATTAACGGAAATCAGAAAACTTTCTTCGGAAATTGATTTTCTGCCGCGCGTGCATGGCTCGGCTTTGTTTATGCGCGGTGATACGCAGGTTTTGTCAGTGGTTACTCTCGGCGCGCCGGGAGATGTGCAAACATTAGACAGCATGGAAGAAGATGGCACCAAGCGTTATATGCACCACTATAATGACGCGCCATTCGCTTATGGCGAAGCCAAACCAATGCGCGGTCCGGGCAGACGGGCGATTGGACACGGCGCTTTAGCCGAACGCGCTTTGGAGCCGGTGCTACCATTAGAAGCTGATTTTCCATACGCGATCCGCGTGGTTTCCGAAGTGATGGGTTCCAATGGTTCAAGTTCAATGGCTTCCACTTGCGGTTCATCTTTATCTTTGATGGCTGCCGGTGTGCCGATTAAAAAAGCGGTGGCCGGTATTGCCATGGGTTTGGCGTCAGACGCGGCGGAAAATGACGGTGAGATTAAGAAATATAAAATTTTAACTGATTTGCAAGATGTGGAAGATGGTCCGGGCGGAATGGATTTCAAAATCGCCGGCACGATTGATGGTATTACCGCCGTACAAATGGATACCAAGACGCATGGTTTGAGTTGGGAAATTGTTGAGAAGACAATCAAACAAGCTCGCGAAGCCAGATTGCAAGTTTTGACCGCGATGAATCAAGCGATCGCGACGCCAAAATTAGAACTATCGCCATACGCGCCGCGCATTGAAACGATTATGATTGATCCGGAAAAAATCGGCGATGTGATTGGTCCTGGCGGCAAGACAATTAAAAAAATCACTACGTTAACTGGTGTGACAATTGACATTGAACAAGACGGCCGGGTAATGATTACATCAGTTGACATGGTCGCGATGGAAAAAGCCAAGCAAATGGTATTGGAATTAACCAAAGAAGTTGAAGCCGGAGAAACTTATGAAGGCAAGGTTGTGCGCATGGAAGACTTTGGCGCGTTCGTGCAGATTCTACCCAACAAAGACGGATTGGTGCATGTCAGTGAATTGCGCTGGGAGCGGGTTGGCCGTCCGAGCGATGTGCTGAAACTGGGCGACACTGTAAAAGTTTTAGTAAAAGAAATAGATAATTTAGGCCGGGTTAATTTGTCCATGAAAGCGCTTATGCCAAAGCCGGAGGGTTATCAGGCGCCGACTTTTGCCGACCCAGGACCAAGAAGCGGTGGTAATAGATCTGGCGGCGGGTTTAGACGGAGGAATTAAAAATTGAGATAGATTGAGATATATGGAGATAAGAGATAGGTGATAATTGTTGAATTGCCAAATTGTTAAATTGTTAAAGAGACGGGCGGAAGCTCGTCTTTTGTGTTATAATAGTCCTGTTAGTAATAATTTAATTTTTATGCCTGCCACTAAAGAAAAATCAAATAAAAAACGTCTGTCAGACAATTTAATTTCCGTGATGGATTATAGCGAGACACATTTGGAAGAAAAAGAAACCCATGATTTGGCGGAATGCGTGCGTTATAAAAATACACCGGAGATAACTTGGATAAACATTGATAATGTTCCGCCGTTAAGTTTTTTGAGCGAGTTAGGTTTGGGGTTTGATTTGCATCCGGTAATTATGGAAGACATAGTTAATCCAAACCAACGGCCGAAAATAGAAATTTTGGATGATTATATTTACATAGTTTTAAAAATGTTAACGCCGGGCAAGACCGCTAACCAGCCGTTCGTTTCCGAGCAAGTCAGCATCGTGATGGCGAATAAATTCGTGATTACGCTTCAACAAGGGGTAAAAGGCGACGCGTTTGATCACGCGCGCGAATGGATTAGAAAAGAGAAAACCAGAATCCGTTCTCTTGGCACCGATTATTTAGTTTACGAATTGATTGACGATATTGTAAATAATTATTTTAAAGTTTTGGAAGATTTTGGCGAGAGAATAGAATTGTTAGAGGCGGATTTAATCAAAAATCCATCACAGCAAACCTTGCGGTCAATTTATAGTTTAAAGCGTGAGATTCTTGGTTTGCGCAAAGCGATCTGGCCTTTGCGCGAGGTGGTGGATATTTTGGAGCGCGGCGATAGTCCGTTAATCAAAAAAAGCACGCGGATTTATTTGCGCGATATTTACGATCGGGTGGTGCAGGCGATTGATACCATGGAAACTTATCGGGATATGTCCACCGGCATGCTGGATATTTATTTGTCCAGTTTGAGCAATCGGATGAACAGCGTGATGAAAGTGTTAACGATTATCGCCACGATTTTTATGCCATTAACTTTTTTGGCCGGTTTGTACGGAATGAATTTTAAATATATGCCGGGCTTGGCTTCGCCGTTAGGTTTTGATGCCATGATATTGGTGATGTTAGCGGTTTTTTGGGGCATGATTATTTACTTCAAGAAGAAGGGATGGCTGTAGAAAATATTTTGGTAGAAAAAAGCAATGTGCAAAAAATGCACACTGCAAATTCTGACAAACCGGTTAAAATTTGTAATAGTGATGAATTTTTTGACTGTATAGTTTAAAGTGGCTTGACTTTTCGCGGTTTTGTGGTTTAATGAGTGCCAGGCCGGGATGGTGAAATTGGTAGACACGCATGCCTTAGGAGCATGTTCCCGAAAGGGGTTGGAGGTTCGAGTCCTCTTCCCGGCACCACAATCAAACTTTCAGGAATTTTGCCGACCGATTCAGCCGCGCGAAGCGCGGAAAGGTATGGAAACACTGGCTCGCCGCGCACAGCGCGGCTCACCAAGCGCAGGTTCGAGCCAAAGATTTCTTTGGCAGCAACCTTTTTCTCCAAAAGGTTGCTATTCCTTGCGATTTTGACGAGGTTTGAAGCGACTTTTATCCATTCTTTCATCGGTTCGAGCCAATCATTCTGCTTTTGTTCAATCCGCGCCATTTTCTCGTCCAGCGACTTCTTTTCCATAAGAAGTTTTGTTTTTTGCTCGCGGTAAATTTCTTGCTCAATGTCTTGCTCTAAATAGCCATCAAGAAGTCGCTGAAGCTTCGTTTGTATGGCGCGGATTTTGTTTTGGCTTTCCTGAACAAAAGTAGAAACGGATTGGGCGGATTTATCTTTATTCGTTTCCGCCATTTCCAAAAGTTTTTCCGCCCAATCCGAACGCAAAGAAAATTTTTGAAGCAGAGAGGAAATTTGCTCGTCTAAACTTTCTTGGCGAATATAGGGTTCGGGACATTTTATTGATTTATTTTTCTTGGTGCAGTGGTAATAAATGTAATCGTGAACATTTCCATTTTTCTGCTTTTTAACCCTGTATTCGCCAGTTATGGACATTCCGCAAGTGCCACATTTTAGAAGTCCGCAAAAATCTTGTGGCTCATTCTTTGTTTTGTGGTGCGGTCGTCCTCTCTGCTTCCAAACTTCTTGGACTTTATCAAAAATTTTCTTTGAGATGATTGGCTCATGCTTTCCTTCGTGCAATTCTTTGGAGTAGCGAAATAGTCCCGTGTAAAACGGATTGGAAAGGATAAAAGTCGCCCTCGTCTTGTGGATTTTCTTTCCGCCGCGGGACATAATCCCGCGTTGCGCCAAAAAGATAGAGACATCTTCAAGCCGAGCGTTGCCGGTGGCGTAATACTCAAATGCCGCCTTGATAACTTTGGCTTTCTTGCGGTCAACAACAATACTTTTGTTTCTCACATCGTTTACGTAGCCAATAGGCGCAACGCTCGGATATTCGCCCCGTCTCACTTTTTGGCGCAAACCACGCTTCGTGTTTTCGGAAAGAGAATCCACATAGTATTTGCTTTGCCCAAAGGCGATATTCAACATAAATTTTCCTTGCGGCGTTGGTTCAAACCAGAATTGAGGAAATTTCAACGCCACAATACGCCCGCAATCTATGAGATAAATTATTTGTCCACCATCCACAGAATTGCGCGCCAGACGGTCAGGGTGCCAGGCCAAAATTCCTTGCGCTTCGCTTTTTTCAATCCGTTTTATCATTTCACCAAATATCGGACGGCCCGGAATTTTGGCTGATTGCTTTTCAATAAAAATATCAACAACATTCAGATTTTCTTGTTTCGCAAAGGCGCGCAATTCTGCGATCTGGTCATCAATAGACCTCACTTGCTTATCCTCAACATCCGTTGATTTGCGGGCGTAGAGGAAAAATTTATGTT